>NZ_JBNDJO010000006.1:0-410595 GCF_050434965.1 Paraburkholderia sp. GAS38 | reverse complement strand
AACACCCAAGGTAGGAGCCCGGTGCCCGAATTGGGCACGCCGGGATCTGTGCGGGGGGTGCTCAGCAATGGGCATCCCTACCGCAATCCTCGGCCAGGAAGGGTCAGTCGACGTATGCGCCCAGATCGCCGACAATCGGGCAAGCATTTAGAGGTTCAGAAAAGGGGCACGCGTGAAATCTCTATTCATTTTTCTAATGGTGGTGCTCTATAACTGCGCCGCGTTTGCCGCGCCAGTTGACAACCCCGCCCCCAATGATCGAGTAGAGGTAACCGGCACGATACCCGACGATGTCGAAGCCGTTCTTGTCGAAGATTGGTACGCAACAACGGACTCGATGTTCTGTCAACACAAGGTTGGAGAGGCTGGCTTCATGCCTAGCCATTTCGCGAAGCGTGCAACACAGACGTCCGCGTCGAATGGGCAGCGATCTTGGCTTGTCTGGCGAGATGACGTAAAGCCCGGACACTGTGGTTGGACGTTGAAGCAAGTTGTGGTCTATCTTAACTCCAAGGCGTCCGGGGAGGATCCCGTTCGGGCGTCCAACATTCCCGTCCGGGTTGCTTATGTCTGCCGGACTGGAGAGAACTGCCTGAACACCTGGGCTTCAAACGACGACAGTGAAAAACCGACCTTTCACCGTTGCGACTTTGCGTCTGCCAGTCAGTTGGGACCTGGAAACTCGGCCAATCCATGCGCCCTTTTTGATGAAAAAGCGCGAGGGACTGACTTCGGGAAGTATGAACACATCCTTCGGCCTGGCCAACACACAGTTCGATTCGTTATAACTGAAGTGGGAAAGCAACATCCGTAACCGCCGTCGAGCGGCTGCTTTGTAACAACGCCACAGTCCGCTCCGGGTCGGTTACGGTGCCGACGCACGATGCGCGCCCGACGAATTCACGCGTGCTGGACGTCGGGCGGGGTTCGGCCGAGGCTGTGTCAAAACTCGAAACTACCCGGTTTTCGGGTGTCGCTTTACCCTTCCCGACGTGCCGCGAAGCCGATACAGAGCGTTTTGATAGGTCGACTTTCTCGCTCGATGTCGAAGTCGCACGTTTTGACACAGCCTCGGCCACAAGCAGCCGTTCGACATCGGGGCCCAGTTCGTCGACAATCGAGATTCGCGGTAACCGACCGTTTTCACTCTGGCGCCATGCTTCCGATCGATAACTCATCCCATTACGCAAGCGTTGAAAAACCACGTAAAAGATCGCGCCTCATCATCGGGGTGATGGTAGTCGCCAGCCTGTGCGTAGCGCTTGGTACCTGGTACGCTCAAAAGCTGCAGGATGAGCACGACTACGCCCGATACACGGCGCCCAACGAGGGAGATCTGGTTCGCGCAACAGGGCAGATCACAAGGGTGTCGAATCACATACCGTACCTCGAAGTTCGTCTAGACGACGGTCGCGACTTGCTGGCGACTTTCCTGATCTTCCCGCAGCGTGGCGGCCACAACATCTATGTGAAAGACACCGGCGCTTTTAATCAGGCGAAACTGTCATCGCTCACAAGTTGTCGGCGCGCGGAATTCGAGTTTTATCCGATGCACGGTTCTATGATCAGCTATTGGATTTATGGCCTGAAATGCGATGGAACCGAAGTGCTCAGCTACCAGGATACGATGAGTTATCTTGCGCTTCGCAAGCCGTGACAGAAGATGCACAAAGCTGCCACTTTCGGGCGTCCGTTGCAGACCAACTAAGGTCGACCACGTGCATTCAACTCGATATCAGTGGCGGTCGAACACCAGCCGACAACGAACTGCCACGTTCGGCCAGTTTCGGCCGTTCGCAAGAGGGGCCGGGATCGTCGACATATCTTCAAGGCAATTTGTACTCAGTCGCATGAGACGATGCCTAACCGTGAGACCTCCCGTATCAACATGCGCCCGATCCATACCACTATTCTTGATCATCGAAATCCTCACGTTGCTGAGGCGATTCTTGCGGTACAGCATGCAGCCTATCGACAAGAAGCCGCGTTGCTTGGCGTCGAGCGTTTTCCGCCACTAGATCGGAACGTGACAGATATCCTCCGCTCTGAGGATCGTTTCTTCGGAGCATGGATTGACGATGCCATGGTGGGCGTTGCGAGCATAGCGGCGACCAATGATCAGGCTCCGGCCTGCATCTCGTCCATGACGGTGAGCCCGAGCTATCAGCGAAGAGGCGTTGCGAGCGCCTTAATGTTGACTCTTCTGGCGGAAGTCGGTGCGGAACCACTCACGGTTTCGACCGGGGCACGAAATAGTCCTGCTATCGCACTCTATGTGGCGTTCGGATTTGTCGTTGTTAGATCTTGGAGGTTGGAGGAATTCAATCTTGAGCTTGTTGAGCTAGGACGTGCTGCCGGCCCCCTTGACTGAGCAACTATAAAATCCGGTCTATGGGCGCAGGAGCATGTCAGACCGCGTTCGGCCAACTAGAGACGTTCGACCTCGGACCCAGGATAGCCGGCAATTTGGTGTCGTTCTCCCAACTGCAGAAAACCCATCATCTCGCTGGCAATCGCTTCGGGAGCGTCTTCCTGCATCAAATGCCCCGACCCAGAAACCCGGGTGAAGCGTGCCCCGGGGATCATCGCCGATAATTCCAAGCCTCGATCGACCGGAATCCACTGATCCTCCTCGCCCCACAAGATGGAAACCGGGCAGCGAAGTTCTCCATAGCGCGATTGAACCTCATCGGTATAGCGCTGGTCCATCTGGGCGATTTGCCGATAGAACGCCGCTTGACCCAGTTCGCCCATCCATGGCGACGAGTAAACGCGCAATGTGTCTGCCGCGAGCGTTCGGTTCGCGGCGCCCTGCAGATATGCGTTGACCATCGCTTCATGAATGTACGCGGGCACGCTTGCGAACGCAGCCTCATGCGCGCGCACATGACGAACAAACGGTGAGCCCCACGGGGCGACCGCCACCGGATCGATCAGCAGCAGAGATCGATACTCGCATCGGTCCAGCAAGGCTGCCCTGAGCGCTGTGGCGCCGCCGAAATCATGGGCAACCACGTCTGGCTTTTCGAGCCGCCAATGCTTGAGCAAGGCTGCAAGCACGCGATTCTGAACGCCCAGTGAGACATCCTGATCCGCGCGCTGCTCAGAGATCCCGTAACCAAGCAGATCGAAGTAGAAGACTTGTCGAAAGCGAGCCGCAATCGGCGCAATGCGGTGCCAGACCTGCGAAGAAAACGGCGTTCCATGTACCAGCACTATCGGCTTGCCCGCGCCGATTACGCCATAGCGTACTGACTGGTCATCGAAGTCAAAAGAATGTGCCAAAGGCAACGCTCCAGGAAACAGCTGCTGAAATTGCCGCGAAGTATCCGTCATGAATCGCCTTGTGCATTGGACTGTTGCGAAGAACAAGCATAGACTAACCATCAAAATCCTTCAAGGAGGTTATATTGGCCAGTGTAAGAGAATCGCGTGTGCGAGCAGACGCGGGCGTAGGCGGGCACCTCGTCCTTAACTTCGTGAACACATGCGGCGGCGCTGGTAAGGAGCGTGACGTCGAGCGATTGGTCGACTGGCGTGACGCTATCGACTGGGCTACGGCGAGCGGTGTCCTTAATCCGGCTGATAGTCGCCTGATCGAGAAAGCGCGGTCGCGCGCGGGGCACCGCCCATCCGATATCCTGAAAGAGCTGACGGAACTGCGAGAAGCCGTGCACGCAGTGTTCTCTGCGATCGCTGGCGGCGCTCTGCCTTCGGAGACAGCTCGGCTGCGGCTGGAAGGTTATATCGTCGAGGCAATGAGCCATTCGACGCTGTTCGTTGAAGGACGAGCACCGGTGCGCTGGACGGTATGCCCCGAGAAGGCCGGCAGCGCGCTCATAAAGGACCGGCTTGCTATCGCGGCGAGCGAACTGCTTTCGCAACCGATCCTTTCGAATGTCCGAGAGTGTGGCGCATGCTCGTGGTTGTTCCTCGATCTCTCGCGGAGCAGGTCGCGACGATGGTGCTCGATGGCCACTTGTGGAAATCGCGCAAAAGCACAACGCCACTACCATACGATGAGAGCGACATCTTAAACGGCAGTCCAAACGTGCGTGATGGAGCGGGCGGGCTCGTCGCCTCCAGCTTTCCGTGCACGGACCAATGACCGCTTTGGAGAAAGCTGAATGACCGGTTCGGGTCGATCTGAGACCATCGTTGAAGTCGATGTGGCGCTATCTGGTCGAAAAAAAACCGACCGGAATCCGGTCGGCGAAGGGTTCTGGCTATTCCGAGGGCCGTGCCAGAACCTGAGAGGATCGCATTATGCCGCACAACCTGGCGCGGCAAATGTGCTCCAGATAACGACCGTGGACGTTATGCCCGCATGGAGCAGCGGCACGGAGACTGCTGGCGCAGTTTGGGAGCGCACGCAGGGAAGGGGAGACGGACAGAAAAAGCCCGCCGAAGCGGGCTTTCGTTACATCATGCCGTGCGACCTGGCATAGTCGCGCAGGGCATCGTTCATGCGTGTCTGCCAGCCTTCGCCGGTTGCACGGAATGCGTCGAGCACGTCCCGATCATAGCGAACGCTCGTCGCGACCTTCGTAACGTCAGCCAGCGGCCGGCCGCGGCGCTTCAACAGATCGGCCGCGGCGTCTTCACCAATCCGCTTTGGAAGCGTTTCACGCGCGGGGCGCATCCGTCGAATTTCGTCGGTGCCCAGTTCGCGCGTGTCGGGATCTGCCGCGATGCCCCGATTGATCGCTGCATTTTCCTCATCGGTCGGCATCACGATAGTGCGTTTGCTCAACATAATCATTCACCTCACGTTTGTTTGCCTTGCGAAGGCTGATAGCGCGCAGCGTTTCGCCGCGCACCGTATAGACCAGGCAATAGAGCCGATCGCCGATCAGGCCGTACGCGATAAAGCGTTGCTCGCCGTATGCGTACCGGTCATCAAGCGCGTCGATTGCGCTGTCCCATTCGAAGCTCCCGGCAAGCGCTAGCGAGACCCCGTGTTTGCTGCGATTGATCTGGTCTTTGGCTGGGTCGAATTCGATCCCTTGCGATTTATTGTACATACGATAAATTATTGGTGCAAGGTTAGGCGGCGCGCGGCGACGTTTCTTGTCCGCGCGCCGTTGGCTGCGTTGATTCAGGTTCAGTTGCGCATTTGTCGCCCACGTCACGACGCTGCTTTCTCGTGTACGTATGCGGGCGGATCGACGCCCGAAAACATCCGGCCGGAGCGCCACATGCGCGGCAACTCGACCGCGAGCATGCGCCAGCGTGCAAGCACGGACGCGAACGTGCCTTCGCGCTTGGCACGGCGGATCTTGTCGATTACGCTCCATCCACGGACATACAGTGCGAAGCTGCGCCGGCTCGACAGAAAATGGGGGGCATGCACGCCGACCCAGGCGAGCAGTTCGGCAGGTGGAACGTCCGGTGCGGCCGGATCAGGGGCGATGTTGGCAACCACGGCGGGTTCGTCGGTCGGCGCGGCGCCACGGGTGTCGCCAGACGCCGCAGCGGCTTCGAGTGCGAGCAGGCGGAGCACTTCGATACGGTGCCAGGGGATCGGCGAGCGGCCGGAGATGTAATTGCGGATTGAGCGTGAGCAACAGCGCAAGGTGCGAGCGACGGCCGCGACGGAAAGACCCTCGGTCAAGGCGAGAAACTCATTGAGGCAGCCGTGACGGGGTTCTGCGGACACCTGGAATCCTGCTGAAAATCAGAAGCGGCGCGAAATATAACAGAGTGCTTACAATTTCGCACAAACTTCAGACAAATGTAATTTTCAGTGCTGGAGTTAGCTAAGCTATTTGACATAATATAAATTATCAACATTTCGGTTGTAGTAGCTTTTTAGAAATGTCCGCTTTTAGCCAAGTTCAAATGTCCGCTTTCCCGCCGGAGCCCACGCCACCAAACAACGCTTGCCGAACGATTCTATCGACGCGACGGGACCCCAAGAGAACTCAATTCGAGGGGATCGGCACGAATTGATCGCTCGCAATGAAATGGAAGTCAAAGTCACTGGAAGACGACTGCGGCAAAGTAATTCGAATGATCGGGATAAACCCACCATTAGTGACTTTGTAGTAGTCGCTCTGGTCCTCTTGCGCGTCTTTGAGTCCTTGTCCGCCGTCGTCGTTGCTGTTGGCTACGATATAGAAAAGGGATTGTATGGGCAGCACGGATGGATCAACGTCGGTGGTCCATACGGTCAATCGTAATTCGTCCTGTTCCTGAAATGAAACGTCATTGAACATGTCCCGCGCCTGGATAGTCGCGTAAAAAGCCTGGGCAGTATTCCCATATTTTGAGCCCTCGCTTACGTCGAATCCGCATTGATAGAGACCATTAGATTGGTTGAGCCCACCGTCGCCGCTTTTGTACTGGGTCAACCACTGCTGCGCTGTGGTAATTCCCTGCCCCTGGCACGGACTACTTTGCTTCAAATACGTCGTGTCCGGGCCGCAGCCTTCGTTCTGTCGGTAATCCGTCCAGCCGTCCAGGGGGAAGGAGCATAAAACATCGAGCTTTATCTTCCGGTCTGAACCGCTGTAGCGGTATTTTCCTAACAGAGGGTATAGCGTATATCCATGTGAACCGTTGCTTTTGAATTTATCGAACCTGGCGTCATGCCGGATGTACGAAAATGACACGGCGCCTTCATGCAAGGACGACGGCGAAGGCTGCCAGAAGTAGTAGCTTTGTCCCGCTACTGGCCGTGCCGTCTCGCGAATGATTATTCCAGAACATAAAAACGCCGGCGCCGTGTTACCACCGCAGTCCTTGCCGGTATCGTAGTAAAGATTGCCCATGTCTTGCGCCGTGTGAGGAGAAGACGCAGCGTTGCTGGTTATGGCTGTGGATTCCGCGGCGCAGACGGTTAACGTCAGCGCGCCAATGGCTACGCAAATAGCATAACAAAAATTTTTCACGATTTCTCCCCTGCTGATTATTAGATTTCTTCGTCCTCTCTTGCGGGCAGCAAGCTAATAGCGTCGCCGCCTGATCAGCATAGGTTATTGAAAACAATATTCAAATTAAACGTATTTTTAATCGAATAGCTGCGATCGAATACAGCCGTCACGCAGTCTGTTGACTCGCCAGTTTTATTTTCCGACGCAATACTCGGTCATTCATGCGTCAATTGCCTCATCCACTGTTTAAAACCAGTGACCCGAGGACGCGTTTAGGGAGCGACTGCATCGACCGCCTCCTGAATCTTTGACAGATGCCGGAAAGCGAGCGACTCGCTGATTGGCACTATCATTTCGACCGACACGATGTTCTCCTGTTTTTGCAGTCCCAACTATGGCCCGACCCGGCTTTACACCTACTGACTCCCGCTGCTTTAACCGCCGCTTTTCGCCGGGGGCCGAAGCGCGTGCCGCAGCGGACGGAAGAACGCGCGAATGTCCTCGGCCAGCAACTCCGGCTGCTCCAGGGCCGCGAAATGGCCACCCTTCGACATCAGGGTCCATCGCTGCACATTGAAGGCGCGCTCCACCCACGAACGCGGGGGCATCGGCAACTCGCGCGGAAACACCGCCACGCCGAGCGGCGTCGCAACCCGTTCGGACGTTTCGAAGGCCAGCGGGCGGAGCCGACCTTCCTTGTAGATCCGAAACGAGGCGTCGAGCATGTGGCCGAACCAGTAGATCGAAATGTCGGTCAACAGTTCGTCCATCGTGAAGACGCGTTCGACATCGCCGCCGCAATCGCTCCACGTGCGGAACTTCTCCGCGATCCAGGCAGCGAGGCCCACGGGAGAATCCGTCAGCCCATAGGCCAAGGTCTGTGGCCTGGTGCTCTGCTGGGCCGCATAGGCGCCCTCCGCGCTCGACCAGGCGGCGACGGTGTCCAGATACGTCTGTTCGTCCGCGGTCACCGGCGGCAGGCCGGCGCCCAACGGGGGCCGAAAACTCCCGGGGATATAGTTGATGTGGGCGCCAATGATCTGCTCGGGGAAGCGACGTGCCAGCCACGCCGAGACACCCGCGCCGATGTCCCCGCCTTGCGCCCCGAAGCGCTCGTAGCCGAGCCCGTTCATCAGCTTGAGCCACAATCCGGCAACGCGGTAGGGGCTGACACCGGGGCTGGTCGGAGCCGCAGAAAAGCCGAAACCGGGCAACGAAGGGACGACGACATGGAACGCATCGGCCGGATCATGACCATGCGCTGCGGGGTCGGTGAGAAGCGGGATGATGCGCTCCATCTCGACGAAGGAGCCGGGCCACCCGTGCGTGAGGACGAGCGGCATCGGCGCTGGCCCCTTGCCAGTCTGGTGGACGAAATGAATATCGAGCCCGTCTACCGTCGCCAGGTACTGCGGCAGACGGTTCAGCCGTGCCTCCTGCACGCGCCAGTCGAACTGGTTCAGCCAATGCTCGGTCAGTCGCCGGATGAAAGCAAGGCTTGCCCCGTCGTCCCATTGCTCTGCATTGATGGAGGCAGGAAATCGCGTTGCACGCAAACGCAGCTTCAGATCTTCGATCTGATCGTCCGGAACGTGGATCTTGAAGTCACGTAGATTCATCGCTGCACCCCATTTCTCATTGACACCCTCGGGTTTCGTGGGGCCAGGCGCGGCGCTAATCCGCGGAACGCTAGTGTATTCCCCCACGACCCGTTGCGTGTCAAGTCGATCCAAGGGCGCGCGAAAACCGCAGCGCCGCACGACGAGCCTGGCCTGCCCTCACCTCACCTCAATCAGGCACCAACTGGTTATTCCTGAACGTATAGATCGTCGTCGGCGCGCCCTTCAGATTGCCGTTGGCGTCGAACGAATAGTGTCCGGCGAGGCCGTCGTATTCCACGTTGGCCAGATAGGCGCGAATCTTCGCGCGGTCGGTCGTGGTCCCGGTCGCCTGCATGGCCTTGGCGATCAGCATGGCGCCGTCGTAGAAGTTCGGCGCGTAGACCAGCATGTCGATGTGGTACGTCGACTTATAGCGCTGAATGAACGCGCGCCCTGCCTCGGTCTTGTCGAGCGCGGAACCGCCCTGCGCGCAGAATACGCCCGACGACACATCGCCGGCCAGTTGCTGCAATTCCACGGAACAGATTCCGTCGCCGCCTAGGAGCGCCGAGCGCATGGCGATCTCGTGCATCTGCTTCAACATCGGACCGGCCTGGGCGGAATAGCCGCCGTAGAAGACCGCATCGGGATTCTTCGTTTTCAGCGTCGAGAGGATCGCCTTGAAGTCCACCGCTTTCGAGTTGGTATATTCCTGCGCCACCACGTTCAGGCCGATTTTCTTCGCCTCCTGCAGAAACTGATCGGCGATGCCCTGACCGTATGCCGTGCGATCGTCCACCACCGCCACCTGTTGAGCCTTCAGCACGTTCTTCGCGAAGTCCGCCATTGCGCCGCCCAACTGCGCATCGCTCGCGCCGATCCGGAAGATATCGTTAAAGCCTTGCGCCGTCAGCGCCGGGTTCGATGCGACCGGCAAGATCGCGACGCCCGCCGAGCTGAAGATGCGCGAGGCAGGAATCGCGACGCCCGAGTTGTTCGGCCCAAGGATCGCGATTGCGTCGCTATCCACGAGCTTTTGGGCGACCTGCACGCCCACTTTCGGGTCGCCCTGATCGTCCTCGGAATCGAGTTTGAAGGTCACCTTCTGCCCGCTCACCATGAACGATTTCGCGTTCAGGTCCTGCACCGCGAGCCGTGCACCGTTTTCGTTGTCTTTGCCGCTACCGGCTTCCCCGCCGGTCAGCGGACCGGACAAGCCGATGGTGACGGTCGTATCCGCCAGTACCCACCCCGGGACGATCGAAAGACCGCATATAAGAACCAGTTTTCTGAACGAGCGCATATCAAATCCTACGGATAATGGAATGGAAGTCCTCGGGGCGGCCTCTGCGGGCGCTTATAACAAATGAAGATCGGACGGCAAGGCGGGACGCGTCTCGAGCGAGCGCTTCACCAGGCTTTCGATCTGACTGCGCCGCTCGCCTTCGTGCGCCATGCGCGGCATGCGCACGCGGTCGTTCGAATCCGCGGCGATCGCTTCGACGAGCTTGATGTTCTGCACGAGGTACGTACTGACATCAAGATCGAGCAACGGACGGAACCAGCGGTAAATGACGAGCGCCTCGTCGTAGCGGCCAGCCTTCACGAGCTTGTAGATCGCGACCGTTTCGGCCGGGAACGCGCAGCACAATCCCGCGACCCATCCGTGCGCACCAACGGTCAATGCCTCGAATGCGAGGTTGTCGACGCCGGTCAGGACGTCGTAGCGTTCACCGAAGGCATTGAGGATTTCAGTGGTGCGGCGGATATCGTCGGAAGACTCCTTGATCGCCACGAAGTGATCGTCGCCAGCCAACGTTTCAAGCATTGAGTGTGTGACATCCACACGGTAGGCCAGGCGGTTCGAATAGATCATGACCGGCAAGCCGCCCGCAGCGGCAACCGCCTTCAGCGTAGCGACGGTTTCGCGTTCGTCGGTGTGATAGACCATGCTCGGCACCACCATCAGCCCTGCCGCACCGCTCTTTTGCGCCGCGCGGGCCAGCGAGCAGGATGCCTGGGTCGACGCATCGGCCACGGTCATCAGGACAGGCTTCGTGCCGGCCACAGCAAGCGCGACATCGAGCACTTCGATCCGTTCGGCGTGGGACAACATGGGCCCCTCGCCGAGCGAACCGCACACAATCAACCCGTCGCAGCCTGCATCGAGCTGAAGGGAAAAGCTTCGCGCCATCTCATCGTGATCGAGGCTGCCGTCCGGCTTGAACTTCGTCGTTACCGCGGGATAAACGCCTTTCCACATAATTTCCAGTCCTTAATGAATGATGTCCTCGGTCGGACATTGCCCAGCCCTACACTTAAAGCCGGGATTTGATGAGCTTGTCGTCCACGGCCTCAAGCCAGGTGTCGGACAGGGTGAATCCCGTCGGGAAACGGTCGCTCGGATCGACGCCTACCTGTGAGATGGCGCTGATCCACGCCTGCCCGGCGACGACCGGCACCACGGCCGCATACGGGCCCACGTGGGTAACGGATTCGATCCGGCTTTCGAACAGCGAGCCGATGATGGATTCATGCACAAAGGTCTCGCCGACCTGGATCTGACCTTTCGCGTGCATCACCGCAAGCCGCGCAGACGTTCCGGTGCCGCACGGCGAGCGGTCGCACCGGCCAGGCGAAACGATGACCGTGTTGCGAGACTTGAGGACACCGGATTCGCGGCGCAGCGGCAGCACGAATTCCGTTTGCGTAATGCCCTTGATGAGCGGATTGAGCGGATGCGGCGACGGCAATTGCTCCGCGGCCGCTGTCTTGATGCGTTGACCGAGTTCGCAAAGCTCGCGTGCTTCGTCGGGCGTAATACCGAAACCCAGCGCCTGAGCGTCGACCAGCACGTACGTCATGCCGCCATAACCGACGTCGACCAGAAGGGTACCCACACCCTCCACTTCGATGTGCCGGTCAAGATGATTGGCGAAGGCCGGCTGGTTGGTGAACTGGACTTTCGTGACCTTGCCGTTGCTGCACTCGCAGCGCACGCCAATCAAACCCGCCGGCGACTCGAGAACCAGGTTCGTCACCGGTTCGGTCATCGGCAGAATGCCGGTTTCCAGCAACACCGTGGCCACGCAGATCGTATTCGAGCCCGACATGGCGGGGTATTCGGTGGATTCCGCGATCACGTAGCCCATCTGCGCCCGTGGATCGGTTGGCGGCAGAATGAAATTGACGCTTTGATTGGCCGATCCGCGCGGTTCGAACAGACATATCTTGCGTAGTTCGTCCAGGTGCTCCTCGAGATACATCATCTTGTCGAACATGCTCTTGCCCGGGACGTCGAACACACCGCCCGTCACCACGTTGCCGACTTCCCCCTCCGCGTGGCAGTTGACCACGTTCAGTACCCTGTTCCAGCGCATAAATTCCCCACGACGCGTTTGCATGACCAGGTGCGAAATTCCACCTCGCACACTGGAGATTGTATCCAATATGCTGCGTCCAATTTGGACAGTCAAGTGCCTTTTGCATATTTTCGGGGCCTTGGCCGCTGGGCGGCAGCGCCCGGATAGCCGCCCATTGAGAGCGGACGGGGCCCCGGCGGCGATTCGGTGCGAACGGGAGAATGGATACAGCATCCAGTTGTGGCATGATGTAATACCACTTTTGAAAACCGTCTTATGCACCGCCCCCTGTCCGCTTCCCCAAACACATCCGAACTCCCGTCCGACCAGGCGTCCGTGCCCGACGGAGCAAGGAGGCCAGGAAAAATCGTCCGCTCGACCACCGTCGACCTGGTCCTCGAAGCGATCAGGGGAAAAATCTTGCGTGGCGAGCTTGGCTCAGGCGAAGCATTGAGACAGGAAGCGCTGGCCGAGGAGCTCGGCGTCAGCCGCGTGCCGGTGCGGGAAGCGATTACGCGGCTGCAAGGCGAGGGGCTGGTGACGGTGATTGCCCACAAAGGGGCCTACGTATGCGGGATTTCGGTCGACGAGGTCCGCGAAACCTTTGAAATGCGGCTGCGCCTGGAACCCTGGATTTTTTCCAGGGCGATCCCCGCCACCACTGAGGCCTCGCGGGATGCGGCGCTTGCCATCGTGGACCAGATGGACCGCGCCACGGAGTCGACGTGGGGGCCGCTGAACTGGCGTTTTCACGAAACGCTCTATCTGCCCTCCGGCCTGAACCTCGCCATCGAAACGCTCAAGCGGCTGAATGACCGCAACGAGCGCTTCTTTCGCTTCCAGGTCGTCAATGTGCCGATTCGGGAGAATACCCATCGCGAGCACGTCGAACTCGTCGACGCGTCGCGTGCCGGCGATACGCGCCTTGGCGCACGCCTGCTGCGCGAACACCTGCATACCGCCATGGAGCAGATCGTGTCCGTCGCGGAGAATCTGGTGTCGCGCCAGAGCGGTCGGGAAGCCGAATAGCCGTGTCGATCGTTCACAGCGGGGCGGCAAGTGTCATCCCGTTGGGAGCGCATCGAGCAGCGGTAACGGTAAGACCCTACCGGTCGCTCGTCGCGTTGTTCACATACATGGACTGGATTCCCACCCGCCCTGGACCCGTGAACCGGTTCACCGTAAAGTTGAACCCTGCCGCAAAGAGACCGCTCGAAAGCCGGTCAACCACTGTGTCCATCTGGACCTGCGGATCCTTATAGAGCCATCCACCCGGCTCGACGTCGATCGTCTCTCCGGCAGCCAGCACTTTCTCGAAGACGTTGCCGTATCCATGCAGCCAGAGCACGCCTTCGCCGCCGTGGCCACGAAACTTGTCGACGAAGAAACCGGTCTGGCCGAACAGCATGTTCGTGATGCCGCGGAGCCGCTCGAAGGTGTATTCGATATTCGCCGTGGCGGCCAGGAACTGATGCTCCCGCACGTGCAGTTCCTCGCCCGCCCGTAGATGAATCGGCACCACGTGACCGGCGCCGTCGCGGCTGAATGCGATGATGCCGTTGCCGCTCGCCTCGGTGACGAACACCTGCATGCCGGCGAGCATGCGTTTGACGGCGCCCTTGACGGGCCGGATGCCGATGCGGACGTTCGAGTTCTTCCAGAGCAGGATGTGGTGCTCGAAATAGACCGGCTGGTTCGATACGTCGACCGACAAAACCGGCACGAGCTCACCGCCGATGTGATACGTCACGCCGCCGAAGCTTTCGTCGGCCGCCGCGGTAGGCAAGAGTCGGGGTAACTGATTCATGGGTTGTCCTGGGCTAAGAATCGTCGTGTCAGACGTGTATCGAACCGGCCAGTCAGTCCGGCCGGGCGCGCTTCGTATCGGCCTTGACGGGGTAAGCGGCGGCCAGCGCATTTCGGATCGCCGCGGGCTTCGTTTTCATTATGATGGATACGCCGGCTTGCAAGGGCTTCGCCTCATAGCCCGCGTCAGGGCCCTTTGACGTAGCCTGGCGCCTCGTCGTATAAGCGGATCGCGGACGAGCTCGTGCCGGTACGCGCCGCGACGTATCCGAACTGCATCGCGCGCGACCTTGAACTCGAATCGAAAGTGAGTATAAACGTATCCGTGCCGCGAGATCCCACGCACAGGCGTTGTCAACGGCTCTACCCAATCTGAACCGGGACAGCCAACTGACATCGCGATACGGTCAACAGAGCGGCACGCGCATCCAAGGCAGGCGCTGCACCTGCCCTCCTCTATTCGCCGGCGACTTCCGGCATGATCTGTCCCATCTCCATCGCCTGACTGGGCGGCACCTCCTGAATGCCGATCACAATCTGGTCATCGGGGGCGCCCGTCGCGGTCTGAAATAACGTCCAAAGACGCTGTAGCAAACCGCGCTTATACTCGGGCGAGCGGCCGGTTCGGATCAGCAGCGTCAGCGCGGCAGTGGCCGCTGCTTCTCCGGCGGTGAAGCCATTGCCGGGCGGATATTCCTGAAAGACCACATGCACCCAATTCTTTGGCACACCGGAATAGTCGGAATGCAGGTCGGTCAGTTCGACCGCGAGCTTCGACCTGGCCTCGCTGCTGAGTACGCCATGCTGGGTGATCAAGGTGTAGAGCGGCATGGTGAGCGGCTCCTATAGAGACGAGACGTTTGACGGGCATTCGCGAAGACGGTCGAGCCAACGCCCCCTGATCGGTCAGGGGGCCGTCACCAATCCTCAAGCGGCGTAGTTCTTGAGAATGCGCAGGTCCGTCACGGAGTACGCCATGCCGAGCCGGTAACCGCGGCCGACGCGCAGTGGCGCAATCAGATGCATGTCCTCGCCGTCGACTTCAGGAATCTTCAGTTCCGCCGAGCCGGTCCAGACGTCCACGATCGCGAGATTGTCCGTGAGCGACATGGTGAGTTCATCGACCGGCGGTTTCTCCTGAAGACCCGCTGCGAGTTGCGGAAAGTAACGGCGCATCGTCGTAGGCCGATTGAAAACACTCGCAGGGTTTGCGACAGGTTCGTCGAGCTGGATCCGGGCGGTGGCCAGCCGTTCGCCGTGCGCGGATACACTGGCGCCGAAGCGGCTGCCTTTGGCCAGCGGCGCCGCGGCCAGACTCGGTGCGGAGAAACTGCGGGTCTGGTAGACGCTGGCGAGCTTCTTCGGAAACCCCTGCGCCCAGCCGCGAGCGATGGCCGCGTCGTTATCGACGAAGATGTACGGGCAGTAGTTGACCGGCATACCGTCGAAGACGGCCTCGACCAGAACGAAGGCCTCGCGGTATTGATAGCGGGCGGGGTCCGTCAATTCGTCATTGGAACCTGTGAACTGCCAATCCAGAAACCAGAAGAAGGCACGCCCGGCCGATTGCTCGTCCACAATGACGCCCGGCGGCAGAAGCGCGGCGATCGCTTTCGGGTCGGCCCAGTATTCGATGGCGAGACAGTCGCTCGAGTAGTGCCACGGCGGCAACGTCGCCAGGGCCGACTTACCTTGCGGAGTGACAGGAACTGAAAACGCTTTAGGCATTTCGTTTTCTCCTCGGTTGGGGCGACCGGAAGTCATCGCCATAAAGCATTATTGTCGAAGGCATCATGGCGTCCTATCCCCCAAACGGGGGCGAAGACTTGCCGGACGACGCCCGGTCATGCCGGTACATCGTGGGTTTTCGCGGTCATATTGCGGGTATAGAATCCGCTAGATTGCAAGTACGAACGGGCCGTGAGGTCGGAGACAAACGTGAGCGATTTCCCGCCATTCCGGCTAGACCGGGCCAATCAATGTGTCTGGCAATCGACATCCGACGGCGAACGCCGCCTCAATCTCAGGCCGCGTGCCTATGACATGCTTCAGTATCTGGTCGACAACGCCGGCCGTCTTGTGACGCACGACGAGTTCCTCGACGCGCTTTGGCAAAAGGTCCTGGTACAACCGGAAGTGCTGAAGGGGCACATGCTGTCGATCCGGGCCGCGCTCGGCGACGACCCCGCCAACCCCAGGTTCATCGAAACGCAGCGCGGCCGCGGCTACCGGTTCATCGCGCCGTTGCGCGCGCGGGCGCCCGTCCATGCCACGCATGCCACTGAGGTAGAGCCGCCCGCTCACAGCAGCTTCGTCGGACGCACGTCTCAGCTAGACAAGCTCAAAACGCTATTCGACGAGGCCAGCACAGGCGAGTCGCGCATTGTGTTCGTCGCCGGCGAACCGGGCATCGGCAAGACCACGCTTGTCAACCAGTTCCTCGAATCCCTCGACGGTCGCGGCGAGGTGCTGACCTCGCTTGGACGCTGCGTGGAAGGCTACGGCGGCACCGAGCCGTACTACCCCGTGCTCGAAGCCCTCGCGCAACTGGTGCGGGGCGACGCCGGCGCGCCCATCATGCGCAGCCTGATCTCGATCGCGCCGACCTGGGCCGCGCAGCTTCCCGGTTCGGTGCCGGAGCGGCATCGCGCTGCACTGCAACGCCAGTTGGTCGGCGCGGTCAGTGGCCGCATGCTGCGCGAGATCTGCGAGTTCTTCGCCGCACTCTCGGCGCAACGACCGCTTGCGCTCGTTTTCGAAGACCTGCATTGGTCGGATTATTCGACGGTCGACATGCTCTCCGCCCTCGCCCGTCATCGCAACCATGCGCGCCTGATGGTCGTCGCCACCTATCGGCCCGAGGATGCGGAAGTCGTGCAGCATCCGCTGTGCCGCCTGAACCGCGACCTCGGTTTGCAGAAGCTCTGCCACGACATCGTGCTCGAGCCGCTGACCGAAGACGCGATCGCCGAATACCTGAATGCCAGCACGCAGCACGCGCGCGAGAGCGAGTTCGCGCAGCTCGTATGCGAGCGCTCCGGCGGCAATCCGCTCTTCATGGTGGCGACGCTCGATCATCTGGTCGCGCAAGGCATTGCCAGGACCACGCCGGAGGGCTGGAAGCTGCATGTGTCGCCGTCCGAAGTGCGGCTCGAAGTGCCGCTGACGCTGAGCCAGGTCATCGAGCATCGCATTCAACGGCTGACCGGCGATCAACAACGCGTGCTCGAAGCCGCCAGCGTGGCGGGGCTCAACTTCGACGCCACCGCCCTGGCTGCCGCCGCGCAGTTGAACCAGGAAAGCGTCGAGGAGGTGTGCGAAGCGCTGTGCCGGCAGGAGAGCTTCATTCGACGTGAGGCGCCTGCGCCGCTCGACCCCATGAACGCGGCGCGCACCTATGCGTTCCGCCACACCATGTACCGGCAGACGTTCTATGAACGTCAGGGCGCGCTGCGCACCGCGCATTCCCATCTGCGGATTGCCGAGGCGCTCGAAGCGCGCTGCGCGCCGGAAGCGCGCGGCAGCGTCGCCGCCGAACTGGCCCAGCATTTCGCGGCAGCGCGGCAATGGTCGCGCGCGCTCGGCTATCTGCGCATCGCGATCCAGACGGCGAAAAAACGCCTCGCCTATAACGACGCCCTTGCCGTGCTCGATCGCGCCATGATGCTGGCCGCCAATCTGCCGCACGATGCACGTGTGGCCGCGGAAGCGGAGTTTCTTGAAGGGCGAGCGTCGATCTTTACCGCGGCGCACGACCGGCGGGCGCGCGAGACATGCGAGCAACTGGCGGCGCGCGCCGCGCAACTGGGCCTGATCGACATTCAGAGCCGTGCGCTGCTGAGCCTCGCTTACACGTATAGCTGGCGCGATCAACTGCGCTGCAACCGGATCATCGACGAAGCGCTCGCGCTGAGCGAACGGCAGACCGATCCGCAGCAACAGGCGCGCACGCGCATCAGTTGCTACGTCTGGAGAATGTGGGTCCGCGGCTGGAATGCCGACGATATCCGCCAGTGCGAGGTGGCGCTCGATGCCTTGCGCGGCGGCGCCGATCCGTTCACGACCGCCTGGTCGCAGTGCGAATACGCCATGGTGCTGATGGTATCGGCGCGCTATCAGCAGGCTCAGGACACGATTCTCGCGAGCTACCAGTTCCTCGTCGATAACGACGAGAACCGGCCCGAGTTCAACATGGCGCGCGCCACATGGATGGTGAATCTCGGCGTGCCCTGGACGCTGCTGTACCTGGGCGAGTTTGGCCACGCACAGCAGGCGTTCGACCGGGTGATCGGCATGTATGCGGCGAATGGCAATCAGTACGGCGCCGATACGCTCACGCTGTACCGCTGCTGGCTGCAATTCCATGCGCTCGACTTCGACGCCATGCTCGAGTCCTGCACGCAGGTGCTCGCAGACATCCCGAGCGAGACGGCCACGCGCCGCTCCACGCTTCCCGCGGAGCAGCGGCTCGGGATTCTGCTGAAGGGACTGGCCTACCTCGGCCTCGGCGACACCCGCACGGCGCGCGTTCATCTGCTCGACGTGATGCAGCGCATGGATAACGAGCCGGTGATTTTCGACTGGTACTGGCGGGTGTCGCTCGAATGGGGACTCGCGAACCTTGCGCTCGCGGAGGGCGCGCTTGACGAAGCGATGACGCATGCCGCGCGTCTGGTCAAGCTCGCGACCGCAACGCAAGAGCGGACGTGGCATGGCTTGTCGTGGGAAGTGCAGGCGCGCGTCGCGCTGCAGCTTGGCGCCGTGAAGGACGCCCTGCATTGCATCGACAAGGCCATGGCGGCCACCCAGCATTTCCAGACTCCGCTCGCGGACTGGCGCATTCATCGCACGGCGAGCGAGGCGTATGGCCTGAGCGGCGACGCGGCAACGGCCGCCCGTCACGCCGAACTCGCAGCGAGCAAACAGGCGGCGCTTGCCGCCAGCTTGCCCAACGGAAGTCGCCTGCGCGACACGCTGGAAGCCGCGATCCAGGGCTAGCGCGCAATCGGGGAATCAGGGAGTCAGGTCCACGAGATCCGCGAGGTCCGCGAGACGGCGGCCGATGCCATCGCCCGCATCCCGTGAGGTCGAACCGGCAAGACGGGTGCGCAATTCGATGCAGCGTTGTCGTGCCGCCGACATGGCTTGCGTATCGCCGCGCGCCTCATGCCACTGCGCCGCCGTGCGCTGCAGACGCCAGTTCGCCAGCGGCGTCTCGAAGCCTTCGGTCGCCGCAAACGCAGCCTCCAGATGCAGCCTGGCATGCTCCAGATCGCCTTCGTGCAGCGACGCTCTTGCCATCGTGTCCCACGCCAGCGCCTGCCAGGTGCGCTCCTCCGTCGCGAGCGCGCCGGCGAGGAAGCGGCGAGCGCGATACTGCGCGGCCTCGTGGTCGCCGCCCGCCATCGCGAGGTCCGCGCAGCCCCATTCGAGCGCCAGCCGCCAGTACCAGTCGAACATGGTCGGCTCGTGCTCCATCAGCCGTTCGGCTTCGGCGAAACGCGCTGCGGCCGCGGTGCTTTCGCCCAGGCCCGCATGAGCGAGACCGGCGAGAACCGTCCAGCCGTGCTGCTGCGGCGGCAGCAAGGCAGCACGCTCACGCACTTCGGCATCGGATCCAGGGCGGTCCGCCGCCGCGCTGAATTGCCGGTCCAGTTCGATCACGGTCTCGAAGTCCATCGTATGAATCAGCAGCCAGCCGCGATAGACCTGCAGGGTGCGCGCCGCAAAGTAGTTGCCGTTGTCGTGAAAGACGCGGATGCCCCGATCGAATTCGTCGAACGCGCGGCCCAGTTCGCCTAGCGACATCTGCGCCCACGGCACGCCGAGCCGCATCATCCACATCGCACGCGCGATGTCGAAGCCCGGATGGCTCACTGCATGGTCGTACAGCACCTGATAGCCCGTTTGCACGTTGTTCAGCGCGGCGCGGTACTGCGTCGACACCATCTGCAGCATGCTCTGCTCCAGTTGCGCTTTCGCGATGGACACCGGATCGCCTACCTCGCGCAAGGTGGCGAGCGCATCCATGCAATGGCGCGCGTCGGCCGCGCTCCAGCCTTGCGTCCAGATTCGCCGCACGTGACATGCGATCTGCGTCGAGGCGCTGACGCGCCGGTCCGGATGCGACGCGCTCAAGCTGAGCGCATCGTCGAGGTAGGCCACCGAGCGAACCTGATCGTTCCAGCTGAGAACATACGAGAGACCGAGCAGCGCGCGCAGTTGCACTTCGATCTTGCCGAGCCGCGTAGCCTGCTCATGCAGTGCCCGATAGGCGCTCACCGCCAGCGGATCGTGAGCGGCTGCGAGTAGCGCTGCGCGTGTTTCGACAAACTCGACGCGCCGCAGCGCGCGCAAGTCCGCCGGCAAGTGCGCGAGTAGCGCGTCGGCCTGATCGAGCGCCGCGAGGGCCTCGCGATAGGCACAGCGCACCTTCGCGGTCTGCAAGGCGATCCGCACATAGTCGAGCGCCTTCTCCCACTGCTGCGCGTCCGCGAAATGCCAGCACAGCTCCCCTGCGATACTGCCGCGCTGCCCCGGCGCAAACAGTTGCTCGAGACGCTCGCCGATCAGCCGGTGCGACGCCGAGCGCCGCGTCAAGCCCTGACGGTCGTAGAAGACACTGCGAACCAGCGCATGCGCAAACCGGAACGACTGCAGGCTCGAACCGTCGGGCAAGGTCCGAATGTCAGCACGACGAATGAACTGGCCGCGCCGGGCCAGGCCATCGCAAAGATCTTCGAACGCCTCGACGCTCATCCCGGCGGCTTCGGCCGTCGTCGTGGCGGCAAACGTCAAGCCCGCCACGCTTGCCGTTTCGAGCGCGCGCTGTGCCCGGGTCGCCAGTCGCCGAATGCGTATCTCGATGACCTGGGCGACCGTGCGCGGTAGCGCGTCGCGCAACTGCGCGGCCGGCGCGCGCTGATGCCAGCCGTCGGAGGTCGGCTCCACCAATCCCTGCTCATGCAGATGCTCCAGCATGGCCTGCATGAACAGCGGATTGCCGCCGGAGCGTTCGGCGAGCAGATGCGCCAGCTCTTCGTCGAGCGGGTTCAGACTCGCGCCATGCGTGAGCCACGTGCCGATCGAATCGGGCTTGAGCGGCGCCAGCGCGATCATCTCGCACGCGCCGCGCAGCGACAGCGTATGACTGAGCTTCATCACCGGATGCTGCAGGGACGCGGCCTCTTCGCCACGGTAAATCGCCACCAGCATGAGCCGCAGCGATCCTTCGAGCCGTGCGAGCGCGGACAGCATGTCGATGGTCGAGAAATCGGCCCAATGCAGGTCGTCCAGCACGAGCACCAGCGGGCGCTCTCGCGCCAGCGCCTGCAGCAGATCGCACATTTCGCGCATCATGCGCTGCCGTCCGGCGCCGAGCGTCTGCGCGAGCAACGCCTCGCGGATGGAGGCCGGCACATGAGCCGGCATCAACACGGCCCAGGTGGGCGCGATCGCGATGAGCGCCTGCGTGACCTCGGTGCCGCCCGCACCGCGGCATAAACGGCCCAGCGCTTCGAGCACCGGATAGTACGGTTCGGTGCCGCCGTAGCCTTCGATGCAGCCGCCGCCCAGCACGCGCGCGTCGCCGTGTGACACCTCGGCGAGAAACTCGTCGACGAGCGCCGTCTTGCCGATCCCCGCCTCGCCGGCGATAAACACGATCTGCCGCGTGCCGGCGCGAGCACGCTGATGGGCTGCTAGCAAGGCGTCGAGTTCCGGTGCGCGACCCACGAAACGCTCCGCCCGGCGCGCGAAGAAGCCTGACTGGCCGCCCGCTGCAAACGTATCGACCGCGGCGATGAAGCGATAGCCCCGGCCGCGAATCGTTGCGACGTAACGCGGCGCGTCCGCGTCGTCGCCAAGCGCGCGGCGGATCGCCGCCACATGTCCTTTGAGTACTTCGGGCTGCACATGCACGTGCGGCCATACCGCTTCGAGCAGCGCATAGGATGAGACCAACTGCTGCGGATGTTCGACCAGGTGGCGCAACACTGCGAAGGTTTTAGGCCGCAGGTCGATGCGCGTGGCGGATTGCACCGGGCTCAGCCGCCACACGCAGTGATTGGCCAGGTCGAGCTGAAAGCCGGAAAACTGCAGCAAGGTGCGAACGCGAAAGTCAGGGTTCAAGCAGCATCACTCCTCGGCATCCGGAGCAAATCGAGGCGGCTCGCGAGCGTGACCGCCTCGGTCCGGTTTCTGACCGACAGCTTGGCGTAAAGATGCTTGGCGTGCGATTTCACCGTTTCGGGAGCAATGCCCAGCTCGACCGCGATCTGCTTGTTGGACAGCCCGCGCCCCATCAGCGCGAGGATCAGGCGCTCGCGCTCACTGAGTCCCGCACCCGCGTGCGGGCGTCGTGCCGCGAACGGCTCATGGGTTTCGCTCGCGTCGCGTTGCCGGTGCACCAGCAGCATGCCCGCGTACGGCAGCAGTTCGCGGGTATCGCTGACCGCAACGATGCGTTGTTGCACAATCGCCTCGATCAGTTCGGCGACGCGCGCACTGCAATCCACCAGCGTTTGATGCAGCCCGACCGAGGGCGCGAGCCTCAGCAGTCCGACGAGTACCTCGACTGCTTCGCCACGTTGGCCGGTCACGAGCAAGGCCTCGACGAGCAACAGGGCAATCGGCACCGCCGCATAGAGACCGCCCCGCCATACCGTGTCGCGATGCACTTCGCGCAGTGCGGCGATATCGACGGCAGCCGGCGAGCAGGCCAGCGCAACGCGCGCCCGGGCGACGGTGTGAAACCTCGCAATCTCGAAGCTCACGTTGCGGCTCGCGGCGCGCGCTTCATCGGCGAGGCCGACAAGTGCGACAAGTGCGGCGAGACGCTGCAGCGCGCTTTCGGCCTGCTCGATGCGGCCACGGCCCACCTCGATCTCGATCTGCTGCGCGAGGCTCGCCGCCTGCAGTCGCGGCCAGGCGCGCCGCGCGCCAAGCGCCTCGGCCTCACTGAGAATCACCAGCGCCCGGCCGTGTTGCCGCCGGCCCGCGGCGATACGCGTGAGCAGCCCATACGCACGCAACGCACTTTCGACCGTACAGCTTTCGCGGAGCGTGGCCAGCCGGGCGACGATCAGCGCCTCAGCGTCGTCCACCTGGCCTTGCTCGTAGAGCACCTGCGCAACGATGCAGGCGGGAAACGCGTCCGCGGGAACCTGCTTGCCGATAAAGCGGCGGCCAATCTCAAGCGCATGTGCGGCCAGCAAACGCGCCGCGCTGAAGCGCATTTGATCGAGTGCGACGGCGGCGTCCAAGGCCAGATCGAACAGCGCGGCGAGCGCCTGCCGCCGGCCCAGTTGGGTATCCAGCTTGACGCGCTCCACCGCGTGGAAGCGCTCCAGCTCGCCGAGCCGCCAATACACGCTGCGGCACACCGTCAACGCGATGTGCGCGGTGACCGCGCTGACGCCAGGCCCGCGTGCCGCCAGTGCGGCGGGTAAAGCAGCCGCCTCGTCGTCCTGCAACACGAGCGCCGCCGCGCGCAGCGCCGCAAGCTCGCAGCGCAACGTCTTCGCTACTGTGGGGGACAGCCTGTTCGCGTGGTGTTCGATCAGCTCCGCGATGACGAGCGCCTCGCGGCAATCGAGGTGCATGACGGCCTGCCACGCCCGTTCGAGATCGAGCCGGAGTTTTGCAAAGCCGATGCCGGGACGGACGCCGCCGTTCCGTGTCATTGGCCGTGCTTCGCCGATGCGGATGCTCACCGGCGGATAAATGGCATGCCGCGCGGCCGTCTCGGTCGCAGCGTATGGCATCGCTCCACTTGGCGTTCGAGCAGATTTCGAAAAGCTTTCGTGCGCAACCACATCGTTCATGCGAGGCTCCATCGGAACACGCCGTCGTCGCAACTGCTCGACGAAGGAAGATGCCGCCCAGACTAACCCTGGCGCCGTCGCGAAGCGTGATGATTCGGTTATTTTTCGGTAATGGCCCGGTCATGACGGGGCTTATACGATGTTTATACGGCGCTTATACGGTGCATCGACGCGCGAGCTGCGCTGGGACGAACGCGTGTCGGCGCTATTCGTCTGCGGACATGCCGCCGTCACGAGGCGTCGCATGCGGCGGCCTCGCCGCGCGGCTCGTTCATCAGCCTGCCACCTCGCATCCGCATGCGCCAGGCATTAGGCGGCTCGCCGATCATGCGCTTGAAGACCGCCGTGAAATGCGCATGCGAACTGAAGCCGCAACTGAGCGCGACGTTGAGCACGCTGAACTCCGACGAGCTGAGCAGCATCTGCGCATGCTCGAGCCGTCGTCTTAGCAGGTAAGCGTGTGGGGAATAACCGGTCGTCGAGCGAAACTGCGCGGCGAAATGCATACGCGTGAGCCCCGTGCTGGCCGCCACTTCGGCCAGGCCGATCGGGTTGGCGAGATTGGCCTCCATGAAATCGAGCGCGCGGCGCAAACGCCACCTCGGCAGCGATGCACCCTTGGCCATGGCGCGCGCCGACATATCGTCCGCGCCCCGGGCCAGCAATCGGGCCATGATCGCATCGCACACGCTGTCCGCATACATGCGGCCGAAGGTGTCGGCAAGCGGATTCGCGTCCTGCAGCGCGAGCGCCAGCCGTTCCACCGCGATGTCGCGAAAAATGCCCGGACTGTGGTCCGCGAGATCGGGCCGCGCGAGTTGCCCTTCGGCCTCCTCATAACGCCGCGACACCAGGTCCGGCGCGACGAACAGATGCATGACGCGGCACGGCGCTGCATACACGGCCTTGACGCTGGCGCCCGGCGCGGTGATCTGGATCGAACCCGGCATCACCGGACCGTCGCAGAGGACCCGGCCGTCGTGCTGGAACCTCAGCGTGGTCGCGCTCAGGCTGATGCCGACCGTATAGAAACGCTCATCGCCCACGCTCGACACTTCGCGCTGCGCGGCGCCGCCCTCACTCCAGCTCCAACTGCCGGCGAGGATGCGGTCGGCGGTGGCTGCATCGACCGTGGAAAGCGGCGGACAGCGCCAGCGCTCCTCTACGCCTACGATCGAACGTTCGCTCGCACTGAAGTTCGTTGTGAAACCTGCGCCCACGCCACTTCCGGCATCAGCAGATGCCGCCCGGCCAAGGCTCGCCGCGTACTGTGACTGTCTGGACATGGTGTCGCTCCGTGTCGATGCGCCGCACGCCGGCGGCGCCGACCGCTTCACGGCGCCCGACCCGCGGGCCGTTTTCATTGCTGAGCATGATGCGCGACACGGCCACTGCTCCGGTATCCCTCCAATGGGTGAAACGGCCACCCGCGAGCGCGGGCCCGCCTCCCCTCAAGACTTCGCAGGACGACGCGGCTTGACGGCCCCTGCGGGATGATTCTTCGCGATGGTCGAGCGCAACGCCGAGTAGGCGGGCGCGACCATCGGATAGTCGGCGGGCAGCCCCCATTTCGCCCGATACTGCTCGGGGGTCATCCCGTAGCGGTGCTGCAGATGGCGCTTGAGCGACTTCAGCTTGCGGCCGTCTTCGAGACAGACCAGGTAGTCGTCATGGATCGATTCGTCGATGGGGACGGCCGCCTCGCCCGGCGAGCGGGCCTCCTCACCCGGATCGCGCAGCGCGGCGAGAGCGGCATGGGTACTGGAAATGAAGGCCGGCAAGTCGGCGGCCGGCAGCGGGTTGCATGAGACGAAGCTCGCCACGATTTCGGCGGTCAGCTCGATCAGGTGGGTGCGCTCGTTCACGGCCGGCCTCGTGAATTCAAGGGCCCCGTGTCAATGGGTAAGGTGCCCGAAAGCAGCGGACAGATTCGCGACACCATGACCTTGCCTCCCTGTTGGGCGGGTTCCCGGAAAAGGTAGAGGCGCGCAGCACGCGGGTCAATCCCCCGAACGGGGGCGGACTCGCGCGCTAGCGCGTCGCACTTGCCGGCTGCGCGGGCAGTACCGGCAAATCGTCGCTGCGATACCCGCCGCCCAGCGTGCGCGTCAGGACGATTTCCGCTTCGATTTCATCGCCGTTCAGTTGCAGCAGCGCGATCTGTCCTTCGATGACCGGCGCCTTGGCCTGCATCGCTGTGCTGCGGTCGGCGAGACCGCGCTGGTACTGCGCGTCGGCGCTCTCGCTGGCGAAACGGATGGCGTCGATCCGCTCGCGCTGCAGTTGCGCGCGATGCTCGAGATCGTCGATCTGGCTGCCGGTTTGCGCGACATCGCGGACCGCGTCGAGCACCGCTTCGTTGTACTGTTCGATGAGCGTGTTGCTGGCACTCCGGGCGCCATGCAGGCCCGCGTTCAGACGGCCGCCGTCGAAGATCGGCAAAGAGAGTCCCGGGATCAGGTTGATCTGTTCGGCTGAATGCGTGAACAGATCGCGCATCCGCAGCGCGTTGAAGCCGAAGAACGCGGTGATGTCGAAGCTCGGGTAGAACGCGGCCTTGGCGGCGTCGATGCGGTCGAACGATGCCGCGACGAGCCAGCGCAGCGCCTGCAGGTCCGGGCGGCGGTTCAGCAGCTCGAACGACAGTGTGGACGGCAGGCCGACCGAGGGCGCCGGCAACGCCACCGGCACGATGGCCGGCAGATCGTCCGCGCCCGCGCCCAGCAGCGCGCGCAACGCCTCGCGGGTTTGCACGATCTGTTCCTGTGCCGAGGCGATCTGCTGGTCGAGCGCGAGAAGTTGCGAGCGCGCCTCGGCCGACTGCGTCAGCGCCTCCAGCCCCCGTTCGTGCCGCGCGCTTCGCGTGTCCAGCTCGAACGCGTCGACGCTGCGCAATTGCTGCAGCAGACCGAGGCTCGTATAGACGATCTGGATCTGGTAGTAGAGCTGCGCAACGCCCGTCGACACCTCCAGCTCGGCCTGCGCCGCCTCGGCGCGACGCGCGTTCTGTTCGCCGAGCGCCGCGCGCACGAGATCGCGCTGCTTGCCCCACAGGTCGATATCGTAATGGGCGTCCACGCCGACCAGCCCGGTCCAGTACCACGGGCCGTAAGCGCCGATCGCCGGATCCTGCTGCGCATAGGCGCTCAGGAAACCATGGCCGGACACGTGCTCGCGATCGGCCTCGCCGCGCGCCGACACCTGCAGGTCGGAACCCGCACGGATCAGTTCCACCTGGGCGTGTGCCTGCGAGACGTGCTCACGTGCGATGGCGAGCGTCGGCGCATGACTGAGCGCGCGGTCGATCAGCGCGTCGAGCTGCGGGTCGTGATAGTCCTCCCACCAGCGCGCCGACGGCCAGCCTTCGCCGGCGAGATGGATGTCGTCGGCCAGACGGATTTGTTCCGGTGCGATGAGAGCGGCCGGCGGGCTGTCGTGATGAATCAGCGCGCAGGCTGCGAGGCATGAACAGAGCGGCAGCAGCGCCAGCCAGCGGCGCACGAAGCGCGGCAACGGTGGACGGGCGGCGTGGCGAGGCGCGGTCTGCGCTTGCGAAAAATGATCGTCGCGCATCACGCTATCCCCGCCCGGGCGGAATCATTCGACGGCGTCGACGTGAGTTCGACGGTCCACCATTGCGGCAAGCCCGTGAGCGCCGTGTTGAGACGCGTGGCCGACTCCTGCAGCGCAGCGCTGCCCTCCCCGCCGCGCTCGCTCGTCGCCAGCCTGGTTGAATCCAGCGGCGCGGGCGGCGTGGCAAGCGGCGGTTCGCTCGACAATTGCTGCGCGTATTGTTCGAGCGACTCGCCAAGCTCGCGCTGCAGCGCCCCACAGGCTTGCATCACATCCGTGCCGGATGCATCGGTACGTCCGGCCTCGAACATCGTCCGGTCGTGGAAAGCGTCGCTCGCCAGCAGGATCGAGCGGCTCTGCGCCAGCACCGTTTGCGCGAGGAGCGTGATGCGGGCCGTTTCGCCCTCACGCCAGTCCGGTTCGAGCGTGACCCGCGCGAGCATCGCTTCGCAATCGGCCAGCATGGCCCACGCCGTCGACGCGGGCTGCGCCGGCGCTGCGGGTGCGTCGCTCCCAGCCGCCTGGGCATGGCCGCGAGCGACAGCCGCGATCGTACGAAGCACCTTGGCGAGTTGCGTGCGCAGCGCGTCGGCCTCGCCTTCCGGCCACACCGACATCTGGATAAAGGTCGCAACGCCGACCCCCAGCAGAATCCCCACCAGCCGGTCGCGGATTTCGGTGAGATCGGACGGCGGCGCAAACTGCTCCAGCAGGGCGAGCGAAAACGTGAACATGAGCTGCAAGCCGGCGTAGCTGATCCGCTCGGAACCGGCCGACACCCACGCCCCCAGCGCAATCACCGGCAAGCTCATCAGCAGCAGGCCCGTCACGCTTTCCAGTTGCGGAATCACGAAGGCGACCATGAAGAGCGCGAGCGCGCTGGCGACCAGTGCACCGCTCACCCGCAGCAGACCGTGCCGGCTCGAGGCGCCGAGACTGGGCAGCGCGACGACGAGGCAGGTCAGCATGATCGTATGAATGCCGGGCCAGTTCACCGCGTTGTAGAACACATAGCAGATCAGGACCGACATCAGCGTGCGCAATGCGAAGCGGGCGTAGCGCGGGTTGGAGAAGGCATCGGGTGACAGCAACGGGGCCGGCGGCGACGGCGGCGTCGCTGCTTGCGCCGCCTTGGAGCGGGTGGCATCGGCGAGCGCTTCGATGGCGCGCCGCATCGAAGCGACGGCGGGAATCGTCGGCGCTTCGGCATCGCGCTGCGCGGCGCTCACCCGTGGCAATGGCGCATCGTGGGTGATGGCGGCGTCGAGCGCCGCAACTTCGCCGCGCACGCTGCGGATCGCGGCGAGCCCGGCGTCACCGGACGGTTGCGCCGTGGCGGGCAAGCCGGCGGCCGCTTCGTACAAGCGCGAGACGGCCGTCACCGAAGCCAGCATCGCCGCAGCCGCATGCTCGCTGTAGCGCGTGCGCATCGTGGAGAAGCGCAGCAGTTTCTGCAACGACAAGGCGCCCTGCTGCAGATCGCTCGCATCGAGCGCGGCCGGCGTCGCAACAGGCTCGGCAGACGGTTCGAGCAGCGCGGTGAGGCGCGCCTGAACCGCGGCGAGTTGCCGGTGCATCGCCGCGCGCAGTTGCCGCTCAGGCTCGGCGGGCAGCAAAACCGTATTGATGATCAGCGCCACCACAACCGGATAGTTGACCGCGGACCAGACCCACAGACAACTGCGCACCAGTTGTTCCGCGTTGTCGGTCAGGTCGACAAAGCTCTGCGCGTAGATCACGATGATCGCGACGATAAAAAACACCAGGCCAAACTTCGTGACGGCCCGCATCAGGTACACGCTGCAAAAAAATATCGCGCTAGCGACGGCGATGCGCAGCAGCGGGTAGTCGAAGGTCAAGACATAGAGGCCAATGGCAGCGGCTACCGCACAGGTCGAGCCGAGCACCAGGTTCAGCGCGATCACGCGCGTCAACACCACGTTGGCCTGGGTGACGTAGAACACCACCATCAGCGACAGAGCCAGTTCGGGCACCTGCAGCGTCATCGAAGCGACGATCACGATTGCGCTGCCCAGCACGCAACGCAGCGTTACGTTGCCGCGACCGGGGAACATCGCCAGTTCGCGCTGTAGAAACCCCACGAAACGCGCGAATGGGCGCGGCAACGCAAGCTCGCGCCGCAAGCGGGCGACAGCGGTCATGACTGCGCTCCGCCTGCGGCTGCCGCGGCATGCTCGCGAGGACGCACCACCGCCACCGCCGAGGTGCCGATGCGGAACAACTGCGGATCGGGACGATCCACCAGGATCTTCACCGGAAAGCGCTGCGCGACGTGAACCCAGTTGATGCTGCGCTGAATGTTCGGCAGACCGTTCGCGGTGCCGCCGCCGTCCTGCGGATCGACGCCAAAGCCGACCGAGTCGACGGTACCGCTAAAGCGTATGCCGGTATTGCTCATCAGATACACCGTCGCCCGCGTGCCGGGACGGATCTGCCCGAGTTCGTTCTCGCGGAAATTGGCAATCACGTACCAGTGCCGCGTGTCGATCAGCGTGAAGACCGGTTTTTGCGCGGACACGTACTGCCCGACCGTCGTGCGCAGTTCCGCGACGCGTCCGTCGAACGGCGCGCGCACCGTCGCGTACTCGAGATTGAGTTGCGCCGTGGCGATCTCGGCCTGCAACACCGAGCGCTGCGCGACGAGCGCATCGACGCTGCTGACCGCCGCCTGCGCCTGGCGTGCCTGGGCCTCGGCGGAGGCCAGTTCCGCGAGCGCCGAGCGCTGCGCGGTGCGTGCGCGGTCGAGGTCGTCGGCGGAGATGTAGCCCTTGCCGATCAGCGGCTGCATTCTCGCGAGCGTATCGCTCGCCTGGTTCGCCGCCGCCTGGGCGCGCCCCACCGCCGATCTGGCCGCCGTCGCGCCGAAGGTCTGCGCGTTCACGCTGCGCTGCGTCAGCGGAATCTGCGCGTCGAGCTGCACGAGCGCCGCCTGGGCGCGCTGCAACGCGTACTGATACGGACGCGGATCGATCTGGAACAGCAGATCGCCCTGCTTGACCGCCTGATTGTCGCGCACCGCCAGCGTGACGATCTTGCCGCTCACTTCCGGCGACACGCCGATGGTGTCCGCATACGCATAGGCATCGTCGGTGCGCGGCGCGGTGTCGACGCGCCAGATCACCGCGACGATCGCGGCCACCGCCAGCACGATCAGCAGAATGGCGGGCCAGGTTCGGGGGCGCTTCGCTGCGCCGGAGTTTGCCGCGCTCATGTTAGAACCCATGTTGGCACTGTCTGTCACAAGTTGAAGCCAACCGCCCAGAGGACGATCGAAAAGAGCACGGTCAGCGCGGGATAGACGATCGCCGGAGGCGTGAGCCAGCCGCCGTAGCCGCGGCGATACGCCAGCACATGCACGATGACCGTCAGTGCCACGCCGCCCGTCACGCAGAACAGCCAGTCGGGAAAATACGCGCCCAGCACGCCCACCGACGGCGATCCTGAGCACGCTGTGAGCAGCATCGACATCGGCAGGCTTAGGACTGTTTTTAGGCCCGCGCTTAAGGCCGCTTTTGAGCCTGCTTTCATCAGCGCGTCAGATTCACTTTCGCCAGATCGATCAGTTCGCGGCCGCGCCCGTCCATCACCGACTTCATCATGAAGAGCCCGAAATGCCACGCCTCGTCGACGGTGGTCTTCGGCGGCATGATGAGCTCCTGACGCGCGCTGACCACGTCGACCAGCGCCGGACCGTCGTGCTCGAACGCCGCGGTGAGGGCGGCTTCAAGGTCCTGCGGCCGCTCGACGCGAATGCCCTTGACGCCGATCGCCTCGGCCATGTTCGCGAAGTTGGGGTTGATCAGCTCGGTGCCGGTGTCGACGAAACCCGACGCGCGCATTTCGATTTCGACAAAGCCGAGCGTGCCGTTGTTCAGGACGACGACCTTCACAGGCAAGCCGGCCTGGACCAGCGTGAGGAATTCGCCCATCATCATGGCAAAGCCGCCGTCGCCCGACATCGACACGACCTGGCGCCCCGGATACGTCGCCTGCGCGCCGATGGCATGCAGCATGGCATTGGCCATCGAACCGTGATTGAACGAGCCGACCAGCCTGCGCTTGCCGTTCAGCTTGAGATAGCGCGCGGTCCAGGCGATCGGCGTGCCGACGTCGCAGGTGAAGATCGCGTCGTCCGCGGCGAGCTCGCTGACCAGCTTCGTCACATACTGAGGATGAATCGTCGTGCTCGACGGATTGCTTTCGGCGAGCGCATCCAGGTCTTTGCGCGCGGTGCCGTAATGCTCGAGCGCGCGGTCCAGGTGGGTCGAATCGGTCTTTTCGTTGAGCACCGGCAGCAGCGCGGCGAGCGTGTCCTTGACGGTGCCGAGCAACCCGAGTTCGAGCGAGCAGCGGTTGCCGAGCGCTTCGGGGCGCACGTCGATCTGCACGATCTTGGCGTTCTCCGGGTAGAACTGCCGGTACGGAAAGTCCGTGCCGAGCAGCAGCAACAGGTCGCAGGCCTTCATTGCCGCATAGCCCGAGGCAAAGCCGACCATGCCCGTCATGCCGACGTCGTACGGGTTGTCGTGCTCGATGTACTCCTTGCCGCGCAGCGAATGCACGATCGGCGCCTTGAGGCGCTTCGCCAGTTCCACCACTTCGTCGTGCGCACCGGCACAGCCGGCGCCGCACATCAGCGTGACGCTCGATGCCGCGCGCAGCAGGCCCGCGAGATCGGCGATCTGCTCGTCGTTCGGACGCAGCACGGGCGGCGTGGTCGGCACGACCCAGGGCGCGACTTCGGCGGGCAACGGCGACAACGCCACGTTGCCGGGAATCACGACCACCGCCACGCCGCGGCGCGCCACCGCGACACGCATTGCACGGGTCAGGATCTGCGGCAGTTGCGCGGCGTTCGAGACCAGTTCGACGTAGTGGCTGCATTCCTTGAACAGGACTTCCGGGTGCGTGGCCTGGAAATAGTCGATGCCGATTTCGCTGCTGGGAATGTGTGCCGCAATCGCCAGCACGGGTACGCCGCTGCGGTGACAGTCGAACAAGCCGTTGATCAGGTGCAGATTGCCCGGCCCGCAGCTACCCGCGCAGACCGCGAGTTCGCCGGTCAGATGGGCCTCGGCGCCGGCGGCGAACGCCGCGCCTTCCTCGTGCCGAACGTGAATCCAGTCGATTTCGCTGGAGCGGCGCAGCGAATCGGAAACGCCGTTCAGCGAATCGCCGACGACGCCATAAATGCGTTTGACGCCGGCATGGGCGAGCGTGGCGACCAGGTAGTCAGCTGCAGTAGTCATGCAGCACCTCCAGATGGATTCCAGGTGGATGAATGCGATCGCGTGACGTACTGCCCGTTCGAGCCGACGTGCCGCGTGTCAGGTGATAGTGCCGCGCCTCACCTGTCCACGCTGTTCAAATCGCACGGCCTGGTTGCGATTTAGCACGGTATGCACCTCAATTCACCCACTGCGCCAGCCGCACGACACTCTCCTTCATCTCGCGCTCGAGCTGCGCGAACAGTTCGGCTGCCGGCAACGCGCGTGTGAGCGCGGCGGCCTGCCCTGCCCACTGCGCGCCGTAGCCGAACTCACCCTTGGCTTTGGCGGCAGCGTGAAGCGCCTTGCCGGCGTCATAGGCGATCGGATACGCGGGCGGCTGCGGGGCTTGCGGGCCGCTGCCGAGTTCCGTGAACCGGTTGACCATGCTTCTCGCCACGCGCCCGGAAATTGCCGCGGTGAAAGTGGTGCGGCGTGCCGCCTCGCTCAGGATCGTCCGCCGGTAACCGTCGTCGATCGAGGTTTCCGGGCACGCAACAAACGCGGTGCCCAGTTGCGCCGCCTGGGCGCCCAGGGCCAGCGCGGCGGCGATCCCGGCGCCATCCATGATGCCGCCCGCCGCGATCACCGGCAGATCGAATTCCCTGACCAGCAGACGCGTCAGTGCAAAGGTGCCGAGCCGGTCGTCCGTCGCCTCGGGATCGAACACGCCGCGATGGCCGCCGGCCTCGATGCCTTGCGCGACGATCGCGTCGACGCCGGCTGCGGCAACCTGCGCCGCTTCCTGCAGATTGGTCACCGCGGCGAGCAGTTTGATCCCGGCCTTCTTGAGTTCGGCGATCGCTTCGGCCGACGGCAGGCCAAAGTGAAAGCTGACGATTGCCGGCTTCTCTTCGAGAAACACCTCGAGCATGGCGGGGTCCGCCACGAAGCTCGTGTAGATCTCGGACAGCGCTGCCGGCGGCGTGGCGCCGTACTGCGCGAACTGCGGCGCGAGCCAGCTCAACCATTGACGCTCGACATCGGCATCGGCCGTGGCAGGACGATGACAGAACACGTTGATGTTGAACGGCTTCGCGGTCAGCGCCCGCGTCTCCACGATCACCTTGCGGGCGCCTGCCGCGTTCATGGCGCCGACGCCCAGCGAACCGAGGCCGCCCGCATTCGATACGGCCGCCGCCAGCGCCGGTGTGCTCACACCGGCCATGGGCGCCTGAACGATCGGCTTGTCGATGCCCAGCAAGCGCAGCAGCGCGCGGTTGTCAGTCTGATGGGTCATGTCGGCTCCTTTTTGGGTTCGACTTACTTCGCCGTCGGCATCGCAAACTCCGCACCCTTCTCCGTGCTTTCGGGCCAACGCTGCATGATCGACTTCTGCCTGGTGTAAAAGCGCACCCCTTCCTCGCCGTAGGCATGCATGTCGCCGAACAGGCTGCGTTTCCAGCCGCCGAAGCCGTGCCATGCCATCGGCACCGGAATCGGCACATTGATGCCGACCATGCCCACCTCGATGCGGCGGCCGAATTCGCGGGCCACGTGTCCATCGCGTGTGTAGCAGGCCACGCCGTTGCCGAACTCGTGTGCATTGATCAGATCGACGGCTTCCGTGAAGTCCTTGACGCGCACGCACGCCAGCACCGGTCCGAAAATCTCTTCCTTGTAGATGCGCATCTCCGGCGTGACGTGGTCGAACAGCGTACCACCGGTGAAGAAACCGTCTTCGTGGCCCGGCACCTTCAAACCGCGGCCGTCGACGACGAGCTTGGCGCCTTCCTCGACGCCAAGCGCGATGTAACCTTCGATCCGCTCCAGCGCCTGGCGCGTCACGATCGGGCCCATTTCGGCATCCGGCTCCATGCCGTTCTTCACCACCAGACTGCGGGCGCGCTCGGCGAGGCGCGGCATGATCTTGTCGGCCACGTCGCCCACCAGCACCGCCACCGAAATCGCCATGCAGCGCTCGCCGGCCGAGCCGTAGCCTGCGCCGACCAGCGCGTCGATGGCCTGGTCGAGGTCGGCGTCGGGCATCACCACCATGTGGTTTTTCGCGCCGCCCAGCGCCTGCACGCGCTTGCCCTGCTTCGCGCCGGTCTCGTAGATGTAGTTGGCGATGGGCGTCGAACCGACGAAGCTCACGGCCTTCACGTCCGGGTGCGTCAGCAATGCATCAACCACCACCTTGTCGCCCTGCACGACGTTGAAAACGCCGTTGGGCAAGCCTGCCTGCTTCAACAGGTCGGCCATGAAGAGCGACGCCGACGGGTCACGCTCGCTCGGCTTGAGAATAAACGTGTTGCCGGCGGCGATCGCCACCGGGAACATCCAGCACGGCACCATGCACGGGAAGTTGAACGGCGTGATGCCGGCGACGACGCCCAGCGCCTGGCGCGTGGTCCAGTTGTCGATGCCCGTCGACACCTGCTCGGTGTAGTCGCCCTTAAGCAGTTGCGGAATGCCGCAGGCAAATTCGATCACGTCGATACCGCGCGACACTTCGCCTTGCGCATCCGAGAACACCTTGCCGTGTTCGGCCGTGACGATGGCCGCCAGCTCGTCGCGGTGTTTGTTCATCAATTCGAGGAAACGCAGCATGACCCGCGCGCGGCGGATCGGCGGCGTATCGCTCCACGCCGGAAAGGCGGCCTTCGCGCTCGCGACCGCGGCCTCCACATCCGCCGCTTCGCCCAGACGCAGCGTGCGCGGCCGCGCGCCCGTTGCGGGATTGAAGACCGGCTGGGTACGGCTGCCGTTACCGGCGACGCGCTGACCGTGGATGAAATGGCCGACGTCTGCGGTGTCGTTGAAGGCTTGCATGGAGGCTCCTGATCGTTGATGGTCGATCACCTGAGTCTAGGAGCCGGCGACCCATCTGCAAAGGCGCTATCATTGAATTCATTGTTTTCTATAGTGAACAATCAGTGTATGGATAGCCAAAAAATCGAAGGCCTGTGGGTGCATCTGCATTGGCTCAGCGTCCTCGCCGAGCAAGGCAGCTATACCGCGGCGGCGGCCCGCCTCGGCGTCAGCAAGGCGGCCATGAGCCAGCGCATTGCCGAACTGGAGCGCGCCGCGGGAATCTCGCTGGTGCAGCGCACCACGCGCAGCGTGCGCCTCACGGAAGCGGGCCAGCGGCTCGTCGAGGACACCCGCGGCCACTACGAACAGATCGCCAGCAGCTTTTCCAGCGTGCGCGAACTGGCCGGCGTGGCGCGCGGCCTGATCCGGGTGACGGCGCCGGTTGCCTTTGCACGGCAGCAGGTGGTGCCTGAACTCCCGGCGTTTTTGCGGGCCAATCCGGAGGTCCGGGTTCAGCTGGAGGTCTCCGACCGGCTTGCCTCGCTCGCCACCGAAGGCTTCGATCTGGCGATTCGCCATAGCGCGGAAGCGCCCGACTCGCACGTTGCATGGAAACTCTGCCAGACCCAATCGACGATCGTGGCGACGCGCGCCTATCTGCGCAAGCGCGGCACGCCCGTTGCGCCCGAAGACCTTGCCGCCCACGACTGCCTGTTCTATCCGCGCCCGACCGGCGGCGGGATGTGGTCGTTCGAGCGCAGGACCGCGCGCAAGACGGGCGGCGCCCCGGTCACGTTGCCGGTCAACGGGCCGTTCTCCGCCAACAACAGCGAAACGCTGCGCGATGCGGCACTGGACGACATGGGCATTGCGCTGCTGCCGGACTTCACGGCGCAGGCCGCCGTGCGGGCCGGCAAGCTCGTCGTGGTGTTGCCGGAGTGGCGCGTCACGGGAGCGTTCGCCGAGCAGCTCTATGTGCTGCGGCCTTACGCGTCGCATGTGCCGCGTGCCGTGAGCCTGTTCGTCAGCTACCTGCGGGAGCGTTTTGCGGGCGGTTTTCCGCTGTAATGCACCCTCCTCGGCCTTAACTTGTTCCTGCGCGTCACAAGTGTTTGTCCGCGCCGGGTATTCGAACTTGACGCCAATGCGCCTAGATTAGGCACCTATCGGAGCCGCAGGCCCGACCGGTAAAAAGCCGAACCAACCTATTCTGAGGTCTAGCATGAACACGTCAAACAAGGTCGTTGTCGTTACAGGTGCATCACAAGGCATTGGCGCTGAAATCGTGAAGGCGTTCCGCGAACGCGGTTATCGCGTGGTTGCCACCGCGCGCAGCATCAAGCCGTCGGAAGATCCCAACATTCTCACGGTGGCCGGCGACATCGGCGATCCGGACACCGCTCGCCGCGTCATCAGCGAAGGCGTGGCGCGTTTTGGCCGGATCGACACGCTGGTCAACAACGCCGGGATTTTCATCGCCAAACCGTTCACCTCGTACACGGCTGAGGATTACGCCTCGATCATCGCGGTGAACCTGAACGGCTTCTTCTACATCACGCAACTCGCCATTGCGGAGATGGAGAAGAACTCGAGTGGTCACGTCGTCAGCATCAGCACCACCCTTGCGGACTCGGCGATCGAAGGCGTGCCTTCGGTACTCGCTTCGCTGACCAAGGGCGGCCTGAACGCGGCGACCCGCTCGCTCGCGATCGAATACGCGAAACGCGGCATCCGCGCCAACGCGGTCGCGCCGGGCATCATCAAGTCGCCGATGCACGCCGTGGAAACGCATGAGGCACTCGGCGCGCTTCATCCGATGGGTCATATGGGCGAGATGAGCGATGTCGTGAACGCCATCCTGTATCTGGATTCCGCGCCGTTCGTCACGGGCGAAATCCTCCACGTCGACGGCGGCCAGAGCGCCGGCCATTAAGTCGCTTGCGCGATGGGGCGCCGGCTAATGGCGCCCCGTTCGTCAACCCTGCTCAAGGAGAGCACGATGCCTATCGTTACGATTCAGGTCACCCGCGAGGGGACGAAGCCGGGAGCCGATTCCGTCACGGCGGATGAAAAGGCCCAGTTGATCAAAGGTGTGAGCCAGTTGCTGCTAGACGTGCTGAACAAGCCGCTTGAAGCCACGTTTGTGGTGATAGAGGAAGTGGAGACTGGGAACTGGGGCTGGGGCGGGTTGCCGGTTGAAGATTTTCGCAGGCAGCGAGCGTTGAAGCAGGCGTGAGCGCGGGATCGATCATGCGCCGGCCAACGGGCCTTTGAGCGCAACGCTCAGGCGGTACGGAGCGTCGCGCCGCTGTTTCAGAGTTGACGCAAGGAAGGATGCGACTGGCCGCCCATCCCACAGACGGCCAGCCCAGCCATGCGCGCTTATACCAGCGTGAGCGTCACATCGATGTTATTCCTCGTCGCATTCGAATACGGACACACGATGTGGGCCTTCTCGATCAGCGCCTGGGCGGTTTCGCGCGGCACGCCGGGAAGCGATATCTTCAGCTCGACCTGGATGCCGAAGCCATTGGGGATCGGGCCGATGCCCACGCTTCCAGCCACCGAAGCATCCGCCGGCACGGCGATCTTGTCGCGCGCGCCGACGAACTTCATGGCGCCGATGAAGCAGGCGCTGTAGCCGGCGGCGAAGAGCTGTTCCGGGTTGGCGCCCTGCCCTCCGCCACCGCCGAGTTCCTTCGGGGTGGTCAGCTTAAGATCCAGTCCCGAGTCCGGCACCACCGCGCGGCCGTCGCGGCCTCCGGTGGCAGTTGCATGGGCGGTGTAGAGAACCTGTTCAAGTGACATTTCCAGCTCCTTGGATGTTGGGCGAGGATGTGAAGTATCGCGACTGACATACGCAAAGCGGCAGGCACACGCACTGTGTTGCCTGCGAGGGCGGCGCTCAGCGCTTTCGCTATTCAACACCAAATTCTGGAAGAGGCCAAATGAAAGGCGATTTCCGGCACGCGCTTCGTGCAGGAAATCGCCTTGTTGATGTTTGGGTCGAACCCAATTGTGTCGTGGATATGTCTGTCGTGCGCGTCGTGCGCGTTGTACGTACAGGCGCGTCTATATTTCGCATTCCGTACGGATTGTCACGAAGACACTCTCAGGCGGCGACGTCACGTGTCAGTGAAACGAATCGCGCGTGGAAAATGGACTGTGCGAGTCCATCCAGTCATACGTTTCCGTGTTATGCAACCAGGCCCAGTTGCGCGCAGGCTTTTGCGTCTGGTGCAGCGCGGGCGTGACTTGCCCGACGGGCTGAATGTCAAGGCGCGTATCCTTCTCAGCGCCATTGCGGCCGGTGTTTCGCGAGTTCGATGAATTGTGGTTCATGATCTTTCCTGTTCGAAGTTGCGCTGAACGCGCATCAATCCTGCTGCACTCATTCTAGGGATTGCGTGCTGGACATCAACGCGGCCACGGCGAATTCACTGTTTTCGATTCCAGCACAATGGCGGTGGTGGCTCGCCTGCGCGGTGTCTCGACCCATCCGACCCTCCCCAGATACAAAACATGACGCGGACGGTAGACTTCGGCATCGGCTCCGGCCGCACACTCTCTGACGCCACATGGACCGAATCGATGCGATGAAGGTGTTCGTCGCCACGCTGAACGAAGGCAGCCTGGCCGGTGCGGCGCGCCGGCTCGGCCGCTCGCCTGCGGCGGTGAGCCGGGCGATCGCCTTCCTCGAAGAGCACACCGGTGCCGCGCTGCTGCACCGGACCACCCGGACCATCAAGTTGAGCGAAGCCGGCGAGCGCTATGCGTCCGCGTGCCGGCGGATCCTCACCGAGCTCGAGGAAGCCGATCTGCTGGTGGCCGACGAACGCTCTGCGCCGCGCGGTCTGCTCACGGTCACGGCACCGGTCGCCGCCGGCGAGGACGTGCTGCGCGCCATCCTCGACGACTTCATCGACCGTTATCCGGACGTCTCCGTCCGTCTGCAGTTGCTCGACCGTCCGGCGAGCCTGATCGACGAAGGCATCGACGTCGCGCTGCGCATCGCGCATCTGCCGGACTCGACGCTGATCGCGATTCCTGTCGGCGAGGTCCGGCGGGTTGTCGCGGCCTCGCCGCGCTACCTCGCCACGCATCCCCGTATCGACGAACCGGGCGACCTCGCCCAGCATCAGATCATCTCGATGACGCACTTCGGCCTGGACTCCTGGAGCTTTCCGCCGGTGGGCAACGCCACGATTCCGCTCGTCGTGCAATTCACGCCGCGTTTCATCGTCAACACGATTCGGGCAGCCGTTGCCTCGGCGGTCGCGGGCCATGGCGTCACGCGCGTGTTCTCTTATCACGTAGCGCAGGAGGTCAAGCAAGGCACGCTCGAGATCGTCCTGCGCGACAGCGAGCATGCCCCCCTGCCCGTCCATCTCCTCACGCCTCAAGGGCGGCTGTCCGTGCCGAAAGTGCGGGCCTTCGTCGACTTCGCGACCCCACGGCTACGCCGCTATTTCAAGCAACTGCAAGCGCCTGTTGCGACCCGCTAGCCGCATCCATTGAATCGCGCGCCGGAAGAATGTCTTCCGGTACGAGCGGATTCTCTCCTCAATCGGTTCAATCTAGACTGGCTCCATTCAATCCGGTGGTCAATCTGTTTGCCGCGCTGAGGACGAAATGAATCAATCTGCTGATTGCATGTTGGGCCCGGGCCGGCGGACGGCATGCCCAACCTCTCCCACCTCCCCCACATCAACCGCCTCGCTCAGTTACGCCGAGCGCAATGAGCGTCACTGGAAACGCAATCTCGCGGTCTGCGTGTTCGGCTCGTTCACCACGCTCGTCAGCCTGAGCATGCTGTTGCCGTTCCTGCCGCTTTACGTGCGCCAGTTGGGCGTCGACTCGCAGTCGGCGGTGATCCAGTGGTCGGGAATCGCGTTTGGCGCGACCTTCCTCGGCACCGCGGTGACGGCGCCGCTTTGGGGCCGTCTCGCCGACCGCTACGGCCGCAAGCCCATGCTGGTGCGCGCGGCGATCGGCATGGCCATCGTCATGTCGCTGATCGGCGTCGTGCATACGGTTCACGAGCTGGTGGCCCTGCGTCTGATCGCCGGACTGGTGGGCGGCTACTCGTCGGCCTCCACCGTGATGGTCGGCTCGCAGGCGCCACGCGAGCGAGCCGGCTGGGCCCTGGGAATACTCTCGACCGGGGCGCTCGCGGGCAACCTCGTTGGACCGTTGATCGGCGGCCTGCTGCCTGAATGGATCGGAATTCGCGGCACCTTTTTCGCGGGCGGTGCCATCATCGCCGTCGCTGCCTTGCTCACGATCTTCGTCGTCAAGGAGGACTTCAATCCCGCCGATCAGGCAAAACAGCGCGCCCAGGCAACCCGTGCGACCAGCGAGGCCGCCGTCGCGATCAAACGGACCAACTACGCCGTCGTGGCGGCCTTGCTGGTGACGGCGATGATGGTTCTGCTCGCCAACATGTCGATCGAACCGATCATCACCGTCTATATCGGCGCGCTGGGCGTGCCCGCCGCTCACCTGGCCCGCATCGCCGGCGTGGTGATGGCCTGTTCCGCGCTGGGCAGCATGTTGACGGCGGCACGGCTCGGTGCGTTGGCGGATCGTATCGGCGGCTGGAACGTCATCATCGGGTGTCTTGTGCTGACCGGTCTCGTGATGATCCCGCAGGCCTTCGTCACGCAGTGGTGGCAACTGGCCGGCTTGCGCATGCTGATGGGCATGACCCTCGCGGGTCTGCTGCCGTCTATCGCGAAGCTCGCCAGGCATTCGGTCGACGAAAGCAAGACCGGTCAGATGCTCGGCTATCTGCAATCCGCGCAATTCAGCGGGCAGGTTGTCGGTCCGTTGATTGGCGGGCAGATCGGCGTGGCGCTTGGTCTGCACTCGGTGTTCTTCGTCACGGGGACTTTGCTTGTGGCCTGCGCGGGACTCGCGCAATGGGCGCGGAAGTCGTGAAGGAGGCGGGCGGCATGCATCGTCCGCTCGCTTTCCTTCACCGCTGGTTTTACCCAGACCGTCGCTCCGGCATTCCTTCCTGAGCACCTGCCGTAGCGCCTCACGTGGCCGTAACAAGACCCGCATCGTTACGTAGCGGCTCCCGCTAACACCCGCGACGCCGCTTCACCCCATCTCCCCGCAAACCCCCGCCCCAAGCGGCTCGGCGCCCGACGCCGCGCCGCCCGCAGCGTCCTCGGAACAGTTGGCACGGTCCCTGCAGTACAGCCTGCAGAGACCGGGCGCCGACACGTCATACCGCCAGCGCTCATCGAATAACCGGCCGGGCCAAGGCCACCACGTCCACGGACACTACGATGATTGCCGACCTCTTCCTTGATTCCGACCTCGCCGAAGCAGCCAGCGAGATTCACCCGGACTTCGCGCAACACCATCCGCTGCAGATTGCGGTCTGTCTGCGCAAGCTGGTGTCGGGTCAGGACTTCGTGACGGTGGAATTCGGCGGACGGCAAATCGTCACCCAACTGCTCGACGTCGATTCACGCAACGCGCGTCTGATCTTCGACGCAGGCGGCGTCGCCGCAGACAACCACGCCCTGCCGGCCTCGAACCGGCTCGTCTTCCGCAGCCTGCCCGGCGGCATTCGAACGGAGTTCATCACGGCGCGCGCCGAACCGATTGTCTTCGACGGGCGGCTTGCCTTCGAAGCACCGTTCCCGGCCGTCCTGTATTGCGTGCAGCGCCGCGAATATTTTCGCGTCCAGACACCGGTTCTCGACCCATACACCGCCGGCGGACGCTATGCCGACGGCGACGCGTTCATGGTCGAACTGCAGGATCTGTCCTTGGGCGGCGTCGCATTGAGAACCGCCAACGCCCGCTTCGGATCGCTGGAAGCGGGTAGCATCCTGCAGGGTGTGACGGTGCGACTGGGCGACTACGGCACACTGAAACTGGACCTCGAAATCGTCGCGCCGCGCCAAACCCTCAACGCGAGCGGCGAACGACGCTTCGTCATGGGATGCCGGTTCGTTGCGCTGCCCGGTCTCGCCGAGCGTATGCTGCAGCGGGTGATCACGCAACTGGAGACGAAGCGCCAGGCTCTGGTTTCGCGCGACTGAGCGGCAGGTGCGGGCCGCCTATTGCGAGCTGACCTTACTGGGCTTGGTCGCCTTTTCGAGCTTGTTGTACTCGAACTCCGGAACCCGTTTCAAAGCGTCCTTGGTGGCGCCAGCCAGAAAGAGATTGCCGTTGCGGATTTCGAAGTGGTCGACCGGAATCGCGACGTAGTGAATGCCCATTCCCAGAAAGCCGCCTACCGAAAGCACCGCATAGGTAGCCTTGCGATCCGGCGCAATGATCAGGTCGTAGATGCTGCCGACCTTGTCGTTATTGTCGTTGTAAACCGGTTCGTTAACCAGCGCCTTGCGCACGCTCCAGCCGTGCAGCAGGTCGTTGTTTTCTTCGACCGTGCTGCCCAGCGGCTGAATGCCGGCAAGCTGTGCGCGGGCGGCCGGCAATGCACAGGCGAACAGGAGAATGCCGCTGCAGACGAGCGTCTTCGCTTTCATTTTCAGCATCATGATCCCTACCGTTGATGAGAGTCCTGGATAGACACCGGGTAGCACGTGCCATGCCCACCCCCGGCGTGCTGTGCCGCAAACACAAATCCGACGCGCCGGTTAAGATGCTTTCTGGGCCTTCGCTGTCCGGCTCGCCCGACGCCGTCACGCTGCCGTTCGGCTTACACCCCTCATCTCCTGGATCGATCACCCCTCATGCGCGTTGGCGATGAATGCCCTGCCCCGGCGCTCGAATGCCGAAAACTGAGCAAAGCCTACGGGCAGGCTCGCGTGGTCCTCGCGGAACTCGATTTCATGCTCGACCCGGGCGAGTTCGTCGCAATCATGGGCGACTCGGGAGTGGGCAAATCGACCCTGCTCAACCTGATTGCCGGACTCGACGCGCCCGATAGCGGCGACGTCCTGATCGACGGCACACGGGTCTCCGGTCTCGACGACGATGCCGCCACCCGCCTGCGCCGCCAGAAGCTCGGCTTCGTGTTCCAGGCGTTTCACGTGTTGCCGCATCTGACGCTCGCGCAAAACGTCGCGTTGCCGCTGCTGCTCAACAACCTGCCGGCGGCGCACGCACTGGACATGCTCGCGGCGGTCGGCCTCGCGGGACGCGGCGACGACTTCCCACGCCAGTTGTCCGGCGGCGAGTTGCAGCGGGTGGCGATTGCCCGCGCGCTGGTGCACCGTCCCCGGCTGATTCTGGCGGACGAGCCCACCGGCAATCTCGACCCGGATACCGCCCACGAAGTGCTGGCGCTGTTTCGCTCGGAGGCCAAGTCAAACGGCGCCGCGACCATGATGGTGACGCACTCCGAGGCGGCCGCGGCCGTCGCGGATCGCGTGCTGATCCTGAGCGAAGGCGGTCTGCATGCCGCGGACCATGGCAGCGTCCAGCGGGTCCGTTCGCCTCATGAGTGACGTCGCGCCGTCGCAGTCCGCCCACGCGACAGGTCGCACGCGGCTCGCGCGCTGGCTGCTCGAAGCGGAATGGCGCAGCCAGCGGGGCCGCGCCATTGTGGCCGTGGCGACGATCGCGCTCGGCGTCGCGCTCGGTTACGCGGTGCAGTTGATCAACAGCGCGGCGTTCAACGAGTTCTCGGCCGCCGCGCGCAGTCTCTCGGGTCAGGCGGACCTGCAGGTGCGCGGCGCGCAGCCAACCTTCGACGAAGCGTGGTATCCAAAGCTTGCCGATGAACCCGGCGTGGCGCTGGCGAGTCCGGTCCTCGAACTGGACGCCACCGTGCCGGGCAAGAATATGCCGCTGAAAGTGCTCGGCATCGACATCTTCAAAGCCAGCCAGATTGCGCCGGATCTCATCGGCGTGCCGGCTTCGCACAGCCCCATGGATACGCTCGCCGACGACGCCGTGTTTCTATCGCCCGCAGCCCAGCAATGGTTGAACACGGGGATCGGCCAGCACATCGGCTTGCTAAGCGGGACCGCGAGCGTGCCGTTCCGGGTGGCCGGCGGTATCGTCAGGGCGCGGCCAGGTCAACGCATCGCGGTGATGGACATCGCCGCCGCGCAATGGCGCTTCGGGCGGCTCGGCAAACTCTCGCGCGTCGATCTGGAGCTGGCGCGCGGTGTCGACCGGGAAAGTTTCAGGCGCGATCTGCAGGCGCGGCTTGGCCGGCAATGGGTGATCTCCGAACCGCGCGACGTCGACAGCCGGACCGACCGGCTGTCCCGCGCGTATCGCATCAACATGAATGTGCTCGCCTTGGTGGCGCTGTTTACCGGCGCGTTTCTGGTGTTTTCGACCCAGGCGCTGAGCGTCGTGCGGCGCCGCTCGCAGCTTGCCATGCTGCGCGTGCTCGGTTTCACGCGCGGCCAGTTGCTGCGCCAGATCCTGATGGAAGGCGCATTGCTCGGCGTGCTGGGTTCGGTTGCGGGTCTCGCGCTCGGTTATGCGCTGGCCAGCGCGGCGCTGCATTTTTTCGGCAGTGATCTTGGCGGCGGTTATTTCCCTGGCGTGCGTCCGCGCGTCGGTTTCGAGCCGCTGCCGAGCGCGATCTTTCTCGTCCTGGGCATCGGCGTCTCGATACTCGGCAGTCTCGCGCCCGCGCTGGAGGCGGCTCGCGCCCGCCCCGCCGCCGCGCTGAAGGCAGGTAGTGAGGAAGGCGCTTTAGCGAAGCTCGCGACGCCATGGCCCGCGCTGGGTTGCCTCGTCGTCGCCGGCGTACTCACGCAAATGCCGCCGGTTTTCGAGGCGCCCATTCTCGGCTATATCGCCGTCGCCCTACTGCTGGTGGGAGGCATTGCATTGATGCCCCGTTGCACAGCCATGCTGTTCACGGCGATTGGCCGTTCGCGTGCGGGACGCGGCGCGGGGACGACCAGCGCGCTGTCGCTGGCACGGCTTGCCAATGCGCCGGGCCAGGCCTCGGTGGCGATGAGCGGCGTGCTGTCGAGCTTCGCGTTGATCGTTGCCATGGCGATCATGGTGGCGAGCTTCCGCGTCTCCGTCGACGAATGGCTCGAACATCTGCTCTCCGCCAACCTTTACGCCCGCGTGGCGCCAGGCGGCGACACCGGCGTGCTGAGCCTCGACGATCAGGCAAAAATGGCAGCCATAGCGGGCATCAAAACGGCAGCGTTCACCCGTACGTCGCAACTGACGCTGGACCCCGCGCGTCCCGCAGTCGTCGTGCTGGCCCGCGAAATCGACGCCGCCGATCCCGGCGCCAGCCTGCAAATGTCCGGGCCGGTATTGCCGGAAGCGGCCTTGCGCGGCGCGACGCCGGCTTGGGTCTCCGAGGCCATGGTCGACCTATACGGCTACCGGCTGGGACAGCATGTCGAATTGCCGCTCGGCGGACGCAACCGCATGTTGGTCGTGGCCGGCGTCTGGCGCGACTACGTGCGTCAGACGGGGGCGATCGAGTTGCGGCTCGCCGATTATCGGCAACTGACCCACGACACCGGCGCGACCGACGTCGCCATCACCGTCGCACCCGGCGCAAGCGTCGAGCAGGTGATGATGGCCCTGCGCGCGCTGCCGTTCGGCCGCGCGCTGGAGTTCTCCCAGCCCGGCGAGATTCGCGCCCGCTCACTGGGCATCTTCGACCGCAGCTTCGCGGTCACCTACCTGCTCGAGGCGGTGGCCATCGTGATCGGCCTGTTCGGCGTGGCGGCGACGTTCTCGGCGCAGACGCTCGCCCGCTCGCGTGAGTTCGGCATGCTGCGTCACGTGGGCGTGACACGCGTCCAGATACTCGCCATCCTCGCCAAGGAAGGCGGCATGCTGACGGCGCTGGGTATCGTCATGGGGTTCGTGCTCGGCTTTGCCATCAGCCTGATTCTCGTGTTCGTGGTCAATCCGCAGTCGTTTCACTGGAGCATGTCGCTGCATATGCCGTGGCTCGTGTTGAGCCTGGTGGCCGGCGTCATGCTGGTCGCGTCGTGCGCGACGGCCGTGGTCGCAGGACGCCGCGCCGTCTCGGTGGATGCGGTGCGCGCTGTGAAGGAGGATTGGTGATGCGGACGGCAAGCTTGATTGCTTCGTGTCGCGGCTTCATGCGTGCCGTCAATGAGCGGATCAATATCGCACTCCGAACGGTATTGCGCGCACGTCCTGCGCTGTGCGCATGCGCCGTCTCATGCGCTGTCATTGGCTTCGGCACGGCCGCCATGGCAGCGCCTCCCCAATTTGCCGCGGTCGCGCCGGGACATCCGCTGGCCTTCCCGACGGATACAGGCGCACACCCCACGTTCCGGACCGAATGGTGGTACGCCACTGGCTGGCTCAACACGCCGGACGGCAAGCCGCTGGGCTTTCAGATCACATTCTTCCGCTCGGCCACGGAGCATGACGCAACGGACCCGAGCGCCTTCGCGCCGACGCAACTGATCATCGCGCATGCCGCGCTCAGCGATCCGGCTTTCGGCAAGCTGGTGCATGACCAGAAGGTCGCGCGGCAGGGCTTCGGTCTCGCCTATGCGAAACTGGACAACACCGACGTCAAGCTCGATAGCTGGCACATGGTGCGCGCAACCGACGGCCACTACAGCGTGCTGGCCCAGGCCGGCGAGTTCGCGCTGAACCTCTCGCTCACGCCCACCCAGACACCGCTGCTTCAAGGTCAGCAGGGTTACTCGCAGAAAGGTCCGCTTGCCGGCGAGGCGAGCTATTACTACAGCGAGCCGCAACTGCGCGTGAGCGGCAGCGTCACGCGACCGGCGCGTTCGGCTAGCGGTACCGGCGGTGTGGCCGCCGCGGGGGCCAACACACCAGTAAGCGGCGTGGCATGGCTCGACCACGAATGGTCGAGCACGCTGTTGAGTCCCGATTCGGCGGGTTGGGATTGGCTCGGCGCCAATTTCCCGGACGGCTCGGCGCTGATGGCCTTCAAGGTTCGTGGCCGCAATGGCGGTGCGGTTTGGGCGCACGCGGCATTGCGCGACGCGAACGGCAAGCTCACCACCTTCGATCCGGCTCAGGTGGATTTCATCCCGCAGCGGACGTGGCGCTCACCGCGCACCGACACGGTCTATCCGGTGGCGGAAACCGTGAAGACGGGCGCGCTCACGTGGCAACTGGAGCCGCTGCTGGACGATCAGGAAATGGACACCCGCGATTCCACCGGCTCGGCCTACTGGGAAGGCGCGGTGACAGTGAAGCGCGCGGGGCAAGGCGTCGGACACGGGTATCTGGAACTGACGGGATACCAGGCGCCGCTCACGCTGCAGAATACGATGAAAGCGGCGCGGTAATCGCGCCGCGCGTGCCGGCAGTGTCTACGGTGCCCGCAGCACGGGACACAGTGCACTGTGCGCTGTGCCAGGCGTGCGTTAAAGCCCGGCGAGCGTTGCCCATAGCCGCGCTTTCAGGGTGCGGGTGGCGTCGTCCGTGGCCTCGTAGGGCTGGGCCTGCACGATCACGAGACGCCAGAACGACGTGCCGATATGACGCAATTCCACGTGCGTCCTCATGGACGGAGCCGCAATGAGGTGGCCGTCGGTGGACCAGCTCTCGTGACCATCCGTAGTCTCGCGGATGCCGGGCGCGCCGAGCGGCATGGTGGCGGCGTTGTTGCGCAGGTAGGCGGGAATGTATTTGTTGAAGCCGACGCCGGGCAGATCCTCTCGCGCGAAAACGATCGCCGCGCTGCCGTTTGCTTCGGTGAAGGTGTACACCGGTTGGCCGTCGTCGGCGCCCGTCACCGAGAGCTTCCAGATGCCGTCGATGTCGGCGCTCGCGTGGGTGACCGGATTGGTCCATGTGACCGATGGGCCGGCATTCTGCGCGGCGATAGCCTCGCGCCGGCCGCTCGGTTGACGCTGGTTGATATGCCATAACCAGGCAGCGCACAACAGCACGACGAGGACCAACGCAGCAATGGCCTTGCGCGAGAGCCCTCGTTTATTCGTCTGCGTGTAAAAGGCGGCCGCCGCTTCGTAGGCGGCCTGGGAGCCTGGGTTGAACTGGTAGCCTTGGTGGCCCTGATGGCCCGCCGCGAACGGCGGCGAGTCCGCGCCCGCACCGCCGGTGTGCACCTCCGCGCCCTGCTGCGGCTGACCGGCTGACGGCCCCGCCACCTTCGGCGCCTGCCCGTCGCGCGCGGCGAGTTCGCGGTCGTAGGCCGTTCTGCGGTCCGGATCGCCCAACACCGCATAGGCCTCGTTGATGATGCGCATGATGCGCTGTGCGTCGGGGCTGGGGTTCTTGTCGGGGTGGTACCGCTGGCTCAACGCCTTATACGCGGCACGAATCACCTCCGCCGGCGCGCCGCGTGTGACCTTGAGATTGTCGTAATGGGTATGCATAGGCTTTCCAGAGGGACTCTTCCTCGTGTCGACAGCATATCGGCTCAAAAACAAAATGCTTTAAGCGGAACAGATTGTGAGGCAAGTGCCGCAAGCCGCGTAAATCGAACGCCCCCGTTCACCGCCATCGCCCCTTCGGGCACGCGCGTTGCTGACGCCCCTCATGGCGATTCACTCACCAGGCCACCGCTTGCCGGCCCCGCACGCTAAAAGCGCGGTGCTCCGTCAGGCCCGCAACCGCAACCGCGACGAAGCACGAGGCAATGGACATTCCCGAACCCACCCGCCGGCGTCACATCCGCCATGCACGCCGGCGTGCGCGCTCGCGGGAAATGTCGCGCTATGCCGGCAAGCCGCTGCGCCTCCTCTGGCGTTACCTTGCCCGGCGCAAAGTGTCGCATCTGATCGTGCTGACGAGTGTGCTCGCCGCAGTCGGCTGCGCGCTGGCCTCGCAGTACGGCATCAAGAATCTCATTGACGCCCTGCCGTCCGGGCGCGCGCATCCGGCCGTCGTGATGCGGGCATTCGTCATACTCGTCGGGCTGATTCTCGCGGACAACCTGTTCTGGCGCGTCGGCGGCTGGATCGCGGCGCGCGTCTTTGTGACCGTGACCGGCGACATCCGCCGCGAGATGTTCGCCTATCTGACCGCGCATCCACCCGCGTTCTTCGCGGACAAACCGCCGGGTGTCCTGTCGAGCCGCATCTCGGCGACGGCCAATGCCGTATACGTGCTCGAAAACACCGTCTCATGGACCGCGCTGCCGCCCTGCCTGACGGTGGTCGGCGCCATTGCGATGGTCGCGACCGTCAGCGTGCCGATGAGCGCTGCGCTGGTGGCGATCTCCGCCACGCTCGCCTTCGCGGTCTTCGTGCTGGCGAAGAAAGGCACCTCGCGGCACCAGGCGTTCGCGGCGCGAGCGGCGTCGGTGGACGGCGAACTGGTCGACATCATCGGCAACATGGGGCTGGTGCGGGCGTTCGGCGCCGTGCGATCCGAGCGGCGCCGCTTCGACGCGCATCTGTCCACGGAAACTCAGGCGCGCACCCGCAGCCTGCTTTACCTGGAGAAACTGCGCCTGCTGCATGCGCTGGCTACCGCGCTGCTGTCGGCCGCCATGCTCGGCTGGACCTTATGGCTCTGGAGCATGAATCGCGCAACCACCGGCGACGTGGTGCTGATCAGCTCGCTCGGCTTTGCGATCCTGCACGGTACGCGCGATCTGGCGGTGGCTTTCGTCGATCTTACGCAACACGTGGCCCGCCTCGGCGAAGCCTCGTCGATCCTGCTGACGCCGCACGACATGCCGGAGCACCACGACGCGCCGCCTCTGCAGGTGCGGGAAGCCACCATCGAGTTCAGGGACGTGACCTTCGCCTACCCCGGGCGACGGCCGGTGTTGAACGGCCTGAATCTGCAGATCCGGGCCGGCGAGCGGGTCGGGCTGATCGGTCCATCGGGCGCGGGTAAATCGACCATCCTCGCCCTGATCCAGCACTTCTACGAACCGGCGGGCGGCAGTGTCGCCATCTCGGACCAGGACATCGCAAAGGTGAGCCTCGACAGCCTGCAGGCGGCGATTTCGGTGGTCCCGCAGGATGCCTCGCTGTTTCACCGCTCGCTGCTCGAGAACATCCGCTACGGCGTGCCGAAAGCCTCCGAGCCGGAGGTACGGCGTGCCTGCGAGGACGCTAACTGCCTCGACTTCATCGCCGCCATGCCCGATGGGCTCAACACCATCGCCGGCGATCGCGGCACGCGGCTTTCAGGCGGCCAACGGCAGCGCATCGCCATTGCGCGCGCCATCCTCAGGGATTCGCCGATTCTCCTGCTCGACGAAGCCACCTCCTCGCTCGATTCGGCCTCCGAAGCAGCGATTCAAACCGCCCTCGAACGGCTCATGCAAAACCGCACGGTAGTCGCTATTGCCCACCGTCTGTCCACGCTGCAGAGCTTCGACCGCATCCTCGTGATCAACCGCGGCCGCGTCACCCAGGACGGCTCACCGGCGGAACTGGCGCAGCAGCCGGGCATCTATCGCGACACGCTGATGCGTCAGCGCAAGCGAACCACGCCATCTGAGCTAGCGTAAGCCTCTGAAAGCCTGGACCGGCAGAACCCGCCAAACCGGCGCCGCAAACTCCCCGCACCAGCACGACAACGTTTGCGTGCCCGCCCCTGAAAAAATACCCCGCCTATTTGCGTCGCACAGCGAAGAAACGCTGAAGAACCTGGAGGGAAATGCCGATATACGGTGTTACATCTAAATCCAGGTTAGGGGCACTGATGGTTTCGGTAGCTCGAATACGGGGGGCGTTCACGGTCGACGGCACCGATCCGGAACTAGTGCGCTCGCAGATGCAGGCCTTCGGCCGGCAAATCCCGCTGCTCTATTTCATGCTGGTGATCAACACCATGGCGGTGGCGATCACGCACGTCGGCTGCGCGCCCGCCTGGCTCGCCGTCTACACCCCGCTTGCCCTCTGCGCCTTCTGCCTGATTCGCTGCGTGCGATGGTGGTTCTTCCGGCAACGGACGCTCACGCATGAGCAGGCGTTGCCGGAATTGCGCAAGACCTTGTGGCTCGCCGGCGTGATGGGCGTCACTTTCACGACGTGGGCCGCGCTGCTGTTCCACTACGGCCCTGCCTACGAACAGGCTCAGGTGGCGTTCTACATGGCGACCACGGTGGTGGGATGCGTGTTCTGCCTGATGCATCTGCGCGCCGCCGCGTTCCTGCTGCTGAGCATCGTGATCGGCTCGTTCACGATCGTCCTGTTCGCGGCGGGGCGTCCGGTGTTTGTCGCGATGGCGGTCGACATGTTGTTCGTCGGCATTACGCTCGCCCTGATCGTCCACCTCTACTATCGAAACTTCTCCAGCCTGGAGTCTTCGAAGCGCGAACTGCTGGCCAGCCAGGCCGTCACGCAGAAACTCAGCGACGATAACTTCCGCCTCGCGAATATCGACAGCCTCACGGGCCTGCCCAACCGGCGCAGTTTCTTTTCGTCGCTGAATGCGCTGGCCGAGCAAGGCACGGGCGAAACGGCCACCTTCCACATGGGCCTGATCGACCTCGACGGTTTCAAGCAGGTGAACGATATCTACGGGCACTCGAGCGGCGACCTCGTGCTCAAGGAAGTCGGTGCACGGCTTCTGGAGCTGGCGGACCCGGCGATCTTTTTTGCGCGGCTGGGCGGCGACGAATTCGGCATCATTATTCAACGGCGCCTCACGGAAGACGAACTCGACCGCCTCGGTCAGACGCTGTGCGAGCGGTTAAGCCGCCCTTACACGATAGGCGGCAACACGGCGGAGTTGTCGGGCACGATCGGCTGGGCCGGCTTGCCGCCGCCGAGCGTCAGCGTCTCCGATATCTTCGAGCGCGCGGATGCGGCGCTCTACGTCGGCAAGGAGAGCCGTCGCGGCACTGCCGTGGTGTTTTCCGCCGAGCACGAGCACCGCGTGCGGCGCGCCAGTCTGGTCGCTCAGGAGCTCAAGGCCGCAAGCCTCGACGCCGAGCTCTATCTGGAGTTCCAGCCCATCTACGACGTCGGCGCGCACAGCGTGGTGGGCTTCGAAGCCCTGGGCCGCTGGCGCAGTCCGAAGCTTGGCCAGGTCAGACCGGAAGAATTTATCCGCATCGCCGAGCGGACCGATCTGATCCGCGTGGTCACCGAGGTGCTGCTGCGCAAGGCGCTGGCCGAAGCCTCCCATTGGCCGGCCCACATGTATCTGTCGTTCAACCTTTCGGCACTCGACATCTCGTCGGTGCCGCGCGCGCGCCGGCTGCTGGATATCGTGCAGGAAAGCCCGACCGATGCCGAGCGGGTGCATTTCGAAATCACCGAAACCGCCGTGACGCGCGACTTCAGGCAGGCGCGCGCCTCGCTGTCGCTGATCAAGCAGGTGGGCTGCCATGTGTCGCTCGACGATTTCGGCACCGGCTACTCGAGCCTGAGCTATGTCCACCGGCTGCCCTTCGATACGATCAAGATCGATCGCAGCTTCGTGGCCGAGGTCGATACAGACGTCGCTTCCGCAAAAATCATCCGCTCGGTGATGGATCTGTGCCGCAACCTCGGCCTGGAATGCGTGGTGGAAGGTGTCGAAACCGAATCGCAGTGCGAAATATTAACCTCGCTAGGCGGCCGCGTGATGCAGGGCTATCTGTTCGGCAAGCCGATGCCGGCTGACGCGATGCTCGCGTTTCAGCTCAATGCCGTTTAGGCGCAGCGCCGGTCGAATCGACGCACGCGAGGCGTGACGCTGCGCGGCCCCCTACCCCGTTCCGCCTTGCAAAGTGCAACGCACGCCAGTTGCACCGCCTCTCTCCCTCTGCGCGTGCGGCAACGCCTGCTGGCACGCTTCGAGTGCCCGCAGCGCTTCCTTGAGCCGGTTGACCCGGCTGACCTGCGAGGGCACCTGGACCACGCCGGACAAACCGTCCACCCGATCCCGCCAGTAACTCAGCGGCAACGGACGGTCCGCCGTGGCGATTCGCGGCAGCAGGTGCTCAAGATGTTCAATATCTTTTTCAAGCTGATGGTGATTCATTATGGGTCCCCGGAAATATCACACCAAGCCGTTGCAAATCGACCTTTGTGTTTTATGGCCATCTGTTTCTCTCTTTTTGCCAGTCTGATCGTTTCAAAGGACAAAACTTGTCCGTGCGTCTCAGTTTTTAAAAAATAAGGGGACCACCGGCAGCGATTTAAAGATTTACCCATTCAGCATTTATTCCAGCGCGGCGTCTAACGAGCCGTCCGCAGCGGCAGGCCGAATATGAGTTGGCCCTTTCATCCGCCTTGCACGGCTATTTTCGGCCTTTCATTCAACGGTTTTATATCTGACCAATTTGCCATCCAGGCGTCAGCATGACGACCCGAGCGCAGCCGTAGACTGGTTTGGCGTTGTGGAGACCCGAATTCGGCAGTGTTTCAAGAAATAAGCCGAAGTCCTAACGTCCTTCCTCCAGGAGTCGAATATGTTCCGAATCGCTTATGTTGCAGTTGCTGTTTCCGCCATTGCTTGCGCCGCGCCCGTGTTTGCGCAGGATGCCCCCACCGCCGCTCAACCGGCAGCGACCGTCGGCAACGGCGACGCCAATGTCAACGGCACCGCCAACAGCGGCGTCGGCATGGACACCAGCGGCCAGACCGCCGCCGGCTCGCCGGCCGGCCTCACGCGCCAGGAAGTGAAGCGCGAGTTGTACCAGGCCGAAACCGACGGCCAGATCAAGATGCTCAACCGGACTGTCTACAACGGCAGTTGAGCTAGCGCTTGCGCGCAGCGCGCCGGACCGCCCGGCGCGTTGCGTCGATCTAGTTGGTCGAGCTTGCGTGCAGCATCGGCCACACCAACGTCAATCTGACGCCGCCACGCGCCGGCACATACAGTTCGCGACTGCGCGGCGCGCCATCCAGCATGGCCGTCAAACGGTAGTGTCCCTGCGGAAGCCGGGCGAACAGATACGGCCCATCCGAGGTCGCGTTGAACACCACCGTGCCGTCCGATCTCGCCACCTGCACCGCCACCCCCGACAGATACTCGCCGGACCCCGTCATGAAGGTCGCCCGCATGTTGTAGCCGGAGGCGAGTCCGCGAAACGCCGCGACTTCGTCCTGGCCTACGCCGCCGGTGACATAAGCGATGCCGTGGTTGTCGTGAGCGACCGGTATGTCGTTGGGCGAGGTATTGCGCGCCGAGGTGTCGGGGGGTGGCATTGCCGGAGTCGCAGGCGTGGCCGTAGCCGTAGCCGGCATGCTCTGCGCGGCGGATTGATTCGCCGCCAACGCGTGAGTCGACGGTTCGCGGCTCGCAGGCGAACGGCCGGACGGTTCGCGCGTAGCCACTTCGTGCTGCGGCGGCTTGCGTTCAGGCACCTCGCGAACCGGCGCGGGTGCAGGCACCGGTGCGGGCACGGCCGTGGGCATCCGCGGCCGCGCGGCGCCGGCCTGGCAACTCAGACCCGGTATGTCGCTGCCCTCGCTGGCAGGCCGTCCCGCGAGCACCCACGGCGGCAGCGCGACACCCTGCCCTTTGGCGCGCGGCGTCAAGGTATCGCGCATCCGCGCGGCCACCGCGCTGCGCTCCTGCGGCGTCGACGCATGGTGCATTTGTGTGCAGAAATCAATTCGCTCGTCGTCGCTGAGCAGTTGCGAGGGCACGGCCTCGGACCCACCCGCCGAACGTTGCCCATGCGCATTCAAGGCCAGCGCGGCCACGCCACACACGAGCGCCCACCGGACGATTTGCGGCAAGCCGGAACAGAGCGTGGACATGTGTTACCTCCGGGACACGCTGCGGGCGCGCAACGTTGGGTCGATTCGGGGGCGTCTTCGAGCGCTTCGCTTAACTAACGACGAGCAACAGCGGCAGGCGTGGTCTTGCGGGGAGAAATTGCGGGCGGAGCCGGAGCGAAACCCAATCGCAGTGTAGCAATCCGCTGTGCCCTGCGAGCCACCCGGAGTAGTCGATCTCCGCCATGTTCCAGCGCGATTGAACCGAACCGGTGCATTGGCGCTGCGACTTCGCAAGACGCGTCAACTGACGTTGCGCCCCTTATTCGGCGACGACGCCCCTAAGACACAAACGGCAGCTTCTGATCGCGTGCCGCAGCAAGCATCGATACCGTGATCTTGCGCACCTCGAGTTTGCTCTGCGTGATGTGCGCACGCAGCAGAATGCTGGCTTCCGGCAAGCGGTTGCGCTCGATCAGGTGCAGCATGGTCGAGTGCTCGTCATAGGTCGCGCTGGTCCGATGCGGCTTGAGAAAATCCAGCCGCCGCACAATGCGGATGCGCTCGGTGACCTCGTTGTGCACCCGAAGCATTTCTCCATTGCCGGTCGCGGCCACCAGTTGACGGTGGAAATTCTCGTCCATGCCGAACATGGTCACCGGATCGCTCTCGCGCAGTTCGGGCGCGACGCACCAGATTGCCTTGAGCGGGTCGATGGCCGCGTGCGGTGAATTACCCGAGGTCAACCGCTCGAGCGAGGCCAGTTCGAGCACGATGCGCAGATCGTAGAGCTGATCCAGTTGCTCGAAGTTGATCTGCGAAACTTTCCAGCCGCGCCGAAAACCCACCTCCAGATAGCCCTCGCGTTGCAGGCGAAACAGGCCATCGCGCATCGGCGTGCGCGATACGCCGTAGTGCTGGGCGATGTCGCTTTCGGAGAAGCGGTCGCCGGGGAACAGCCGGAAACTGAAGATGTCGCTCTTCAGTTGCTGGTACACCTGCTCGGCCAGCGGGTTGGGCGCATTGGCCGCAAACGGCGCGCTTGCCAGCTTCACGTCGCCCGTTTCGTTTTCACTCATCTCGCACCCTCTCCTTGCCATGTTCTTATTATGCGTTGCTCAAGAGCACACCGGGGCGCCCATTCATGGCGCAGCGATAAGACTCACATGGGCGGCGACGATTTTCCAACCGTGGTGCGCCTCGCTCGCGGCTCCCACGCGTGCCCAGCTCTGCATCTGGCGGCCGAGCAACGCGGTGGCGTCGCTGGTGAACTCGGTGCTGACGGTGGCGTAGTCGGCGCCGAAGGTGGTGACCACGGTGCGATACAGCCGCCGCGACGCAGGCACCGGTTCGCACGACGCGCGCCACGCGCGTATCGCGTCGCCGCCGTGCTGCACTTCGGCAATCCCGTAGCGCACGGTTTCGGGTGTATGCCAGAACAGCGCGTTCATCGTGTCCACTTCGTTGGCGACCAGCGCCCGTTCGTATTCGACAAATGCCGCCGTCACTTCGGCGACGATTTCCGGCTTGTTGACTTCCATCCTCACAGTCCTTTTTTCAATGCGGCCAACGGTGCGGTCCAGCCCACGATGCCGCCCTGCGAACGAATCATCTCCAGACTCGCCTGCTTGAACGCGGGGAAGTAGCTGGCGGTGGCATCTTCGATCAGCAGGCATTCATAGCCGCGGTCGTTGGCCTCGCGCATCGAGGTCTGCACGCAGACCTCGGTCGTGACGCCGGCGAACAGCAGATGCGTGATGCCGCGTGCGCTCAACGCTTCGCTTAAGCGCGTGGCGTAAAACGCACCTTTGCCGGGCTTGTCGATCACCAGTTCGCCCTCCACGGGCGCCAGCGCGTCGATAATCGCATTGCCGGGTTCGCCGCGCACCAGAATCCGGCCCATCGGTCCAGGCTCGCCAATGCGCATCTGCGGTGCGCCGCGCAAGCGCTTCGCCGGTGGACAGTCGGACAGGTCCGGTGCATGCGATTCGCGCGTGTGGACCACCAGCAAGCCCGTGCGACGGGCGAGCGCCAGCAGTTCGGCGACGCTCGGCACGATCTCCGCGAGCAACGAGACATCGTTGCCGAGCGACTCGCCGAAGCCGCCTGGCTCGATGAAATCGCGCTGCATGTCGATGATCACGAGCGCGGTGTGCTGCGGCTCGAATACGAACGGCGAAGGTAACGCCTTAACTTCGATGCTCATCATTAGTGGAACGCCTCGTCCATATGCCCCGCCATGTGCCGTCCCAGCACGGCGCGCTCCGCGCCTGCCGCCGGCGTTTCGTAGACCAGTCTGCCTTCCGCCATCACGGCGATACGGTCGGCCAGTTCCAGCAACTCATCCAGATCTTCGCTGACAAGCAGCACGGCCGCGCCCGCATCGCGCGCCGCGATCAGCCGCGCGTGAATATCCGCCACCGACGCGAAATCGAGACCGAACACCGGATTCGCGACGATCAGCACATCCACCGGCTGGCCCAGTTCGCGCGCCAGCACCGCACGCTGCACGTTGCCGCCGGAGAGCGTGCCGATCATCCGGTCCGGCACGGGCGGACGCACGTTGAAGTCGCGGATCAACTCCGTGGCGCGCTCGCGCATCGCCTTGCGATCGAGCCGCCAGCCGCTGCGGCAGACCGGCGTGCGGTCGAAATCTCGGAGTGCCAGGTTTTCCGCGACGCTCATGCCGGCCACACAGGCGTTCTTGAGCGGCTCTTCGGGAATCGAGAAGACGCGCCGCGTGGTCATCTCCTCACGTGTGGCGCGATACGGCGCACCGGCGATCTGCATCTCGCCTGCCACGGGGCGCCGCTGGCCCACCAGCGCCTCGACCAGTTCCTTCTGGCCGTTGCCCGACACACCCGCGAGACCGAGAATCTCACCCGCGCGTACGGCCAGCGTCGCATGCCGCACGGCCGTGTGGCCGCGGTCGTCCTGCACCGAAAGGTCGCGCAGTTCGAGCCGGATTGCCGCCTCGGGATCGACCGGTTTGCGCGCGGCCCGCTCGACGCGGATCTCCGCCAATACCGGCGCTTCTTCGCGCGAGGCCTCGGCCTGCACGATCGAGCTCGTGCCCATCATCCAGTTCGCGAGTTGTTCGCGGTCGGTCTGCGCGACCGCCGTCGTGCCGACCTGGCGTCCTTTGCGCAGGACTGTGACGTCGTCGGCATAGGCCATCACCTCGCGAAACTTGTGCGTGATCATCAGCACCGTCAGTTCGCCGCGCGTCGTCAGATCGCGCATCAGGCCGAGCACCTCGTCCGCTTCCTGCGGCGTGAGCACCGAGGTCGGTTCGTCGAGAATCAGAAAGCGCTGGCGCAGATAGAGCTGCTTGAGGATTTCCAGCTTCTGCTTTTCGCCGGCGGCAAGTCCCGCGACCGGCGCGTCGAGCGGCAGCCTGAACGGCATGCGCGTCATGAACTCCGTCAACGCGGCGCGCTCGCGCTTCCAGTCGATTCGCCAGGACAAACGCCCGCGCGCCAGCAGCAGGTTTTCTTCGACGGACAGACCGGTTGCCAGCGTGAAATGCTGATACACCATGCCAATGCCGAGCGCCTGGGCATCGCGCGGCGAGGCGATCTTCACTTCGCGTCCGTCTGCGGTGATCTGTCCTTCGTCGAGCAGGCCATAGCCGACGAGCCCCTTCACCAGCGTGCTCTTGCCCGCGCCGTTCTCGCCGAGCAGCGCGTGGATGGTGCCGGGCGCGACCTTGATCGACACCTTGTCGAGCGCGCGAAACGAGCCGAACGATTTCGTGGCGCCGAGGACTTCGACACCCAGCGCATGCGTGGCCGCGTCTTGCGGCTGGTTGTAGGGAGCGGGAGTCGACATGATCGGTCAGCGTCCGAGAGTGGCGAGCAGCGCGCGCGAATCGGACACCGTGCCGAACACGCCGCCTTGCATCGTGATCATGTGCAGCGCGGCGTCGTGGTTGCTCTTGTCGGTCGCGCCGCAGCAGTCGGCCAGCACCGTGCATTCGAAGCCGCGATCGTTCGCTTCGCGCATGGTGGTGTGGACGCAGACATCGGTCGTGATGCCGGTCAGCACCAGGTTGACGATACCGCGCGTGCGCAGGACCAGCTCCAGATCGGTCGCGCAGAACGAGCCCTTGCCCGGTTTGTCGATGATGATTTCGCCGGGGAACGGCGCGAGTTCGTCGATGATCTCCCAGCCCACTTCGCCGCGCACGAGGATCCTGCCGCACGGGCCGTCGTCGCCGATGCCCACCCCCTCGGTGCCCGCGCGGCGGCTGCGCCAACGCTTGTTGGCCGGCAGATCGGACAGGTCCGGACGATGCCCTTCACGCGTATGAATGATCGTGAAGCCCTGGGTGCGCATCAGCGCGAGCACGTTGCTGATCGGCTCGATCGGAGCGCGCGTGAGCGACAGGTCGTAGCCCATCTTGTCGACGTAGCCGCCGTGACCGCAGAAGTCGGTCTGCATGTCGATGATGACCAGCGCCGTGTTGTCCGGCCGCAGGTTGCCGTCATAGGGCCACGGGTAAGGCTTCGCTTCGATGAATCGGTTCATGGTGGTGGACTCTTCAGGTTGGCATCGACATGCGCGTCAGCGCGTGAGGCTGAGTTCGCCCGGCGCACCGGCGAGCGTCCGGTCGGGACGGCAATTGACGATCATGATCGCGAGCGTCAGCACGTAAGGCGCGGCGTTGTACAGGTAGTAGCCGCTCGTCACGCCGATGCCCTGCAAGGCGGGGCCGAGCGCGCCGGCCGCACCGAACAGCAGCGCGGCAAACAGACAGCGCAGCGGCTGCCAGCGCGCGAAAATCACCAGCGCGACGGCCATCAAGCCCTGGCCGCTGGAGAGGCCCTCGTTCCAGCTCCCCGGGTAGACCAGCGACAGATACGCGCCGCCCACGCCCGCAAAAAATCCGCCAACGGCCGTTGCGGCAATGCGAATGCGCGTCAGCGGATAGCCCATCGCCCGCGCGGTCTCCGCGTGATCGCCGACGAGGCGCAGCGTCATGCCCCAGCGTGTGCTGCGCAAGCCCCACTGCAGCAGAAACGCCAGCACGATGCCGATCACGAACAGCGGGCTGATATGCAGCGCGTTGCGCAATTGCGGCGAGACGGCCCAACTGCCGAGGTCGATCGACGGCAGCATCGGCGCTTGCGGCTGGATGAACGGCTTGCCGAGATAGAACGCGAGGCCGGTGCCGAGCAGCATCAGGGCAATGCCGAAGGCGATGTCGGAGACGCGCGGCAGCGAGCACACGAGCCCATGCAGACAGCCGAACAGCAGGCCCACGATGCCCGCCGCCAGCACGCCGAGCCACGGCGAACCGCTCAGATAGGAAGCGGCATAACCGCTCATCGCACCGGAGACGAGAATGCCTTCGAGACCGAGATTCACGCGGCCGCCCTTCTCCGTCAGGCATTCGCCGAGACTCACGAACAGATACGGCGTGCTGACGCGAATCGCGCCGGCCAGCAAGGAGAGCAGCAGGATCACGACAGGCGAGTGCATATCAGGCATGAGTCTTCTCCAGTTGCACCGGCACTTCGGTGACGGCCAGCGCCTGCAGTTTCACGCGCCATGCCACGATGCGGCCACCCAGCGCTTCCCACGCGAGCAGGTTGGCGAACAGCAGGCCCTGCAGCACGAGCGTGGTCGCATCGGGCAGATCCAGACGCCGTTGCAGCAGACTGCCGCTTGCCTCGATGCCACCAATCAGGACTGCGCACAATACGATGGCCAACGGGTTTTGCCGCGCGGCGAAGGCCACCAGAATGCCGCTGTAGCCATAGCCCGCCAGCAGCGATGCATTCGCGCTGCCCTGCACCGCCGCGACTTCGAACATCCCCGCGAGACCGGCTGCGGCGCCGCCCATCGAACAGGCCGCCAGCGCCAGCATCCCGACCGGCAACCCCACCAACCGCGCGGCCCGATTGCTGCCGCCGACCACCCGCATGGCGAAGCCTTTCGTGCTGTGCCTGACGAACACCCACGCCGCGATACAGGCCAGCACGCCCCATAGCAGCCCCCAGTGCACCTCCAGCCCCGGCAGCGAGCCGATGGTCATGGCGTCGGGCACTGGTAGCGTCGAAGGCTTGTTCAGGCTCGCCGGATCGCGCAGCGGTCCCTCCACCAGATGTTTGAACAAGGCAATCGCGATATACGACATCAGCAGGCTGCTGATCGTCTCGTTGACGCCGCGCCATTGCCGCAACGCGCCGATCGCGCCGATCCAGACGCCGCCCGCAAGCATGCCGGCCACCGCCATCAACGGCGTGGCGATGAGCCACGGCGTGCCGGCCGGCACGCACTGCGGCACCACCGCGGCCGCCAGCCCGCCGAGCGCCAGCGCGCCTTCGCCACCAATCACGATCAACCCAACCTGAGCCGGCAGCGCCACGCACAGCGCCGTCAACATCAGCGGCGACGCGCGCAGCAGCGTGCTTTGCCACGCGAACGAGGAACCGAACGCGCCCTGAAAAATCAACCCGATCGCATCGAGCGCCGGCGCGCCCTGCACCAGCAGGAACAGCCAGAACAGCAACAGCGTGCCCGCCAGCGCACACAGCGTGGGCAACGCTGGCAGCGCGCCGAGCATCAGCCGGGCAGAACTCGCATTAGGACGCATGGCCGCTCCTTGAGAAATGATCGGACCGCGAGTGCATCAGATCTGGCCCACCACACCCGAGACCAGGTAGTTCATGCTTTCGAGCGTGTAGTCGGTCTGCACGTGCGTGGTGCCGTCCGCGACCACCACGCCGCCCTTGTTGTCCTTGATCGGGCCTTTGAAGATCACGAATTCGCCCGACATCATCCTGGCTTTCACGCCGTCCGCGTTCTGGCGCGCGTCGGGCGTCACCTTCGCGCCATACGCCGACATCTTCACGAAGCCCTCCTTCAGGCCGCCGCGCAGCACGTTCGGTTGCGGCTTGCCGGTTTGCGCACCCGCCACCAGTTCCTTGTAAGGCGTGGCCCAGTCCCATTCCGCACCGGTCAGATAACCCTTGGGCGCCAGCGCGGCCTGGCTCGCGTGATAGCCGCAGCTCATCGCGCCGCGCTTCTCGGCCGTTTCGATCACGACCTTCGGACCATCCACGTGACAGGTCAGCACATCGCAGCCCTGATCGACGAGGCTGTTGGCCGATTCCGCTTCCTTGACCGGCATCGACCAGTCGCCCGTGAAAATCACGTGCGTGGTGATCGACGGATCGACCGACTGCGCGCCGAGCGTGAACGCATTGATGTTGCGCAGCACCTGCGGGATCGGTTTGGCGGCGACGAAGCCGAGCTTCTTGCTCTTGCTCATGTGGCCGGCCACGACGCCGTTCAGGTACTGGCATTCGTCGATATAACCGAAGTAGCTGGTGATGTTCGACGGGTTGCCCTGCTTCCACAGGCCGCCGCAATGCGCGAAGCGCACGTTCGGATATTTGGCGGCCATCTTCAGCACGTGCGGATCGAAATAGCCGAACGAGGTGGCGAAGATCAGGGTTGCGCCGTCCTGCTCGATCATCGCTTCCATGGACTTCTGCACCGCGATGGTCTCCGGCACGTTCTCTTCTTCGACCACCTTGACGTTGGGGAGCGACTTGATGACGTTGGCGGCCTGGGCTTGGGCCTGGTTATAGCCATAGTCGCCGCGCGCGCCGACGTAGATCACCCCGACGGTCAGTTTGCCGGCGGCGAATACCGATTCGAACGGCAGCACCGCACCAAGCGTCAGCAGGCTGGCATTCTTAAGAAAGTGACGACGATTGCTCATGACGGATCCGGTCTCGTGGGGTTGACGGTTAGGAAGAAACAGCAACGGAGGGAGAGGCGGCAAGGCTCGCGAGATAGGCCAGCCAGCCGCCGAAGTGCGTGATGTCGCGTGCGCCAGTTGCCGCCGTAATGGCTGCGGGTTCGCAGATAAAACCCTTGACGCTCAAGCCGTTCGCCAGTTGCACCGTGCCGATGCCCAGCGGCGCCGGCACCTGCGCGACCAGCGCGCCGAACAGGCGCAGCGGCACCTGCCAGAGTTCGACGGCGATGGGTTGCGTGGGATTTTTTGCGCTGGCGCTGGCGTCGGCGTCGACTGGATGATCCGGCATCCTAACCAGTGCGGGCTTGGGCGGCGTCGTGCCGGCCAGCGCGAATAGCCGATAGTCGGGCGTGGTCTCGGTGGCCTCGATAAAGCGCGCCCCTGCTTCGAGCAGTTGCCCATTCAACGGTTGGCCACGCAGATGCGCGCCGACCACGGCGAGCGTGATGGACGGTTCGTCGGTCGGCAACGGGCGCTGTGGCAGGTCGGGCGCGTGCACGTCGTCGAAGAAGAGCTTCTGGATCTGCGCGCCCAACACCGCCAGCCGATGATCCGCGCCCGCCGGCGCGATCAGCGTGACGCCGGCCGGCAGGCCGTCGCTGCGTCTTGCGCACGGCACCGCCAGCGCACACAGATCGAGCAGGTTGACGAAGTTCGTGTAGTAGCCGAGCTGGCTGTTCAGCTCGACCGGATTGGCCTTGACGGCGGCGATGGTCGGATGCGTCGGCGTGGTGGGCACGATCAGGACGTCGATGTCGTCGAAGACCGCCTCGGCCGCGCGCTTGAGCGCGGCGAGACGGTATTGCGCAGCGAAGGCGTCGACCGCGCTGTAGTGGTCGGCCTTCCCGATCACGCCGCCGACCACCGGGTCGATCGCGTCGCGCTGCGTGTCGAAGAACTCGCCCACCGCGGCACGGCGTTCGGCGACCCACGGGCCGTCGTAGAGCAGCGCAGAGACTTGAGTGAACGGCGCGAGGTCGATCAGCGCCGGTGAAGGGGCGAGATGCTTGCGCAGCGTATCGAGCGTGGTGTGGAACGCGTCGGCGGCGAACGCGTCGCCGTAGAACTCGGCGCGGGCCGGCACGCCGATACGCAACGGCGCCGTGCTCAAGCCCAGGGGCGGGACGCGGCGCGAGTAGCTATCCAGCGGGTCGAAGCCCGCCAACTGGCTCAGTACGGCCCAGGCGTCGGCCACGTCGTGCGCGAAGATCGACACGCAATCGAGACTCTGGCAAGCCGGCACCACGCCGCGCTTGCTGACCAGCCCGACCGATGGCTTCAGGCCGACCAGTTCATTGAAGCCGGCAGGAACGCGGCCGGAGCCGGCAGTGTCCGTGCCTAGCGAAAACGCCACGCAGCCCGCCGCGACGGCGACCGCCGAGCCCGAACTGGAACCGCCCGAGACCCGTTCGGGAAACTCGACCTGACGCACGGCGCCGTACGGCGAGCGCACCCCGACGAGGCCGGTCGCGAACTGATCCAGATTGGTCTTGCCGATCAGGATGGCGCCCGCCTCCAGCAAACGCTGCACGACAAACGCCGATTCCGCCGGCGTATAGGCGAACGCGGGACAGGCGGCCGTGGTGGGCATGCCCGCCACGTCGATGTTGTCCTTCACCGCGAACGGCACGCCGAACAGCGGCGCCCGCTCAAACAACGCCGCGCCCGCTTCGGCCTGCAGCGCTTCGAGTTGCGCGGCGCGGGCGTAGAGCGCCTCGGCACTGACACGGTGGATCCAGACTTCGGGGCGATCCACTGCGTCGATCCGCTGCAGCGTTTCCTCGACGCACTGGCTGGGCGTGAACCTGCCCGACGCATAGCGCGCGGCTAGCTGGCTAATCGAACAGACGGTGCGGGCGGTACCTGTGGTAGTCATGAGTTCAATCTTGAATACAAGTTTGAACTCAAATAGCAGGTCTCATGCCAATTGACCTTGGTAGCGTGCGCTCGAAGGCGCAAAGGCTTATGCAGCGGGCATTTGCGACGGGTGGCTGGTGCGTCAGACCATGCGCCGGCGCCCGTTTGGCGCTATGAGGCGAGGCCTATGTTTGTGCGTCATTCCCCACAACGGGGCGATCGTGAACCGCGACGGATCGTTGGGGAGCTCGACGCTGCACGCCGCAAGCCCCCCTTGCCCCTACTCCGCGCTCGTCGCCACCCGTGCCGCGAGCTTGGCGTCGTAGCTCGAATGCACATGCACGCGCTTCTGCTCCGGATACGCATATGTATAAGCCTTGCGCAAGGCCAGCGACGCCTCATGGAAGCCGGACAGAATCAGCTTTTGCTTGTTCGGATAGTTGGCGATATCGCCCACCGCGAAGATGCCCGGCCGTGAGCTTTCATAATTGGAAGTATCGACGTCGATCCGCCCGGCATGCAGGCTCAAGCCCCAGTTCGCGATGGGCCCGAGGTCCGCGACGAGTCCATATAGCGCGACGACGTGCTCCGCCTCGATCTGTGTGGCGCCGCCCACCTGGCGGATCTCGAGCGATTCGAGCGTGCCGTTGGGAGCATTCAGCCCGGCTATGGCTCCGACCATAAACGTCATCTCCCCCGCCTCCACCGCGCGGCGCATCTTCTCGACGCTCGAATCCACCGCACTGAAGCCGTTGCGCCGATGCACCAGCGTCAGCTTGCCCGCCACCGAACGCAGGGCCAGCGCCCAATCGAGTGCGGAATCGCCGCCCCCTGCCACCACCACGTTCTTACCGGCGAAGTCCGCGAGATTGCGCACGCTGTAATGCACATGACGCCCTTCCAGCGGCACGGCCTCTTCCAGCGCAAGCCGCTGCGGGGCAAACGCGCCATTGCCCGCGGCGAGAAGGATGGCCGCCGCGTCGAATTCGAGGCCCTCGCCTGTCTTGACCGTCCAGCGGCCGTCGGCGCGTTGCTCGACCGACTCGACGCGTTGACCGAGATGAATCGGCACATCGAAGGGACGGCATTGCTCCAGCAGACGCTCGACCAGTTCGCGGGCGGTGCACGACGGAATGGCGGGGATGTCGTAGATCGGCTTGTCCGGATACAGCTCGATGCATTGACCGCCTACCTCGCCGAGCGCGTCGACGATCTGGCATGACAGCCCGATCACGCCGGCCTCGAACGCGGCGAACAGTCCAACGGGACCGGCGCCGACAATCAGGACATCGGTGCGGACCGCGTGCTGCGAGGCAGGCGATGTTTGCGATGCCGGTGGTGCAGCGGATGCATTCGGTGCATCGGGCAAAGCAGCGTTGGAAGTCATTCGTTGTCCCTGGTGTTGAGCAGGCCTAAGCGTGCATGAAGGTGCGTCAGCCCGCACAAGCTCATCCACCATACAGACTCAACCGCATCCCGGCAACGAAGACACCACGCGCGGTGTGGACAGCGCCGTCCGCACCGCGTGTTGCCCTTAGAATTGATGCATGATGCCGACGTAGGCGCCCGTCTGCGATTCGCCTTGCAGCGGACTCGTGCTCGAGGTGCCTTCGCGCGGATTGGCGAGCAGCGAGAAATTGGCCTGCTTGCTGTTGTCCACGTAAGCTACCGTGCCGTACAGGAAGGTCCGCTTGGTCAGGTTGTAGGTCGTGCCGAGCGTGTACATCGTCGCGTGACCGGACGGATCGTGCAGCGCGTCGCCGCCGCCGTCGCCCACGTCCACATAGAAGCCCGCTGCCGTCAGGGCCCAGGCCGTGTTCACGTTGTACGTCGCACCCAGCCAGTAGTAATTGGCGCTGTCCGCGAGGCCGTCCGGCGTGTCCGGCGCGGCGTAGTGGGTATAGGCGCCCTGGATCTTGATCGAGTCGAAGTGCACGTTCGCGCCCACGAAGAACTCGCGCGAGCTCGTGAAGATATTCGTGAACTGGCCGTTGTTGTCGCGCAGTTCGTCGTAGATGCCGCGTACGTCGAATAGCGTCGAGTGATACGACAGCATGATGCCGTCCGAGCGTCCGAACTCACCCGCTGCGCCGTTGTTGAAACCGTTCGGCTGATTGCCGAACGCATACTGGCCTTGCACGTCGAAACCGGCGAACACCGGACTGTGATATTCGATGTTGTTGCTGGTCTGCTGCCAGTTGCGGCCGCGCACGAGTGAGGCGGACGAAAACGCCTGCTGGACCATCGGATCGAATTCCCAGACGCCGTCGCTGTCGATAAACAGGTTGCGGCCCGCCTGCAGCGTGCCCCACTCGTCGCTCTTCAGGCCCACAAAGGCGCGGCGCGAAAACAGCCGGCCGCCGCTCGTCGTGCCGTTCATCACCTGCAAGCCGGTTTCCAACGTGAAGATGGCGTTGAGCCCGCCACCCAGGTCCTCATTGCCCTTGAGGCCCAGCATGCTGGTGCCCCAGTCGCCCCCTTCGGCGCTCCAGCTATTGGCCGTGCCGCCGTTGCCGTTGCTCACGTGATTCAGATACTGAACGCCGGCATCCAGCCGTCCATACAGAATGACACTGCTTTGTGCATGCGCGAGCGGGCTTGCCACCAGCAAAGTGGCCATCAGTTGTGTGCGTAGTCTCATTGTTTTGCCTTATGCCATATCGTGGTTTCGTCCCGCATGGGCCATCAGTCGCGACACTGGACACAGAGAATGGTGGAAAGCACCGGATCAATGCCTGAATTGTTCGAATTGCTTAAGTGAAGCGAAACCATGACGCCGGACCGCGTCCAGAAAGCCGGGGAAACGCGCGCTCGCACTATAGGTGAATCGTCTTTGACAGTATATTTCGTTTGACGCAAATGTCATTTGTCTCTGGCGATCTCGACGCATGCTCCCTCTTCGTGAATGGCCGACCTGCCGGCCGGCAGGCGTCGCGCCAGGTGTCCGCGATAAGATAGATGCTTGCTCCCAGCCGGCATGGCTGAACCTGACGACTCGCCCCGATGAACGCCCCTGAACTGACCGAAGACGAACGCCTTGGCCTGTACCTGCGCAACACCGACACCGGCGCCGAATGGTGGCGCGTCACCGTGGCGGATCGGCCACAAACCTATCGCCTGGAACACGGCGTCGAAACCGCACAAGGCAACGCGTCGGTCGATATCGATCTGGTGGTGGATGAAGAGAACCTGCTTGCGAAGCTGAAGAAATGGCATCGCGAAGGCTTTGTGTTCGAGGCGCGCGGCGCGTCGCCGCAAGCCGATGCCCAGCAGCGTGCCGCGTTCATGCCGGCGTTGCAACGCGCGGCGGCAGCGCGGCGCAATGCTGGGAGCGCGGGCGAAGCATTCGGCGCTAGCCCGACCGATGCCGCCTCCGCGCCAACCGGCCACTCAGTCCGCATAGGCGAAATCGAGGTGCCTTGCGGCGTGCCCGGCCCGCTGGTGCCGCGCGTCAATCCGGCTTATCTGTTCTCGGAACGCTTTAACGACATCGTCGAAGATATCGTCGAGAACAAGCGCGTCATGCTGATCGGCCATACGGGGGCGGGCAAGACCAGTCTGATCGAACAGGTCGCCGCGCGTGCGCAGCATGGCGTGGTGCGCTCGAACATGAACGGCCAGACGACCGTGGGCGACTTCGTCGGCTTCTGGACCGTCAAGGGCGGCGAGACGCTGTGGGTGGACGGCGTGCTGCCCACCGCGATGCGTGAGGGACTCTGGCTGATCGTCGACGAGATCGACTTCGCCGAGCCGTCGATTCTCGCGGCTCTCACCGCCGTGCTCGAACCACATGGCCGTCTCACCCTGAAGGAGAAAGGCAACGAGGTCGTCGCACCGCATCCGGCATTTCGCCTGTTCGCCACCGCTAACGCAGTCGGCGCGATGAGCCAGTTCCGCCATCTGTATCAGGGCGCGAATCTGATGAACGAGGCGTTCCTCGACCGCTGGCGCGTGTATCTGCTCGACTATCTGTCGCCTGCCGAAGAGGCCGACGTGCTGGTGCGCACACTCGCTCCGCATATGACGCCCACGCTGGCCGCCACGCTCGCGGCGATCGCCGCCGATTGCCGGGCGGCGTTCGCACGCGAGGATCTGTCGAGCGCGTTCTCCACGCGGCGGCTGCTCGACTGGGCCGAGCTGATGCTGCGCACCGGCGACCCCGAGCGTGCCGCCGGCCCCGCCATCTACGCCAAGGTCAGCCCGGAAGACGCCACGCTGATCCGCGGCATCATTCGCCATCACATCGCCCCCGCCGGGTGAGCGCGATGCATACGGCGCGCGACGCCCGGGGCTTCGAATTCGAGTCCGCGCTCAGCAAGATCGCGCGCGTTCTCACGGGGCAGTACGGCGTGACAGTCGTGTTCAGTCCGGATGGACCGCGGGTCGAGCGTGGCCGCATCGTGATTCCCGACTACGAGGTGGGCGAGAGTCTGTCAACCGATGTGCTGGTCGGCTATCTCGACCTGCTCGTCGCGCGGGCCAAACACTCCACGCTCGCGCAACTCGAAGCGCTGCCGCGAGGGGGGGCAAGCAATCTCGCCCAGGTCATCGAAGACCGGCGCGTGTGCGCGCAGTTGCTCGAAGAGTATCCCGGCGCGCGCTGGTTTATCGGCAAGCTCAGGGCGCATGCCGCAGCGCGCATGCAGCAAAGCTGGACGCGTCTGCGTTGGCGCGACCGCTTCATCTGGCGTGTGGAACGCGCGCTATGGGATGAGCCTGTTGCAGGCAACGAAACGAGCCAGTCACTCGCAGCCGCGCTAGGCGCCGCGCAGGATCTTCTTGAGCGGGCGGCCCACAGCCGCTCCACCGCGGACAGCATCGCCGCGGCGCAGGAGATTCTTGCGCGGGTTCGGGCGCTGTCGGCCGGTGAGGTCAACAACATGATGTTCTCGGTGGGCACCGCCGAAGACATCGATACCGACCCGCTACGCTCGTCGTTCGATCCGTTCGAAAGCGACGGCACCCGCGCGAGCGAAGAGAGCGCGGCGCCCTCGCCCACCGACCCGAGCGGCGCCGCCGAAGCCCTCAACGGCGCCGGCATGGGGCACGCGCTCGCCGACGCGCAGCCATCCGCAGCACGCGCCGATGCCACCACGCACACGCTGCGCGCCACCGCGCGCATGGTGATGTCGATTCCGCTTGCCACCGAGTTCGACGTCGTCAACGACCAGACCGGTCGCGGCGACGCCACGGCATGGCGCGAACTGCGCAACGAGGCGCGCGCGGAAACCGCCCAGCTCAAGGAAAAACTCGAGCGCGCATTGAGCGCGGACGAGCGCACGCGCTGGCGGCGCGAGCAGGAGCGCGGCGAAATCGACCGGCCGTCGCTCGCCAAACTCGCCACCTCGCCGGGCTATCGCACGCCGTTCAAGGTGAAGCGCGCCACGAAAGGGCGCGACGTTGCCGTCACCTTGCTGATCGACCGCAGCGGTTCGATGGCCGGCCGCAAGATCGAACTGGCGCGGCTGTGTGCGGCGGCGTTGGGCGATGCGCTCACGCAGTTGGGCTTCGACTGCGAAGTGCTCGGCTACAGCTCGATCGAATCGCCGCCAATGAAGCAACTCTACGAACGGCAACGCGCGGCCGGCGTGGACTTGCGCCGCTACAACCGGCTCGTCGAACGGCTCGATCTGCAGATCTACAAACGCTTCGGCTCGGCGGAGTTGAGCGGCCTCACAGGCATCGACTGCGGGCACGAGAACCCGGACGGCGAGGCGCTCGCCTGGGCCGCCACCCGGCTCGCGGATCATGCGGCCGAGCGGCGCATCCTGATGGTGTTCTCCGACGGCTATCCGGCCACCGGCGACGGCGACCCGCTGGTGTTGCGCAGCGATCTGCGCCAACGGGTCGCGGCGATTCAGAAGACCGGGATCGAACTGGTGGGCGTCGGTGTATTGACCGATGCCGTGGAAGCGTTTTATCCGCACAACGTCGTGGTGAGCCGGTTGGCGGAACTGCCGTCGACGGTGTTTTCCGTGCTGAGTTCGATGTTGTTGAGGCGGTAGCGGGACAGGAGCGCGTCCCCGCCGCATACCCACTCCACCCACGCTTCCCCCACCCAAGGGTTTCACTCTAGACACCCACACCCCCAAGATGCCGATAAACAGGTGAAGGCCGCCTGCGCCGGTGAAGTGCGGCCCCACGCTATGGACAAGCCTCTCACGGAGTGTGGATGCGCAAGCTCGGATTCAAGCAAAAGCTCTGGCTGCCGCTGCTGGTCAGCCTGACCGCCCTGCTGCTGGTGTCGGTCTCGGCGGCTTACCTGTCGTACCAGACGCGCATTGAGGAGCGCAAGAACGATCTGGTCAACGTGGCGCATATCGGTTTGTCCATCGTCGAGGAGTACGCCGCGCTGGCGCAGGCCGGCACCCTCACCGATCAGCAGGCCCGCCAGCAGGCGCTCGCCCGGCTGCGCGACATCCGCTATGGTGAGGACGGCTACTTTCTCGTCATCAACTCGCGGCCGCAGATGGTGATGCACCCCATCAAGCCGAAGATGGACGGCAAGGACCTGAGCGAGGCGGCCGACGCCGACGGCCGCCATCATTACGTGACCTTCGCCGCGACCGCGCAGGCGCCGCAAGGCGGCTTCGTCGATTATGTGTTCCCGCGCCCGAACGTCACGCCGGCGAGAGCGGTCGACAAGCTCGGCTACGTGGTGCGCTATGCGCCGTGGGACTGGATCATCGCAACCGGCGCGTATGTGGACGACATCGATGCCGCGTTTCACACCTCGCTCTATGCAGCCGGCGGCGTTTTCCTGGTGCTGGCGGCCCTGCTCGCGCTGCTGGTTGCGTTCACCAACCGCAGCATCGAACGCACCATAGGCGGCGATCCGCACTACGCCGCCGAGGTCACGGAGGCGATTGCATCGGGCAACCTCGCGATCGCCATCCGCACCCGCAAGAACGACACCGACAGCCTGATGCAGACGATCCGCCAGATGCGCGATGCGTTGCGGCGCACGATCAGCGAGATTCGCGGCGTCGCCGACAACGTCGCCGTCACCGCGCGCGAGATTGCCGGCGGCAATGCCGACCTGTCGGCGCGTACCGAAAGCCAGGCCGCTGCGTTGCAGCAAACCGCCTCGAGCCTCGAGCAGATGACGTCGATGGTGCATCACACCGCGGAAAACGCCCGCAGCGCAAGCCAGCTCGCGACCAGCGCCGCGCAGATCACCGACCGCGGCGGCGCGATGGTCGTGGAAGTAGTCGCGACGATGCGCGACATCTCAGGCGAATCGCAGAAGATGGTGGACATCATTGCGGTGATCGAAGGCATCGCGTTCCAGACCAACATCCTCGCGCTGAACGCTGCCGTCGAAGCGGCGCGCGCGGGTGAAGAAGGACGTGGCTTCGCGGTGGTGGCGAGCGAAGTGCGCAATCTGGCGCAGCGCAGCGCAGGCGCCGCGAAGGAGATCCGCGGCCTGATTCACAACGCCGTGAGCAAGGTCGGCACGGGCGCGGAACTGGTGGAGAAAACCGGTACAACGATTCAGGAAGCGCAAGAGGCAATGGCCCGCGTGACCAGCATCGTGCAGGAGATCGCTTCGGCGGTGGGCCAGCAAAGCGCGGGCATCGAGCAGATCAACCTGGCCGTGACGCAGATGGACAACGTCACCCAGCAGAATGCCGCCCTCGTCGAACAGGCGGCCGCGGCGGCGCAGTCGTTCGACGATCAGGCGCGTCAGTTGCAAGCGGCGGTGGCCGCGTTCAACGTGGGCGAGCGCCCCCACGCACGCGCCGTCAGCCGAGGTGCGGATTGAACGCGTACTGTTCGATCTCGCCGCCGCGCGCCACCACCGCCGTGCTCTCCGGAATCTCTTCCCACCAGCCGGGCAGATCTACCAGCGGTTCGGACAGGACGAGGAACGCGTCGTCACCGGCCGCAGCAATGCGGGAATCGTGCGGATACAGCTCGCGCAGATGATGGAACGACGAACTGTGGAACAGCGAGCGCGATTCGCGTTCGCTCGAGTAGCGCACGGCGATGATCTGTTCGCCGTCCGTCGCGCACACGGTCATGTTCAGCGGCTGCTCGACGCCGTTTTTGCGCCCGGTGGCTTCGACGAAGGCGACCATCCGCTCCAGCGCGGTGACCGGCGTGAGTTCGAGGCCGAAGGTCAGCGCGAGAAAGAACAGTACCTCGGAATCGGTCGAACCTTCGATGGACGGGAACAGCTCGGGCTTGATCGCCATCATCAGTTCGCGCCGCACCGCGGGGTAATTGCGCACGAGGCCGTTGTGGACGAACAGCCAACGGCCGTAGCGAAACGGGTGGCAGTTGGTTTCCTGCGCAGGCGTGTCGGTGGCCGCGCGAATGTGCGCGACAAACAGCGGCGAATGGATGGCGCGGGCCGCCTCGCGCAGATTCCGGTCGCTCCACGCGGGCTGCATGCAGCGGTAGCGAAAGGGAATGTCGGTGGGACGCCCATACCAGCCGATGCCGAAGCCGTCGCCATTGGTGGTGGTCTGGCCGAGGCGCGAATGCAGGCTTTGATCGATCAACGAGTGTTTGGCGCGAAACAGCACCGTCTCGAGCTGGACGGGGTTTCCGGTGTAGGCCAACCAGCGGCACATGGGGGGTCTCCTTGGCTGTGTTCGATGCTACTTCGGCGGCAGCTGCGCAATCGGAATCAGAAACTCGGAAAAGCCGGTCAAGATGATCTGCACGCCGATGCACAGCAGCAGAAACGACGACACCCGCATCGCCACCTTGGTGCCTTCAACGCCCAGGTAGCGGGCAAAAATGACGGCGCGGCTATAGGTGATATAGACCACCACGGCCACGATAAGCGAGATCGCCACCGAGGCGATGCTCGACAGCACGAACTCCGACAGCTTGTGGGTGCGATTGGCGTTCAGCGCAATCGCGGTGGCCACCGAACCAGGCCCGGTGGTCAGCGGCACCGTCAGCGGGAAGAACGCCTTCGAGGTGGCATTGTCCGCGTCGACGCGCTTGACGGGCGTGTCGGCAGGCGGCGTATCGGGCGCATTGAGCATGTTCCAGCCGCTCACCGCGACGGCGAGGCCACCGCCAATCCGCAGCGCCTCCATGGAAATGCCGAAGAAATGCAGCACGGGTGTGCCGAAAAAGAACGCGACGAGCAACACGCACAGCACGTTAATGGCGATCTTGCGCGCCAGCGCCGTGCGCTCTTCCGTGGTGAGCGACGCCGTCCGGTCGAGAAAAACAAAGGCAATGCCGAACGGATTGATGATGCTGATCAACCCGGTGAACCCAAACAGAATGTCCGCGATCAGACTTTCCACCATGTTTTGCGATCCGCCTCGAACGACGGCTGATGGGTTCCGGCTGGAACGCGATGAGCCGTCGGTGATTGTCTGGCTGGACGAAGCCAGCGCCCCGTCCAGATCGATCCACCGGCGCCGTGTATGCGGCACCCGTTGCTGCGCCTACCCGTGGCTCCAGGATACTCGCACGCCTAATGATATCGCGGCGCGGCATTCGTACGACACTATCCGCGCGGCGCAATCGTGGCGCAATGCAGCATGGCAGAACGATTCAGCAGACCTGGCGCAACCCCACCGCGCAAGCCTGCGCCCCACTACGGTCAAACGGCCTACATCTTTTTGACGACCTTTACGGACCGGACCTATCTGGCATAAAGTCGGGACGGAAGACCAGGCTTCACCTAACGCATCGATCCGTTCGAGGAGTCGCTCCACATGTTCCTTCGCTTTCTCGCCGCGCTGCCGTTCATCGGCATCCTGCTCGGCGTTCCGTTCGTCAACCGCGTCGAGCCGCTGGTGTTGGGCATGCCGTTCGTGCTTGGCTGGATCGTGCTGTGGGTGATCCTGATCTCGATCATCATGGCGGTGATCTACCGGCTCGACCCCACCAACCGTCAGACCGCCGTCGATACCGATGAGGCCCGATCATGAGCAGCGCTCTCGTTATCATCGCCGCCGTCACGGTGTTCGCGCTGTATCTCGGGCTGCGCGCCAAGCGCGGCCACGACATGAGTCTCGAACAATGGACGGTCGGCGGCCGCAGCTTCGGCACCGCGTTCGTGTTCCTGCTGATGGCCGGCGAGATCTACACCACCTTCACCTTTCTCGGCGGCAGCGGGTTCGCCTACGGCAAGGGCGCGCCGGTCTATTACATCCTCGCTTACGGGTCGCTCGCCTACATCCTGTCGTACTGGATGTTGCCGCCCATCTGGCGCTTTGCGAAAGCCCAGCGGCTGATCTCGCAGCCGCACTTCTTCTCGCGCAAATACGATAGCCCGGCGCTCGGCGTGCTGGTCGCGCTGGTCGGCGTGGCGGCGCTGATCCCGTATCTCGTGCTGCAACTGAAGGGGCTCGGCATCATCGTCGCGACCACCTCGTACGGCGCGATCTCGTCGACCTCGGCGGTCTGGATCGGCGCAGCGGTGGTGACGTGCTACGTCATCGTTTCGGGGGTGCGCGGCTCGGCGTGGAACTCGGTGGTAAAGGACACGCTGATCCTGGCGGTGGTGCTGTTTCTCGGCATCTATCTGCCGATCCACTACTACGGCGGACTGGGCGACATGTTCCGGACCATCGACGCCGCCAAACCCGGCTTCCTCACCTTCCCCGCCAAGGGTTCGAGCGTGGCCTGGTTCCAGTCGACCGTGCTGCTCACCGCGCTCGGATTTTTCATGTGGCCGCATACGTTCGGCTCGATCTTCACGGCGAAAGACGAACGCATTTTCCGCCGCAACGCGATGGTGCTGCCGCTCTATCAGTTGATCCTGCTGTTCGTGTTCTTCGTCGGTTTTGCGGCCGTGCTGAAAGTGCCGGGCCTGAAAGGCGGCGATATCGATCTGTCGCTGTTCAGGCTGTCGCTGCAGACTTTCGATCCGTGGTTCGTGGGCGTGATCGGCGGGGCCGGCGTGCTGACCGCGCTGGTGCCGGGTTCGATGATCCTCAACACGGCCTCGACCCTGCTCGCCAACGACGTCTATCGGGGCCTGCTGAAGCGCGACGCAACCGACGCGGCCGTCACAAAGCTGGCGCGCATGCTGGTGCCGGTCGTGGCGCTGGTGGCCGTGGCCTTTACGCTGCATGGCGGCGAGACCATCGTGGCCCTGCTGCTGATGGGTTACAGCTTCGTTACGCAGTTGTTTCCGGCCATGGTGTGCAGTCTCGCACCGCATAACCGGGCCACCAAGCAGGGCGCGTTCTGCGGGATTCTGGCAGGCGTGGCCGTGGTGGCGGTGACCACGCTGATGCATCTCAGCATGGGCCAGTTGTTCCCGTTCCTGCCCGATGTCGCCAAGGACGTGAACATCGGCTTCGTCGCGCTGGCCTTGAACATCATCGTGTTCGTGATTGTGAGCGCGGTCACGCAGCCGCGTTCGAGCGGCCAGCCTCAGGCACAGACCCACGTGCATTGAGAATGCGGGCGGGGCTGCCTTCGGGTCGCCTCGCCCCGTCTAGCTGCCCGCTTTCGCGTACAGCGTCGAATCCGCAAAGCCCTCCGCATCCAGCACGCGCCCAACCAGAATCAGCGCGGTTCTTTCGATCTGCGTGGTCTGCACCTTGCCGACAATGTCAGCAAGCGTGCCCGTGATCTTCTCCTCATCCGGCCAGCTTGCGCGGTAGATCACCGCGATCGGGCAAGCGTCGCCGTAATGCGGCCGCAGTTCATCGACGATCCGCGCCAGATGCCGCACGCCGAGATGAATCGCCATCGTCGCACGATGGCGCGCCAGATCGCCCAACTGCTCGCCTTCCGGCATGCTCGTCTTGCTGGCGAAACGCGTGAGGATCAGCGTCTGCGACACGTCTGGCAAGGTCAGCTCACAACCGAGCGCCGCCGCACAGGCGGCCGTCGCCGTCACGCCGGGCACGATCTCATAGGGAACCCGCAATTCTCGCAGGCGGCGGATCTGCTCGCCGATCGCGCCATACAAAGACGGATCGCCCGAATGCACTCGCGCCACGTCTTTGCCGCCGTCATGCGCTTCTCTCAGGAGTGCGATGATTTCGTCCAGATCGAGCTCGGCCGTATTCACGACCTGACCGGCGGTGTGTCCGTCCAGCACGGCGGCCGGAACCAGCGATCCCGCATACAGAATGACCGGGCAACTGCGCACGAGGCGCTGCCCTTTCACCGTGATGAGCTCCGGGTCGCCTGGACCCGCGCCGATAAAAAACACCGTCATGCCAACTCCGTGATTCGATGATCCGATGCGCGTGCCCGATGCGATTCGTCATGGCAAGGCACGCGCGAAACAGTCAGGATATTAAGGTTTGCAGTGCATCCAGCAAGTCGGCAGCGCGCGTGAATTCGCGCTCCACCGAGGGCAAGTCCGGACGCCGCAGCATGATGACCGGCAGGCTGCGCTCGCGGGCGACTTCGAGTTTCGCTTCGGTGGCGTTGCCGCCGCTGTTCTTGCTGATCACGACGTCGATCCGGCTCGCGCTGAACAAGCTGCGTTCGCCTTCGACAGTGAACGGCCCGCGTGCATCGAGGATGCGCGCCTGCGCGTTGCCTGGGTGGGCTTCGAGACAGCGCACGGTCCAGTGCTGGTGCGCGGGGATCTCGTCGAGATGCGCGAGCGGTTCGCGGCCCAGCGTAAAGAGCGGACGCGAGAACGGGGCGAGCGCACTGGTCAACTCGGCCCAGTTGTCGACCATGCGCCAGTCGTCGCCGGTCTGCGGTTGCCAGGCCGGGCGGCGCAGCGCCCAGCACGGGACGTGCGCGGCACGGCTCGCGGCAAAAGCGTTTGCGCTGATCCGCGCGGCGTACGGATGCGTGGCGTCCACCAGCAGGCCGATACGCTCGTCGTCGAGATAGCGCGCCAGTCCGTCAGCGCCGCCAAAGCCGCCGACGTGGACGGTGCAGGCAAGATCCGTCGGCACCTTGCCGAGTCCGGCGAGGCTGTAGACGTGGTCAGGGCCGAGTCGACGCGCGATTTGCAAGGCGTCGCCGGTGCCGCCGAGCAGGAGAATGCGGGTCATGGCTTCGTTCGCCCGGCGTCTCGTCCGACGCCGCCGGCGTGACCGGATGCTGACTCTGCCGCAAGCTCATCCCCCGGCTCACCACTCGGCTTGCCCACTTCCAGCAACGTGATAGGCAACGCCTGCCGCCATGTATCGAAACCACCCAGCGGCTGCGCTTCGGCCAGCGCAATGCGCGTAAGCGTGCCGCCACGCTGCGCACGCCACGCGACGAGCGCCGCCTCGCCCTGCAGCGTGACCGCATTCGCGACCAACCGGCCACCCGGCCGCAACTGCGCCCAGCAGGCATCGAGGACGCCCGGCACGGTCACGCCGCCGCCGATAAAAATCGCCTCGGGCGCGGCAAGGCCGTCAAGCGCCTCGGGTGCCCTCCCCGCGACCAGTTGCAAACCCGGCACGCCAAGCGCGTCGCGATTGTGTTCGATAAAGCGCTGACGTTCCGGATGGCCTTCGATGGCGATCGCCCGGCAAGCCGGATGCGTGCGCATCCATTCGATCCCGATCGAGCCGCTGCCCGCGCCGACATCCCACAGCAGTTCGCCGGGCATCGGCGCAAGACGCGCGAGCGTGATGGCGCGAACGTCGCGCTTGGTCAACTGGCCGTCGTGGCGAAACGCATCGTCGGGCAGACCGGGGGTGAGCGGCAGACGCGGCGCGCCGTCGAGAGCACGGCATTCCAGCGCGACCAGGTTCAACGCGGCCACAGTCTCGCCGGACCATGCATCAGCGCGGCCATCGAGACGGCGTTCGCACTCGCCGCCCAGGTGTTCCAGCACGATCATGCGGCTCGCGCCGAAGCCGCGCAATGTGAGCAATGACGCCAGAGCAGCCGGCGTGGCGCCGTCCGCACTCAAGACGAAAAGCCGCGCCCCGCCATGCACATGCGCGTTCAGCGTAGCGAGCGGCCGGCCTACCAGCGAAACCGCCGTCACCTCCTGCAACGGCCAGCCGAGGCGCGCTGCCGCCAGCGACAGCGACGACGGCGCCGGCAGCACGCGCATTTCACCAGCGGGCAAGTGACGCGCGAGCGTCGCCCCAACGCCGAACAGCATCGGGTCGCCGCTGGCGAGCACGCATACCGGAGTGTCGCGCTGGGCCAGCACCGGAGCGATATCGAAGGGACGCGGCCACGCTTCGCGCCGCGCGGCGAGACGGGCGGGCAGCATCGCCAGATGCCGCTCGCCGCCGAATACCACGGCCGCGTCGAGCAGCGCGCGGCGTGCCGCTCGCCCCAGACCGGCAAAGCCGTCATCGCCGATGCCTACCACGGTCAGCCATGCCGGCATGAATCCTTCCTCATACGTGATCTTGAATTGATCGGCTGCGGCGCGCCAATCAAGGCCGCAGCGTCGTTGTGCTGTTCGAAAAAAGGCATAATACCGTGTCGTCGGCGCCCTTCGGGGCCGAAGAGGGCACACAGAGCCAGTGTGGCCGCCCCAGCAACGGTATGCAGCGAGCTCGGACCGTCGCGCGACGCTAACCCGGTGCTCTCTTGAATCACGCTTCATCCTCCTTCGTCACGCCTGTTACTGCCCGCCCCTCGGCTTGCCCGGGGCTGCTGCGCATCGTCGCGGCGCTCGATGGCGGCATCTGCCGCGTCAAGCTGCCGGGCGGCGTGTTGCGGTCCACCGAGGCGCGCGCGATTGCCGAGGCGTCGGAGCAGCACGCGGCGGGCGTGATCGAGGTCACCAACCGGGCGAATCTGCAGATACGTGGGGTGATGGCAGGGCATGAGGCGGCGTTGATCGAGACGCTGGTGAATGCGGGGCTCGGGCCCACGGCGGGGTTGATTGATGCGGCGAACTACGGAGCGGCTGTTGCGCTCGATGCGTCTACTGCACCTACTGTGTCCACTACAACCACCTTGCTTGCCGCCTCCGCCGCAGACGACGTGCGCAACCTGATGATCAGCCCGAGCGCCGGCCGCGATCCGCAGGCGTTGTTCGACACTCGCGCGCTCGCTGCGCAGATCCTCGCGCTATTGCAAAGTGAGCCGCGTTTCGCTGCGCTGTCGCCGAAGTTCGCGCTGCTGCTGGACGGCGGCGAGCAACTGGCGATGCTCGACCATCCGCATGATGTCTGGCTAGCAGCGACGGCTGCACCTGAGGGTGTGCGTTTCGCGTTCGGGTTGGCCGGCTGTCCGCCGGTGGCGCGAGCGGATGACCGCGGACGCAATGCGAAACCCGGCACCCCCGCACTCGCCGCCGTCCTGCCCTCGCGGGTGCCCGCGCTGGTGAACGCATTGCTGCAAACGTTCCTCGACCTGGCCGCCCCTGACGACACGCGCATGCGGCACCTGCTCGCGGCCCACCCTGTAGAAGCCGTCTTGCAGCACACCCAGACGTACCTCGATTTCCCGCTAAACCGCGACCCCGCACTCGCCGACTGGCATCGCGCGCCCGCCGACGCCTCGCTGCGCCTCGGCGCCCATCCGCAGCGTATGGCGGGCACGTGGCAAGCGGGCGGCCAGCCGCCGCTCGGCCGGCTTGACGCAGCAACGTTGCGCGCCCTTGCAACCATCGCCGAAGATTCCGGCGACGCCACCTTGCACATGACCCCATGGCAAAGCGTGCTGCTGCCCGACATCGCCGCGCACTCGACCGCCTCCGTCCTCACCCGCCTTGCCGCACTCGGCCTCGCTTGCGAAGCCACCCAGCCGCTCGCAAGGCTGATCGCCTGCGCCGGCTCGACCGGTTGCGCGAAAAGCCAGGCCGACACCAAGGCCGACGCATTACGCCTCGCCGCGCTGTTGCCCCCCACCGTCGAACAAGTGCATCTAAGCGGCTGCCCACGCTCATGCGCGGCGGCGCATCGTGCGCCGTACACGCTGCTGGCGGTGGCGCCGCGCCACTACGACCTTTATCGACGCGACGACGACCACCCCGGCTTCGGCCAGTGCGTCGCGCACCATCTGACGATTGAACAGGCCGCCGACGCCCTCGCGCGGCTGGCTCGGAGCCCTTTTGATGCTTGATTACATCCGCGACGGTCAGGAGATCTACCGCCAATCCTTCGCGACGATTCGCGCGGAGGCCGACCTCTCGCGCATTCCCGTGGACCTCGAAAAACTCGCCGTGCGTGTGATTCACGCCTGCGGCATGGTCGACGTGGTCGACGACCTGCGTTTCTCCACTGGCGCCGGCGCAACGGGCCGCGCGGCGCTCGCCGGCGGCGCGCCGATTCTGTGCGACGCACGCATGGTCGCAGAAGGCATCACGCGTGCGCGTCTGCCTGCTAGCAACGAGGTCATCTGCACGCTCGGCGATCCTTCAGTACCGGCGATGGCGCGCGAACTCGGCAATACCCGCTCGGCGGCGGCACTCGAACTATGGCGCCCGCATCTGGCGGGCAGCGTGGTGGTGATCGGCAATGCGCCGACCGCGCTGTTCTATCTGCTCGAGATGCTCGACGCCGGCGCGCCCCGCCCCGCGCTGATTCTCGGCTTCCCGGTGGGCTTCGTCGGCGCGGCGGAATCGAAAGCGCTGCTGGCCGAACACAGCCGCGGCGTGCCCTACGTGATCGTGCAGGGACGGCGTGGCGGCAGCGCGATGGCCGCCGCCGCAGTCAATGCACTCGCTTCGGAGGCCGAATAAATGAGCGCTCATCAGCATCGTTCCGGCCGGCTGTTCGGACTCGGTGTCGGCCCCGGCGATCCGGAGTTGATCACGCTGAAAGCGCTGCGCCTGCTGAAGGCCGCGCCGGTGGTCGCCTATTTCGTCGCCAAGGGCAAGAAAGGCAATGCGTTCGGCATCATCGAGGCGCATTTGAGCGAGACACAGCAGCACTTGCCGCTCGTCTACCCCGTGACGACGGAGGCGCTGGAACCGCCGCTATGCTACGAATCGATCATTGCCGACTTCTACGACACCGCGGCTGAAATCGTCGCCGCGCACCTCGACGCGGGCCGCGACGTCGCAGTAATCTGCGAAGGCGACCCGTTCTTCTACGGCTCGTATATGTACCTGCACGACCGGCTTGCGGCACGTTTCGAAGCGGAAGTCGTGCCCGGCGTGTGCTCGATGCTTGGCGGCGCGGCGGTGCTCGGCGCGCCGCTGGTGTATCGCAATCAGAGCCTGTCGGTGCTGTCCGGTGTGCTGCCGGAGGAGGAGTTGCGACGACGCCTCGCCGATGCGGACGCCGCCGTCGTGATGAAACTGGGCCGCAATTTCGACAAGGTGCGGCGCGTGCTCGGCGAACTCGGACTCGCGGAGCGGGCCTTGTACATCGAGCGCGCGACGATGGCGAACCAGCGCATCGTGCCGCTCGCCGAAGTCGATCCGATGGCCTCGCCGTATTTTTCGCTGCTCGTCGTGCCGGGGGAAAAATGGCAAGGATGACGCCGCCAGCCATCGTGATTCTCGGCGCCGGCGCGCTCGCTACGGCCCGGCGCGTGCAGGCTTGCTATCCGGGGGCTCGGGTGCATGGCTTGCAGGGCCGCGTCGAGGCGGACGTGGCGTACGCCGAACTCGCCGCGCATCTGCGCGACCTGTATGCGCGCGGCACGCCGATTGTCGCGCTGTGTGCGGCAGGCATTGTGATTCGCTGCGTAGCGCCGCTGCTTGCCAACAAAGGCGTCGAACCGCCTGTGCTAGCCGTAGCCGAAGATGGCAGCGCCGTGGTGCCCTTGCTCGGCGGTCTGGCGGGCGTGAATGTGATGGCGCGTGAAATAGCCGCTGCGCTCGAGGTCGCGCCGGCTATCACGACGAGCGGCGAGTTGCGCTTCGGCACCTGCGTGCTGAATCCGCCGGAAGGTTACGCGTTGGCGAGTCTCACGCAAGGCAAGCGCTTCGTGTCGGATCTGCTGGCTGGAGAAAGCACGCGCATCGAAGGCGATGCCCCGTGGCTCGACGATGCGCAACTGCCGCGCGCGAGCGAAGCAAGGCTCGCGATTCGCGTGACGCCGAAGGCCTGGGATGGCGGCGCGAATGAGTTGGTGATTCATCCGCGCAGTGTGGTCGCAGCGGTGAGCGGTGATAGCAAGCTTATCGCCGGACAGGTTCATGCCGCATTGCAGGCGCACGACCTGGCGCCGCTTTCGCTCGCGGCGCTGCTTGCACCAGTGGCGCGGATGGGCGATGGCGCGCTTGTCGAAGCGGCTGATACGTTGGGCGTGCCGCTGAGATTTGTCGAAGCCGGCACAGATGGCATCACACGCGCGGCGCATCACGACGACACGATCACGACATCGACCGCGCGGCGCTTGCTTGAAGCCGCCATGCGCGTGCCCTATGCGACGCTACAGGACGACGCCCACGAGGACATCGCCCTCGCGTTGAGCCGGACGCCCATCGATCCGGATACGGTCGGACAGCGCCGTGGCAGTCTCACCGTCCTCGGCCTCGGCCCCGGCAGCGCGGAACTGATGGTGCCCGCCGCACGCACGGCGCTTGGCGAGGCGACTGACATTCTCGGCTACGAAACCTACGTGAAGATGGCGGGCCCATTCCGCGCCGATCAACAAGTGCATGGCACGGACAACCGCGAAGAGATGCAGCGGGCGCGACATGCGTTCGAGTTGGCGAGTGCGGGGCGTGCGGTCGTGGTGGTGTCGTCCGGCGATCCCGGGGTGTTTGCGATGGCCGCCGCGGTGCTTGAAGCACTCGATGCGTCCGGGGATGCGCGCTGGGGCGCCGTCGAACTGAACATCGTGCCCGGCGTTTCGGCCGCCATGGCGACGGCCGCGCAAGCGGGCGCCCCGCTTGGCCACGATTTCTGCATGCTGTCTTTGTCGGACAACCTCAAGCCGTGGTCGATCATCGAAACGCGTTTGCGCCACGCGGCGCAAGCCGATCTGGTAATGGCGTTCTATAACCCGATCTCGCGCGCGCGGCCCTGGCAGTTGGACAAGGCACTCGATATCGTGCGGGAATATCGTGCGCCGGCGACCAGGGTCGTGCTGGGAAGGGATATCGGCAGAGCGGGGGCTTCGCTTAGGAGTACCACGCTAGGCGAGTTGCGTTCAGACGATGTCGATATGCGCACGATGCTCATTCTCGGGTCGTCCACGACGCGTGGCTTTGCGCGTGGCGCTCAGGGAGAGTGGGTGTATACGCCGCGGTGGTATCCGCAAGGCGCACCTGAAGCCTGAGCGGGATCTCGCCGGCGAGCGGGCGGACCCTCTCGCCTGGATCGTCAACCCGCCTCCGCTCCCCGCACCGTTTCCGTCACCCGCCTCGCCTGCGGCCAGAAATACCAGACCGCACCGAGAATCTGCAACGCCAGCAGCACTGCCCAGGCGCTCATATGCGCCTCGGCCGGATAGTGCGCGCCATCGGCCATCAGCCGCGCCGGATAGAGACTCAACACCGCGCCGACGCCGGTCTGGCACAGGAAGATCAGCACGAACATCACCAGCGTGAGCGTCGTGTTGACGCGGCCTATCAGATGGCTCGGGAAGTGTTCGGCCAGCACGGCATAGCTGAGAATCCCCGAGCCGCCGAAGACCCCGTAAGCGGCCCACAGCCACACCGCGGGCACCGGCACGCGGGCCATGATGGCGCCCTGGACGCCAATGAACAGCAGCATGCCCACCCCTGAAAAAGCGGCCAGACTCACGCCAAACCGCTCCAGCCGACGCGCGATCGCGCCAAATCCCACGCAGCCCGCCATCATCGCCAGCGCCACCACCGAGACCAGCGTCGCCGTGGCATGCGCGGTCAGGCCGATGACGTCGCGCATATACGGCGCCATCCACAGCGATTGCATCGCATAGAAGACCCCTTGCGCCATACCCGACAGCGACGCAATCTTCCAGAACACGCGGCTGCGCAGCACATGCCCCACGCCGCGCAACTGTTCGACGAGTCCCGCTTGCCGATGCGTCTGCACCGCGTCGGGTACGCCGAACCAGATTGCAGCCGACGTGCACACCGTCACCGCGGTCAGACCGAAACAGACCAGACGCCAGTCGGTAAAGTGCAGCAGCCAGTTCAACGGCGAGCCCACCACGACGCCGCCGAAGCCGCCCACCGCCATCACCAGCCCATTGAGCAGCGGCAAGCGGCTGACCGGGAACCACTGCGCCAGCGCCTTGAACGCACCGCCGAGGCACACCGACACCCCGACGCCGATCAACAGCCGCCCCGCCATCAAGGTCGCGAGGCCGTGCGCCATGCCGAACACGGCCGCGCCGGCGGCGGCGACCAGCAATAACAGCGCGGAGACTCTTCGGGCACCGAAGTGATCGAGCAGCACGCCCGCCGGCAGTTGCGCGCCCGCAAAACCGAGGAAATAGAGGCTCGTCAGCAGACCGAGATCCGCCGCCGACAAACCGATGTCACGCGCCATAAACGGTGCGAATTCGATATTGATGCCGCGATAGACATAGGAAATGAAATACCCGCAGGCAAACAAGGCGAATACGCGCAACCCTTTCGACATGGTGAAAAACTCGAGCAAATGAATCGGAGATCCATTGTCCCTGCTCGCGCTTTCGCCGGCCAACGAAACGTTTTTGCCGGGATTGTGAGTAGAATTTGACATCATGGCCAAACCGCTCCCTCCCCTGCAGGCGCTCCGCGCCCTCGAAGCAGCCAGCCGGCATCGCAGTTTTACGCGGGCCGCCGACGAATTGAATCTGACGCACAGCGCGATCAGCCATCATCTGCGCAACCTCGAAGATACGCTCGGCACGCCGCTGTTTCGCCGGGTGGGGCCGCGCATGATCCCGACCAGCGCGGGCGCGCGGCTGGCCGAGCGGGTGCGGCTCGGCCTTGCGGAGATCGACGACGCCCTCACGGAAGCGCGGGCAGGCGACCGTGGCGGCGCGGTGCGGCTCGAAGTCAGCGTGATGTCGGACCTCGCCGGCAACTGGCTGATCCGCCGGCTCAACGGCTTCGCGGCGCAGCAACCGCACATCGAGCTGATGCTGCGGGTGCATGCCCAGCTCGTACCGCCGGATCCGTACACCGCCGATCTGGGCATCTGGCACAAACGGGTCGACGAGCCGGGTTTCGTCTCTCACAAGCTGATCGACGACCAGTTGATTGCCGTCGCCAGTCCGTCGTTGCTGGCGCAGATTCCCAATTTCCGCGTCGCCGATACCCGCAAGCTGCCGATGCTGCGCTTCGCCCACCGTGCCTGGCGCGACTGGCTGGAGGCCGCCGGCTTGCCCCTGCAGGAGCCGACGTTCGGCCCCATCTTCGACAATCCCGACTCGTTGCTGCAGGCGGCCATTGCCGGTCAGGGCGCCGTGACGGCGCGGCGCCTGCTGGTGCGCGATGCAATCGAACAAGGCACGCTGGTGCAGATCGGCACGGTCTGCGTGCCGGCAAGCCTCGAGTACTTCGTGAGCTGGCGCGAAAACCATCCGCGCGAAGCGGAGATCCGCGCGTTTTATGAATGGATGCGCGAACAACTGGTGAGCTGAACGGATCAAGGCCGTCGAATGAGGCTCACCTTGGTCTTCATGCTCAAGGCCGTTGGCGGTTTCGGACGCTGAGGTGTCTGGCGCGGTATCCATGATCCGAATAAGCCGGCATAAAACCACTCGCACGGTATTTTCGACAAACGCAAATAGACCATTAAGCTTTTCCGAAACTTTGACGTTAATATCACTAATCCGCCCATTACTTCGCTACTAAAAACCCAATGAACGAAGATACCGTGGAATCACCCGTTGAGGCAGCGTCGGCCGCGCTGAGCCTCGACACCGTTCCGGTCGGCACGCCGCTCGACTGGCCGATCGTCGACAGCGACGGCACGCTGCTGTTCGACGCCGGTGCGATTCTGGTCGGCCTGGAGGAACGCAAGTTCCTGTTCGACCATTTCCGCCCGCAACGCGGCGACGTCAGCGATACGCCCACACCCGCAGCGGATGGGGCCGTCGCGCCCGACACGTCGGAGCCGCTGTCGGTCAAAGATATGCACCTGACCATCGGTGCGCTGATCGGCGTACGCCAGCAAATCGGCAGCGCGGCGCCCATGCATCCTTGCCGCATTATTGGCTTCGCACCGAACGAGTCGTTGTTTGCCACGCCGCCGTTGTTCGAAGGAAAGGCCTTGCCGCTCGGCGTCGGTGAAAACGTGGAGATCGTCGCGATCGCCAGTCAGGCGGTGTTCCGCTTTGTCTGCACGGTCGAAGCGGTGTGTCAGTTGCCGTTCGATTACATTGTTCTGTCGAAGCCCGGCGTGATCCGCCGTCTGCGCGAGCGCAAGTCGATCCGGGTACGCGCGCGGCTCGCCGTGCGCTATGGCATCGGCGAAACCGGCGACACGTATGAAGGGCTCGGCCTCGCGAAGGGGATCAGCGCGCTCGGCATGTCGCTCACGGCATCGTGGGCACTGGGCCAGATTGGCGACCGCCTGCGCGTCGCGTATCACCTCAAGTCGAAAGACCTCGACACCTCCATCGAAACCAGCGCCGTGATCCGAAACGTGCAGAGAGGCGCGGCCGGCGAGCCTGTGGCGCACGGTCTCGAGTTCGACCGGCTCGATGCGGCGCAGCAGATGGCGATGAAGGTGTTCGTGTTCGACCGTCAGGATGATGTGCTCTACTGGACCAACGGGATCAAGTAGGGGCTTGTTGGGCGCGGGACCGGGAGCGCCGCCGTGTGAACGCCGTCGCGCTGCGGTAATGCGCTCCCCCAAATATCAACGCGTAAAAGCGGCCCGTGCGAGGCCCGCAATGGCGATAGCGGAACGCACGCTCAGTGCCTAGCCGATCAGATATTCCGGCCGGACGCAGCTCGCGCCCCAAGCCTGCGCGAGTTGCTCGCAGCGCCCTAAGCGGATCGCGCCCCGCTCGAAATCGACAAACACCACCTGGTCGACCTCGTTGGGCCGCACCGGCACGTCGCCGCTGCGGCCATCGGTGAGCACCCACAACCAGCGTTGCTGCAAAGGCTTGCGGCGCGCCGCGCGTTCCAGCAGTTGCGCGGCCTTATGCACCCCCGCGGCGAACGGCGTGCCGCCACCGCCGCCCAGCGGCTGCAGCCAGCGTTCGTTCCACCAGCGCGGGACGGCGGGGCCGAAGCGGACGTCCACCCCTGTGCCGCCGAAACACACCAGCGCCGCATCGGCGCGTGCCTTGCTCGCGCGGTCGAACAACGCGAGCAGCAGTCCTTTGGCGAGCGCGAGGCGCTGCCCCGCCAGCATCGAACCGGAGCAGTCGAGCAGGAAGCAGTGCAGCACACCGCCTCGCGGCGCCCTCGGTACGAAGCGCAGGTGGCCGGCATGCAGAGGCGCCTGGCGTTTTGCGGCGAGCGTCGGTGGCCATGCGATGCGCTCGCTCTGCCCTCGCCCTTTGTCGCGCGTTGGCCCACCCGCACCTTTCCGCCATCGAAAACCGCTGCGCAAGTCAGCGGCGGCGCCCTCCCGATGGCTCAGCGTTTTTTTGCGTTGAGCGGGATCACGCCTTTGACCGGGATCGTGCCGGTCGGCTCGGGCGGTAGATAGCCCCATTCGCTGTTGCCGGTCGCGGCGGAGGCCTCGGCTGCTGCGTTGCTCTCGTCAGGCGGCGTAGCACTTGCGCTAGCCGAGTCGTGTGGCGGAGTTTGCGCGGCCGCGTCGCCCTGCGGCGGCGTTTCCCGGCTATGCCGGCGATGATGCAAAACTGCTTCGGCAACCTGATCGATATGCGCCGTCGTCACCGCCGTCGCCTGTTCGAGCGCGGCCAGCGCACGCGCGGCGCGCAACATCACCAGATCGGCGCGCAGGCCGTCGACGGCCGCCGCAATGCACAGCGCGCTGACATACGCATGCACGGCGTCATCGAAGCCAAGCGCCGGCAACGCAGCGCGCGCGGCGCGGATCCGTTGCACATGCTGCGCCTGCTGCTCCGCGTAGGCGGCACGGAAGGCCTGCGGATCCAGATCGAAGCCGAGCCGCGCCTTGACGATCTGCTGCCGCACGAGCGGATCGAAGCAGTTCTCCAGTTCGACCATCAACCCAAAGCGGTCGATCAGTTGCGGCCGCAACTCGCCTTCCTCCGGATTCATGGTACCGATCAGCACGAAGCTCGCTTCGTGGCTGTGCGAGATGCCGTCGCGCTCGACGGTATTCACGCCGCTCGCGGCGGCATCGAGCAAGGCATCGACCAACGCATCGGGCAACAGATTGATTTCGTCGACATACAGCACGCCGCGGTGCGCCTTCGCCAGCAAGCCCGGCGAAAAACGCAGCGCGCCGTCGCGCAGCGCGCTTTCGATGTCGAGCGTGCCGATCAAACGGTCCTCGCTCGCGCCGAGCGGCAAGGTTACCAGTTGTCCTTCGGGCAGCAGTTCCGCCAATGCGCGCGCCGCTGTGGATTTGGCCGTGCCGCGCGGGCCGCTGACGAGCACACCGCCGAGACCCGGGTCAATCGCCGCGAGCAACAGGGCCTGCTGCAACGACGCTTGCCCGACCAGCGCGGCAAACGGAAATGCGGGCCGCGCCGCCGGCGTGTTGCGAAGCTCGGTCGCTGCGTTCATGGTCGTGTTCCTTCGATGAACTGCTCGCTCGCGAGCAGATGCTGTTCCACTTGCGCGCGATAGTCGCCCGGCGCCTGCCATAGTCCACGTTGCATTGCTTCGAGCAGACGCTCGCAGATCGAATGCAGCGCGTGCGGATTGTGCTGCTGCAGGAATGCGCGCGTGTCGGCGTCGTTCAGATACGCGTCGGTCACCAGCGCGTATTGATGATCGGCAATCACACGCGCCGTTGCATCGTAACCGTACAGATAGTCGACTGTTGCCGCGATTTCCGCCGCGCCTTTATAGCCATGACGCTTCACGCCGTCGAGCCACTTCGGATTGACCACGCGCGATCGAATCACGCGGGCAATTTCCTCATGCAGCGTGCGCACGCGCGGCGCGTTCGGATTGCTATGATCCGCGTGATACACATGCGGCTGATTGCCCGCCAGATGCCGCACGGCGGCGACCATGCCGCCCTGGAACTGATAGTAATCGTTCGAATCGAGCAGATCGTGCTCGCGGTTGTCCTGATTCTGCAGCACCACGTCCATGGCGGCGAGCCGCGTGCCGAACGCCTGGCGCGCTTCCTCGCCGGCGCTTTTCTGGGTGTAGGCGTAGCCGCCCCACGCCTGGTAGGCGTTCGCCAGATCGGCGTCGGTTTGCCATTGCTGGGTGTCGATGATCTCCTGCAAGCCGGCGCCGTACGCGCCGGGCCGCGCGCTGAAGACGCGCCAGCCGGCGCGTCGGCGCGCTTCGGCGGCGTCCATGCCGCGCGCGATCAAGGCATCGCGTTCGCGCAGCACGCGCGCGCGGATCGGGTTCTGATCCTCGGGTTCGTCCAGCTCGGCGACGGCCTGCACGGCGGCGTCGAACAGGTGCATCACGTTGGCGAACGCATCGCGGAAGAAGCCGGAAACGCGCAGCGTGACGTCGATGCGCGGCCGGTCGAAAACGTCGATCGGCATGATCTCGAAGTCGGTCACGCGATGACTGCCCGGCGCCCATTTAGGCCGCACGCCGAGCAACGCCATGGCCTGGGCGATATCGTCGCCACCGGTGCGCATGGTCGCGGTACCCCACACGGACAGGCCGATCGCTTTCGGATAATCGCCATGCTCCTGCAGATGGCGCTCTATCAGGTGCTGCGCGGATTTCAGGCCCAGCGCCCAGGCAGCCTGAGTTGGAATCGCGCGCGTGTCGACGGAGTAGAAGTTGCGTCCGGTGGGCAGCACGTCGGGCCGGCCGCGCGAGGGCGAACCGCTCGGCCCTGCCGGTATGAACTTGCCTTCGAGTCCGCGCTGAAGGTGCCGCATTTCTTCCAAACCACAGGCGTCGAGACGCGGCAATACATCGGTGCGCAGGCGTTCGAGCACGAGTTCGGTCTGCGGCAAGGTGCCTGCGGGCGGCAGTTCGGCGTTTGAGTTCGCGTCCAGCTTCGAGCCGGACTCGTCGCCGCATATCGTCCCCAGCATCTCGCTCGCAAGCAATTCGAGGCGCTCGCGGGTGTCGCCGTTGTGTCGCCACGGCGCATCGCTGACCTGTTGCAATACGTGTGGGCGTGGGCCGTCCCACACTGCGGCCCAATCCGCCGAGAGCGGATCGAACAGATGGTCCATCTTTAGATCGCGCGCCAGCGCATCCAACAGCCCGGCTTTACTGCCGCGTCCATCGCCGACCGGAAAGCGCCCGAGCGCCAGCAGCGTATCGCGCCGCTGCACGCCCTCGGGCGAACGGCCGAAGGTATGCAGGCCATCGCGAATCTGCGCTTCTTTCAGCTCGCACAGCCAGGCATCCACGCGCGTGAGCAGTTCGTCTTCGGCATCCTGCCCGTCCGGCGCCTTGATACTGAGTTCGTCGTGCAGACGGTGTTCGACGATGGTCGCGAGAATCGTGCGCCTGAGCAGTTTCGAACGGCGCGGGTCGACCATCAATGCTTCGTAGTACTCGTCGACCTGGCGTTCGAGGTCCTGCAGCGGCCCATAGCTTTCGGCACGCGTGAGCGGCGGCATCAGGTGGTCAATGATCACTGCCTGCGCACGGCGCTTTGCCTGGCTGCCCTCGCCCGGATCGTTGACGATGAACGGATACAGATGCGGCAGCGGCCCGAGAATCAGATCTGGCCAGCAGGCGTTGCTCAACGCCACGCTCTTGCCCGGCAGCCATTCGAGGTTGCCGTGCTTGCCGACGTGCACCACCGCGTCGATGCCAAACTGGTGGCGCAGCCAGAAGTAGAACGCCAGATACGCGTGCGGCGGGACGAGATCGGCGTCGTGATAGCTGGCGTAATCGCCCTGCTCGCGCGAGCGCGACGGCTGAATGCCGACGAACACCTGGCCGCAGCGCCAGCCCGAGATCATGAAACGGCCGCGCCGCAGCGTCGGATCCTGTTCCGGCGGACCCCAGCGCGCATTCAATGCCTCTCTCGCTTCGGCAGGCAGGCGCGCGAAATGCGTCAGGTAGTCGTCAAGCGCGAGGCTCTGTAAAGCAGGACGCAGATCGCGCACCACGGGATCGTTGGTGACGCCCTCGGTCAGCTTGCGCAACAAGGCGTCGCCGTCCGCCGGCAGGTCGCCCGCACGGTAACCCTGCTCGGCCAGCATCGCGAGGATGCCCACCACCGAGGCCGGCGTATCGAGCCCCACGCCATTGCCGATGCGCCCTTCGCTCATCGGATAGTTGGCGAGGATCAGGGCGAGTTTCTTGTCGGCGTTGTCGAGCGTTCGCAAGCGGCACCAGCGGCCGCTCAATTCCGCGAGAAAACCGATCCGCTCGTGATCGGGCTGATAACGCACCACGTCCACTTCGGTGTGCGGACAACGGTACGCAAGCCCTTTGAAACTGATTGCCCGCGTGATGATGCGGCCGTCCACCTCGGGCAGCGCGATATGCATGGCGATATCGCGCGAGTTGAGCCCCTGGTTGTCCTTGAGCCAGTCGGCGCGATTGCCGCCGCTCAGGATCACCTGCAGCACCGGCGCGTCGCCGGCGAGTGCGAGGGGTTCGGGGTCGTCGATGGCGGTCGCTGCAAACGCGGTGGTGTTCAGCACCAGCGCCACGTCATGTTGCGCGCACAACTGTTGCAGGACCTCGCGGCTCATGGCGTCTTTGAGCGAGGTCAGCGCAATCGGCAGCGGATTGAGGCCCTGCGCTTCGAGTGCTTCGATCAGCGCGTCGAATACCGCTGTGTTGGCAGCCTGCAAATGCGCCTTGTAGAACAGGATCGCCACCACCGGCGCGTCGGCGCGCCAGCGTGCCTGCCACTCGGCGATGGTCGGTGTGTCGTGCTCAGGGTGATAAAGCGTGGCCGCCGGCAACACGCGCGGCGGCGCCGGCTCACGTCCCCAGCCGAGCGAACGGTGAGCGAGGCAACGCAAAAACGCCTCGGCATTCTGCGCGCCGCCTTCGCGCAGATAGCGCCATAGCTGATGACAGAGCGCCGCATCGGCCGTGCTGCGCGCGAGCAGGTTCGGATCCTCCTGCAAATCGCCGGAGAACATCGCCAGCACCTGATGCTTGCGCGCGGCTAGCGCCACGACCTGCTCGATCCCATACGGCCAGTAGGCTTCGCCGCCCAGATGATCGACCACCACGACCCGCGCATGCTGCAACACGTCTTCGACGTAGAAATCGACTGAAGCCGGTTGCCGCAGGTAAGTGACATTCGCGAGCCGCACGCTCGGAAAGCCCTCGCCCAGGCGCGGCACGACGCTGGCGAGCAGCGACAGCGTCGTATCGGCGGAACTGAGCACCACGATCTCGGCAGGCTTTTGATCGATGCGGATGACACCCTGACTGTCGTCGACGAAGCCACCCGGCGTGGTGCGCAGCAGATGCATGATCGATTACGCCTGTTGCGCTTCGGTCTTCAAGGCGCTGTCGAAGGCACGTTGCAGTGCGGCCTGATCGAGATCCTCGCCGATCAGCACGAAGCGGCTGCGCTGCGTTTCGCCGGCTTGCCAGCGCCGGTCGAAATAGCTGTCGAAGCGCCGGCCCACGCCCTGGATCACCAGGCGCATCGGCGCGCCGGGCAACGCGGCGAAGCCCTTCACGCGATAGATCGTGTTGCTTTCGACGAGGCTTTGCAGTGCGGCAATCACCGCCTCGCGCGACGGCGCCTGCGCCTCGACCACCACCGAATCGAATTCGTCGTGATGATGGTCCGCGTCTTCCGCGGAGCCGTGATGATCGTGACGCAGATGGATCGTCGCTTCCGACGCCGCTTCGAGACCGAGCAGCGTGTGCAGATCCAGTTGACCTTTATGCGCGCGCACCACCTTGACCTGCGACGGAATCTCCTCGCGGATCAACGCCTCCACCGCGCCTTGCTGGGCGTCGTCGAGCAGATCCGTCTTGTTCAGGATCACCAGGTCGGCAGCGGACAACTGATCTTCGAACAGCTCATGCAGCGGCGACTCGTGATCGAGATTCGGATCGGCCTTGCGCTGGGCGTCCACGGCCACCGGGTTGTCGGCGAACTGGCCGCTTGCGGCCGCCGGGCCGTCCACCACCGTGACCACCGCGTCCACCGTGAAGCTGTTCTTGATGGCCGGCCAGTTGAAGGCCTGCACCAGCGGCTTCGGCAACGCGAGACCCGAGGTTTCGATCAGCACGTGATCGATCTGGTCGCGGCGTTCCACCAGCTTTTCCATCACCGGGAAGAATTCTTCCTGCACGGTGCAGCACAGGCAGCCGTTGGCGAGCTCGTACAGTTGGCCTTCGGTCTCATTGCCTTCTTCGTCGCAACCGATGCCGCAGCCTTTGAGGATCTCGCCGTCAATGCCGAGTTCGCCGAACTCGTTGACGATCACCGCAATGCGCTTGCCGCCTGCGTGCTGAAGAATGTGCCGCAACAGCGTGGTTTTGCCGCTGCCGAGGAAACCCGTCACAACGGTGACGGGGATCTTGCGCATGGAGTTCTGCATGGTTATTCCGTCGAAAGAGTGGGCCGATTCATGGGCACGGGAATTGAACAGACGAAACACGGGGACGGAAAACGACGTGGCGGCGACGGGCAGCGCATGAAGCCAGCTCATGAAGCCCTATAACGAAGCCGTGGACGACACGCCGCATCCCCGCGGCGCCAACCCTCTTCCCTGGCCGGTATCCGGGCTGGCGAAAGCGCCGCTTCCCCTTCCCAGACGAGTGATTTCTCGCCCAGTGGTTGCATGCCTGCGCGATCTTGCGCGCAGGCACTGAAGCCGGCTCTGCACCGCTTGCGCGATGCCTTCGCTTACCGTTGCGGGGGCAGCACAGGTTGGTCCGGTCTGTTGAAAGTGGACACCCTGTTTCCCGTTTAACTGCGTGCGCAGGACTGCGCGCGCGAGCACCAAAGTGCGTGGGAGTTTAGGCCCGCAAGCCCCGCGCGTCAAGGAAGCCGGGCAGGCGGCCCCGGTTGTGGCCTGTGCTATCGTATGCGCGCATTGGGTGCCGGCGCGGGGTCGCGCACGGGCGGTCGAACGGGAAACAGGATGCGTAACAGGGGGCACCGCGTGATACAGACCACCCCGCTGGGCACTCCGCTGAGCATCGGAATCGGCTGCAGGCAGCACACCGCGGCCGGGCAGATCCTGGCCGCCGTGCGCCAGGCGCTGGGCAGCTACCCGTTCGAAGCGATTCGCTGCATCGCGACCATCGAATCCAAAGCTCAGGAACCCGGTCTGCTTGAGTTTTGCGCGCGCTACGCGCTGCCCTTGCTGAGCTTCAGCCGCGCCGAAGTCGCTGCCGTGCGCGATCTGCCGACGCCGTCCGCCGTTGTGCGGGCGCGTCTCGGCGTCGACGGTGTCTGCGAGCCGTGCGCCTTGCTAGCGGCACCAGCCGGCCGCCTGATCGTGCCGAAGACGGTGCTCGACGGCGTGACCGTTGCGATCGCAACGAGTGCAGACGGCACGGCGAGAAGCGAATCTTTTCAATTCAACTCACTTAACACGCGATAAGGACTGTTCCCCTAGAGCCATCCATGGACCGGACTCAAGCTGACGGCGTGGCGCATGATGCGCACGTCTTACGCATGTGCCGGCTTTGATGTTCGCCGGGTCTTTCGCGCGGGACTCTCTCCCTCGGCCCGAGCGTGCCTTCTAGCGGTCTTGAACGTGCCTGATTTTGCTGACTTGATGACCTCTGCGGCCACCACCTCGTCGGAGTCGGCAATGATCACCTCTGTCACGAATCTGACGCCGAGGGCTCCCGCGACCTTTAGAATCGTTTCAAAGCGGGGCTTCGCTCCTTCAGTGAGGGACTTGTAGAGGCTTTCGCGTTGTACCCCAGCATCGGCCGCAACCTTTGCCATGCCTCGCGCCTTGGCAACGTCTCGAAACGCAGCGAGAACCACATCTTCATTCCCGGATGCCAGCGCGTCATTCAGGTACGCAGCAATGGTTTCTTCGCTGTCGAGATATTCCGATGCGTCAAATGGGGTGATGTTGGTTTTGCTCATTTCTTCCGCTCCTTCTGGATTTTTTTCCACAATGCTTTTGCGGCAGCAATGTCCGCTTTCTGCCCCTTCTTTCCACCACCATCAAGAAGCAGATAGACCGTCAGTCCGTCTCTCACGTAATACACTCGCGTCCCGGCGCCTACATGGATTCGCATCTCCCACACGCCGTCACCAACATCATGGCAATCGCCAAATACCCCATTTGCCGCCCGCGTAATCCGGCTGACCACTGCACCCTTGAGCACCTTGTCGGCAAGGCCGGTAAGCCAGGCTCGGAACTCGTCAGTTTGATTTATCGTATTCATTGCTTCAGCCACGCATGTTGTTGCTACCTCGGTTGGGGTTTGACCGAACCGTTACCAATGATAGTATCCAATTGGATACGGAATTGCAAGCTAGATATGCGGAGGAGAGATGGGAGCTGGCCAGGTTTGCCTGGACGTCCGCCGGGGCCTTCCTCTCAAACGCGTTTGACTCACTATGTACATCCTTCCCGGTGCGCTTGAGGCGGATCTACGCGGTGTACACTACGCCGCTCTTCGTCGTGCGAGGTGTGATGCTTCCCCTATGGGCAACTCCGCTGCTCATGGTGAAAATTAAGCACTGTCATCTGACAATTGCACCTGTAGATAGCACGGAATAAAGTGCTCAAAAGCGGCCCACAAGATTGATTTCATTCAAAAATAAACCCAACCCCCTTGCCAGAAGGACAACCTGAGAAATGGTGAAAACCGATCCCGAATCCCATCTGCGCATGACCCAACGGCGTCGCGAAGGCCACGAGAAAAAGCAGGCCGAAGCGACCATCGAAAAGGGCCTGCTGATCGTCAACACCGGCACCGGCAAGGGCAAGACCACTGCTGCGTTCGGCATGGCCGTGCGGGTCCTCGGCCACGGCATGCGCCTTGGCGTCGTGCAGTTCATCAAGGGTGCGCTGCACACGTCGGAGCGCGACTTTCTGGGCAAAATCGCCACCTGCGATTTCGTCACCATGGGCGACGGCTACACGTGGAATACCCAAAACCGCGATGCCGACATCGCGACCGCCCGCAAAGGCTGGAACGAAGCGCGCCGGATGATCGAAAGCGGCGAGTATCAGATGGTGATTCTCGACGAACTGAATACCGTGCTGAAGTACGAATACCTCCCGCTCGAGGAAGTGCTGGCGGTCGTCAACGCACGTCCCGAGATGCTGCATGTGGTGATCACCGGACGCCACGCGCCGGACGCGCTGATCGAAGCGGCCGATCTGGTCACGGAAATGCGCATCGTCAAGCACCCGTATCGCGAGCAGCACGTCAAGGCGCAGCGCGGCGTGGAATTCTGAGCCATGCCGTCCTGTCCCGCCCTGTTCATCAGCGCGCCGGCTTCCGGTCAGGGCAAGACCACGATCACCGCCGGCCTCGCCCGCTACCACCGGCGGCAAGGGCGGCGCGTGCGCGTCTTCAAGACCGGCCCGGACTTTCTGGACCCGATGATCCTCGCCCGCGCCAGCGGCGCACCGGTGCTGTCGCTCGACCTGTGGATGGTCGGCGAACAGGCGTGCCGTGAACTGCTCGCGCAAGCGGCAGCCGAGGCGGACCTGATCCTGATCGAAGGCGTGATGGGTCTCTACGACGGCACCCCGAGCAGCGCCGATCTCGCCAGTGCGTTCGGCGTGCCGGTGGTCGCCGTGATTTCCGCCAAGGCAATGGCGCAGACCTTCGGCGCGCTCGCGTTCGGTCTCGCGCATTTCCGGCCCGGTGTGCCGTTTCATGGCGTGTTCGCCAATCGCGTCGGCTCGGCGCGCCACGCGCAGATGTTGCAGGAAGCGCTGCCGTCCGGGCTACGCTGGACCGGGCATATTGCCAGCGCCGACGCCATCGAACTGCCCGAACGGCACCTCGGCCTGCACCAGGCGGGCGAAGTCGACGATCTCGACACGCGGCTCGAGCGCGCCGCCGATGCGCTCGCGCAAACCCCGCTCGCCGAACTGCCGCCGGCGGTGGAATTTACTGCGCCCGCAACCACGCACCATGCTCTGCCGCGGTTGCTCGACGGCAAACACATTGCGATTGCCCGCGACGCCGCGTTCTCGTTCATCTATCCGGCCAACGTCACGCTGCTCGAAACACTGGGCGCACAGGTCAGCTACTTCTCGCCGCTGGCCGACCAGCCTGTGCCGGAATCCGCTGACGCCGTCTATCTGCCCGGCGGCTATCCCGAGCTGCATGCAGCGACGCTCTCGCGCAATGCACGTACGGCGGATGCGATCCGCGCACATGCGGCCGCCGGAAAACCCATCGTCGCCGAATGTGGCGGTATGCTCTATCTGCTCGAGCAACTCACCGACACGCAAGGCGCGACCACGTCCATGCTCGGTCTGCTGCCGGGCCACGCGACGATGCAAACGCGTTTTACCGCACTCGGCATGCAACAGCTCGACGGCCTCCATGGCGCCATGACCGGTCATACGTTTCACTATTCGAAGTTGACGACGACGCTCACGCCACAGCGGACGGCCACCCGCCCGCAAGCCGACGCGCCCGGCGAGGCCGTATTCCGCGCCGGCCCGATCGTCGCCACCTATATGCATGCCTACTGGCCTTCCAACCCGGCCTTCGCGGCCGCCCTGTTCCATGGCGAAGTGTTTTAACGATTCCGACCGCGACGCGGTCTACCGCGCCATCCATGAAAGGCGCGACATGCGGCACTTCGTGCGCGACCCCGTCGACCCGGCCGTGCTGCAGCGCCTGCTCGAAGCGGCGCACCATGCGCCGAGCGTCGGCTTCATGCAGCCGTGGCGCATCGCGCGCATCACCGATCCGGCGCTGCGCATGGCCTTGCACGAGGCGGTGGACCGCGAGCGGCTCGCCACCGCCGACGCGCTCGGCAAACGGCGCGACGAGTTCATGAAGCTCAAGGTGGAAGGCATGCTGGAGTGCGGCGAGCTGCTGGTGATGGCCTTGATGGATGGCCGCGAGAAACACATCTTCGGACGCCGTACGTTGCCGGAGATGGATCTCGCCTCGGTGGCCTGCGCGATCCAGAACATGTGGCTGGCGGCGCGCGCCGAAGGCCTTGGGATGGGCTGGGTGTCGCTGTTCGACGTCGACGCCGTGCGCACCCTGCTGCATATGCCGGAAGGCGCGCGTCCGGTGGCGATCCTGTGCCTCGGTCACGTGGATCGGTTCTATGCGGAGCCGATGCTCGAAACCGAGCGCTGGGCGAGCCGCGTGCCGCTCGCCGATTGCGTGTTCGAAAACCGCTGGCCTGAAGAGAACGAGCCGGAGTGATCCGGTGAGGTGAGGTGCGGCGGTGCGTAGCCGCTCGCCGCTCGCCCTACGCGACCACCTCGCTCCGCTCGCTGCGCCGCTCCACAAACCGCCGCACATAATCGTTCGCTGGATGGCGCAGGATGTCCTGCGGACTACCCTGCTGCACCAGTTCGCCATCGCGCAGAATCGCGATCTGCGTACCTAGGCGCAGCGCCTCGTCGAGATCGTGCGTGATGAAGACCACGGTCTTGTTGAGCGTCGCCTGCAACGAGAGCAACTGGTCCTGCATTTCCGTGCGAATCAACGGGTCCAGCGCGGAAAACGCCTCGTCCATCAGCACCACGTCCGTATCCGCCGCGAGTGCGCGGGCGAGGCCCACCCGCTGCCGCATGCCGCCTGAAAGTTCATCCGGAAACTTCTCCGCATAACCGTCGAGGCCCACTTTCTTCAGCCAGTCGCGTGCGGCGGCATACGCCACCTCGCGCGATTCGCCGCGCGTTCGCAGCGCATACGCCGCGTTTTCCAGCACCGTCGAATGCGGCAGCAAGCCGAAGTTCTGAAACACCATGCTGATCCGGTAGCGGCGCAACTCGCGCAAGCCGTTCGAATTGAGCTTCAGGATATCCTTGCCGTCCACCAGAATCTCGCCCGCGCTCGGCTCGATCAGGCGGTTCAGGTGCCGCACCAGCGTCGACTTGCCCGACCCGGACAAGCCCATGATGACGAAAATCTGGCCCGGCTCGATTGTCAGATTGACGTTGTTCAGCCCGACGTTGCAGCCTGTTTTCGCCAGCACGTCCGCTTTCGACGCACCCTGGCGCAACAGATCGAGCACGCGTGCGTGCGCGCTCGCCGGTCCGAAAATCTTGTAGACGTTCCTCACCTGAATCGCTTTCATGTTGCCGCTCCTGTTGGCGTGTTCAGTTGCGTTTTCAATGGCGTGCGTCGCTTGCAAGTTCGCCATCCGGCTGCGCCTCACGTGCCAGCGCCTGCTCGCGCTTCTGCTTGCGTGCCTGCACGCGGGCGTCGCGCTGGGCCGCCGCCACGCGCCGCGCACGCCGCTCCTGGCCATATCCCTGGCTGACCCGATCGATCACGATCGCCAGAATCACGATGGCGATGCCGGCCTGCATGCCCTTGCCGACATCGAGCGTCTGGATGCCGGCCAGCACATCCTCGCCGAGGCCGCGCGAGCCGATCATCGACGCGATCACCACCATCGACAGCGACATCATGGTGGTCTGATTGATACCCGCCATGATGCTGGGCCGCGCCAGCGGCAACTGCACGCCCACCAGCAATTGCCAGCGCGTCGTACCGAAGGCGCGGGCCGCTTCGATCACATCGCCGTCGACATGGCGAATGCCCAGATCCGTCAAGCGGATCAGCGGCGGCAGCGCGTAGATCACGGTGGCAAAAATCGCCGGCACCTTACCGAGGCCGAACAACATCAACACGGGTATCAGATAGACGAAGCTCGGCAGCGTCTGCATCACATCCAGCACGGGCAACAGGATGCGTCGCAACATGCTGCTCTGCGAACAGACAATGCCTGCCGGCACACCGATTGCGATGGACAGCACCGTCGCCACCAGCATCAGGGCGAGCGTCTCCATCAGTTTGTCCCACAACCCAAAGCAGCCGATCGCATACAGCAGCAGTACGAAGAAACCGGCGACACCCATGCGCCGTGTGGCATGCCATGTGATCGCGCCGGCCACCACCAGCACGAGCCATGGCGGCAACACGCGCAGCCCGCTTTCGAGCGGCACCAGCAAGTACTTCAGCACCAGCAGGCTGAACGCGTGAAACGCATCGCCATAGTTCTGAACGAGTGCGCCGACCTTGTCGTTGACGACATCGACCATCGACAGATGCAGAAAAAACCCATTCATGACCGACTCCCTTCAGCAAAGCCTCACTCCGGCGCGTGCAGCGGCACCGCGCTCATCACGCACTCAGGCGCCGAGATTCGCCTGCACCTTCGACGCCACATCCGCGGGCACCCATTGCTTCCACATTTCCGGGTGATCGCGCAGGAACTGCGTGGCCATCGCGGCGCCGTCGAGCTTCTTCGTGCTCATCTCGAGAATGGTGCTGTTCAGGAAGTCCATCGGAAACCTGACCTTGTTGAGCATCGTCACCAGGTCGGGATCCGAGTCGTAGAACGGCGTGGACACGCCCACCGTCACATGCGACACCATGTACGACGAGGCGCATTGCTGCGTGCTGCTTTCGTCGCGCAAGGTCTTCCAGCAGGCATCGTTGAAGGGCGGCATCTTCAGTTGGGCGAACTTGTATTTCGCCATCAATGCGGCCGGTCCCCAGTAGTAGAAGACAATCGGCGCACCGCGCTGGTACGCGGACGCGATTGCGGCATCGAGCGCCGCGCCGGTGCCGGGGTGGAAGTTCGTATAGGTGGCGTCGAGGTTCAACACCTTCAGCAGGCGCGTATTCACGCGCTCGCAATCCCAACCCGTCGGGCAGTTGAGAAAACGGCCCTTGTCCGGTTCCTCGTCGTCGGCGAAGACGCTTTTGTATTTCGGCAGGTCCGTCACCGAGACGAGATCCGGCGCGACCGGTTTGATGCCGCGCGCCGCGTCGCCCTTGATCACGTACTCGGGCACGAACCAGCCTTCCTTGGTGCCGCCGGGCAAGGTGTCGCCCACCAGTTTCACCGAGCCGGTTGCGACCGCCTTGGCGGTGATCTCGCTGCGGCCGGTCCATTGTTCGGCCCACACCTGCACGTCGTTATGCGCCAGCGCCGTCTCGGTGGCGGCCGTGCTGCCCGGCACCACATCGGTCTTGCAGCCGTAGCCCTTCTCCATGATCTGCCGCAGCACCTCCGTGGCGAAGGAGCCGCTTTCCCACGTGATGCCCGCGAAATGCACGGTCTTGCCTTGCGTACACCAGTTGTCGGCTGCGTGAGCTGCCGTTCCGGTCAAAGTCAGCGCGGCGGCGACGAGCGCCACCCGGAGTCGTCTGAATTGCATGGTCGTTCATCCTTGAGCTTTGGACATACGTTGAATTCGAAAGCAGGAAACGTTGCGCGTGACGCTGCGAGGTATGAATCAGGCGAGCAGGCGTTTTTCGAACGGATAGTCGGACAGCAATTCCACCTGGCCGTCGTCGCGTACGTAAACCTGCTCTTCGAGCTTGACGCCTTCGCCGCCGTCTTCATGGCCGATATAGCTCTCGATGCACAGCGTCATGCCCGGCTGGATCACGCCGTCATACCCCTTCGCCTCGTTGTCTTCGCGGTGGACGATGTACGGATACTCGCCCGTCATGCCGACGCCATGCGCCAGCGCGAAGTAACGGCGCGCCTGATAGGGACCGGGGATCTTCCACGCCCTGGCGATGAACTCCTGAAAGGTCGTGCCGGCCCGCACGTTCTCCATGTTCGAATGGACCTGTTCGTAGGCGAGCCGGTAGAGGTTCTTTTGCGCAGGCGTGGCCGGCCCATCGCCGCACAGGAAGGTGCGCGAGAAATCCGCGTAGTAGCCGAAACGTCCCACCACGTCCGTGTCGAGTCCGACCAGTTCGCCCGCCTGGATCTTGCGCGGGCTGCTTTCCTGGAACCACGGGTTGGTGCGCGGACCTGAACTGATCAGACGCGTCTCCACATAATCGCCATCCGTTTCGATGATGTGCTTGTGCAGATGCGACCACAGTTCGTTTTCGCTGATACCGGGCACGAGTGCCGCCTCCAGCTTGCGCACGCCCTCTTCCGCGGCGCGCAGCGACGAACGGATCATCTTGATCTCGTTGGGCACCTTGATGGCACGGGCCCGTTCGAGCGGCTCCTGGGCATCGGAGATCTGATAGCCGCGCGCCTGCAGCGCGAACGCCGCCGCCGAGGTGGCGCTTTCAATCGCAATCTTCTTGCCGCCGCCGCACTGCTTGACCAGATCGTCGATCTCGTCGGCCCAGCGTTCGGTCACGCGGCCCAGCATGTCGTCGCAGAAGTAATAGGAGATCGCCGTCGCGGGACGCACTTCATCCACCGTATCGAGTCCGTCGGCGAGAAAATCGCAGCCCGCGTATTCGAACAGCACCACCTTGCCCTCGGCCGGCACGAACACATAGCGTGCCGGGTTGCGCATCGAATACACCTGCATGTTGCGCGAGCCTGTGGCATAGCGCATATGAGTCGGGTCGAACAGGATCGCGGCGGTCAGATCGCGCTTTTTCAGTTCGCGGCGCACGGCGGCGAGCCGGTCACGCTGGATCTGCGCAATTTCCTGCGCAGTCGGTTCGCAGTCTTCCGGGCGATGAGTCGGGCGAAGAATCGTCATGGTGTGTGTGGGGTACGTTATAAGAGTCAGGAGCAACAGCAATTGCAGGTTCAATGCAGCTTCAATCTTCAAGCTGTAGTCTCGGCTTACGGGTCGCCTCAATCGACCAGATTGTCGGCACGCACCAGCCGCTGTTCGGCTTCCAGATGCATTTCCGACACGCGGCCGTAGAGCTGGCGCGTGCGCTCGAGGCGGCCAATCACGCCAGGCTTTTGCGAGTAGGCGAAGATAGCGGTATGACGGTCGATTGCGCCCTTCACCTGGGTCACGCGATGCAACGAGAAGCGCCCCTTGAAGAGCTGCAGATCGCCGGGCTGCAACGTGATCACGTTGATCGGTTCGCGCGTTTCGCCGCGCACCACAGCGCCGACACCACCATAGTTCTCACCTTGAGGAGAACGGATGTTCGGGCAGTACTCGAAGTCGCCGCCGGCGTCGGGCTGCTGCGTCATCATCGAGACGATGAATTCGTTGGTGTCGTAGTGCCACGGTTGCTCGGTGCCCGGCGGCATCACGTTCTGCACCAGTCCCGCATACGGATCGGCGTATTCCCACACGCGTTCCTCGCCGAGACAGGTGGCGACAAAGCGCTTCATCGCCTGCGCCACATAGATCCGGTGAATGATGGCGTCCGCCGGAATGACGTCGCGCGTGACGAAACCGCTGGTGCGGTCCATGAAGACGCGGCGTGGATCTGCTTCGGGTAACGAAGGATCGTCCGCCGTGAAATATGCGTTCACCTTACGACTCGAAAAGTAGGTCTTGCCGGCGAGCGCGACGCCTTCGGCACGCGCCTGCGCCAAGGCGGCCGGCCGTAAAAAACCGTGCAATACGGCGCTACCGTTGCCGGCAAGGTGGGCCCGGCAGCTCGCCACCAGCTCGCGCATGCGGGGGTGGTCCGGATCGTGCAACGGATAACGCTCGGTATCGACGATATCGCTCAGATCGGTACATTCGGCGTCGGCAAGAGGCAGGCTGGCTGACACGGTGTGGCTCCAGATTCGTGGTTTGAACGGGGATTTGTGAGCCGAATTGTTTTCGACAACAATCAGCTCATCGACGTCCCCATATTTCGATCACCAAATTCCTTTGGAAAGCGAGTAATTCCGATGGCTGCCATCAGCGGACCCGATTGGTCCAAACTCAGCTCACTGGACCCCGAACTGGTGCGTGCATTCGTCGCCGTCGTGGACAGCGGCGGCTTTACGGCCGCGGCGAAACAGCTGCATCGCACGCAATCCACGATCAGCCTGCGGATCCGCACGCTCGAAGAGCGGCTCGAGACGCATATGTTCCTGCGCAATAGCCGGCGCCTTGCACTCTCGCGTGACGGCGAAAACTTTCTGATCCACGCCCGGCGCATTATTCAGGTGCAAAACGAGGCGATCGCCGCACTAAACCGGAGCAGCCGCGAGGGCGTGATCCGTTTTGGACTGCCTGAGGATTACGCGGAACTCTGGTTACCGGATCTGCTGAAGAAGTTTTACGAGCTGCGGCCGGGCGCGCGACCGCACATCCATTGCCGGATGTCGCTCGAATTGCTCGAACGCCTGCAAGCGGGTGAACTGGACCTGGCGCTAGTGGTGCGGCACGGCTCGCAGACGGGCGGCCGGCATCTGGGGCGGGAGGAAGTGGTGTGGGCGGCTCACGAGGACTTCGTGCTGGACGCCAGGGCCTCGGTGCCGCTCGCGCTGTTTCCGGAGACCTGCTGCTACCGGCAGCGCGGTCTGGAAGCACTGGCCGCGCTCGACCGGCCCTATCACGTGATCTACACGAGCCAGAGCCCGACCGGCATCAAGGTGGCGGTGAACCACGGCGCCGCCGTGACGATCATCGACCGCTGCACGCTGCCGGCGGCGTGGCGTGTGCTCGGCGCGGCGGAAGGCTTGCCGCCGCTGCCGCCGGCCGATCTCGAACTGCACCGCTCATCGGGGGTTCGCGATCCCGCTACCGACGACCTTGCTTCGTTGATCGAAGCAATGGTCGAAGAACGGCGCCGCGCATCGGTCGACCTTGCCATGAACTGAGCGCCGGGCGTCACGGCGCGTCGAACACCGGCGCACAGTCCTGACCCATCAGGGTTGCACCGGCTTCACCGACACCACCGTCGGGGCGCCGCCCGTCGCGTCGGCGCGCAGTTTCACGCGCCAGTCGGGATGGTCGGCAAAGGGGAATTGCGCGAGCGCGCTTTTCACCAGATACGGAATCGCGTGCAGCGGATCGGCGTCATGATCCTGGCTCACGACGCTTACCTTGTAGACCTCGTGACCGTTGGTCTGCTCGAAGAAGCGCAGCGTCAGCGAGTGCTTGTACGAGCGGCGGCCAAACAGCGAAAACGAGGCTTCGCCGGGGCTGCCGCAACCCGCCTGTTGCGCACAATCCGCCGAGCCGACGCCGACGCCCGCAAGCCGGGTGTCATACGCAATCGACAGCAGATAGTGCGCGCGTTGCTGGGCAACGTCGGCAAATCCATACTTGCCGAGTTCGGTCCGGATCAATGTTTCGTATTCCGTATGATCGGGGTTGCCGTCCTGCAACGGCGAGCGTGCCAGTGTATAACTGTGCTCGCCTTCCATCGGGGTAGCCGTTGGCGACGCCCGCACATCCGTGCTGACACCGGCACATCCCGTCAGACTTACGCCCAGGCTTGCTGCGATCAGCGCAGCGCATATCAGCGTGGCTCTCATCGTCGTCCCTTTCCCTTGTTTCGCGTCTAAATATGCCAAAAAATGCGGCCTGCCTATCAGGCCTGCGCAAGCTGCGTGTCGTCGAGGGCCGGCAGCAGCACCGTGAAGGCGGTGCCCTCGCCCGGTGCGCTGACCACCTGCACATCGCCACCATGCCGCGTCACGACGGTTTTCACAAAGGCCATGCCGAGACCCGCGCCGCCGGTGTCCGGCTGCTCGGCCTCGTGAAAGCGCCGGAAGCGCTGAAACAGCCGGCTCTGCTGTTCCAGCGGAATCCCATAGCCCTGATCGCGAATCGTACATTGCACACGCGCCGGCAGGCCGGTCACCGGCCCAATCGTGCAGATGATGCGCGACTCGGGCGGGCTGTACTTGACGGCATTGTTCATGATGTTGACGAGCGCTCGCGTCATCAGCGAGCGGTCGGCGCAGATCCAGCAACCGTCGTCGCCCTCGGCCGTCGTCTCCATCTGGATCTGCTTGGCGTGCGCCTGCGGCCAGACTTCGTCGCTGGCATCGATGGTCAATTCGCTGAGGCTGACGGGTTCGAGCACATAGGCTTGCGACTCCGCGCGCGCCAGTTGCACGAAATCGTCGGCGAGCGTCAGCGCACGCCGCGAGTACCGTTCGATGCGCTCGAGCAGCTCATGCACGTGGTCCGACTCGATCCGCGCCCGTTCGATTTCCACCAGCGCCAGAATCGAGGCCTGCGGCGAGCGCATGTCGTGCGACAGCAGCCGCAACGCATCCTCGCGCTGCCGCTCCGCCGCGTGCAAGGCCGACACGTCGACAAGGCCCGCGATCCAGCCGGTCACCTCGCCTTCTTCGTTGGTGCACCGGGCGTAGCGCAGCAGATGGTCGCGTTCGGCCAGGTCGCGCACTTCGATACCTTGCGCCATCAGGTCGGCGAATTCGAGCCGCGCCGGATCGAGAATCGCCGGCCAGTGCGTGCGCGCCCGCGTGTCGTGTTCCGCGTCGCCCTCGGTGCCGGCATCGATGGTCTTCACGAAGGCCAGATCGCCCAGCACCTCGCGCATCAGGCGGCCTTGCGGCATCAGCGAACCCAGCCGCGCAAAGTGCGCGGTCGCCGCATGGTTGGCGATCAGCACGACACCGTGCACGTCGCTCACCAGAATCGGCTCGGGCACGCTATCGAGGCTGTCCCAGACGAAGCGCTTCATGTCCTGAACGCGCTGCGCGGCCTGCGCCATCAGCGCCATGTGCTGTTCCAGCACGTCGCCGCCGAACTCGCGACGGCGCTGCGGCGTTTCCGGCAGCAGATGCGGTTCGTCGGCGAGCCGCTGCAACTCTTTGCGCAGATAGGCCATGGTCATTTCGAGCCGCCGCCAGTTCCAGATCGGATACACCACGATCATCCCGACCACCGCCGGCGCCGGCGACATCCAGAGCCGCGCGCCGTACAGCAAGGCGGCGCTGCCGCCGGCCACCAGAATGCACAGGCCGGCGGTCAGCAACAACGAACGCCGCGGCGACAGCACAAGGAAACCGGCCAGCAGCGCGGCAAGCGGCACCAGCGACACGAGGACCAGCGGCACTGCCGTAACGGGATCGATGGCGCGGCCGGTCAGCAGCGTATCCAGCACGTTCGCATGAATATAGACGCCGGGCAGCGGCCCCAGCTCGCCCGACACCGGCGTCGCGAAGCGGTCGTACAGACCCGATGCGGTCACGCCGATCAGCACCACATGGCCGCGCAACTGCTCGGGCGGCACCTCGCCCGCCACGACATCGGCAAACGACACATGCGCATAGCGCGCGGCATTCAGGCCGAACGGAATCAGAAAACGCGCCTCGTCGAGCTTCTCCAGCGTGCGATCGCGCACGCCGGCAAGGCTCGTGAGCGGCGGCGAGAGCTGAAGCGCGCCTTGCCTGATGGCCCGCCAGACCGGCACCATCAACTGCGGCCAGCGCGAATGCGCGTCGCCCTCGAACAGCGCGACGCTGCGGACGATGCCGTCGCCGTCCACTTCCAGATTGATGTGGCCCAGCCCGGCCGCGGCGGCCGCGAGCGGCGCCACCGGCTTGATGACGGCCCGCTCGCCGTCGCTGTCCTCGGGGCTCAGCAGCACCGGCAGATAGGTCGGGCTCAGGGCGATGGCGTGGGCGAGTTGCGCGTCGTCCGCGGCGGCCTCGGTGAACAGGACGTCGTAGATCACCGCCGCCGGTTTCGCCTTGGCCAGTTGCGCGAGCAGGCTCGCATGCACGCTGCGCGGCCAGGGCCAGTGACCGAGCCGCGCCACGCTGGCGTTGTCGATTTCGACCACCACGATATCGGAGAGCGCCGGCTGCGAACGCAGCGCGAGGAAGCGGTCGTAGACCAGATGATCGATGCCCGACGTCCAGCGGCCGAGCGCACTCAGCAGGACGACCGCAATGCCGAGGCAGCCGAGCGCGCCCCATTCGAACAGGAAGCGTCGGCCAGCCGGCCGCCCAAGTCGTGCACGCGGATCAAGGCTCATGCGTGGAGGTTAGAGTTCTAACGGGCAAGCGTGAACGAGCGGATCGAACTGCCCTTCTCATAGAACCGGCCGTTTTCGAACTGCTCGGCGATCACGGTCCAATAATAAACGCCGCGCGGCAAGTCCGTCACCACGATCTCGCCGGCCGGCAGGTCGGGACGGTCGAGGATCGGGTTGCGCAGGTCCGGCGTGGCGCCGAGGACAAAACGGAAGTGCGTCTCCACGCCCGGGCGGCTCGCGAACCAGCGGAACGTATAGTCGCGCGTGCCGGGGCGCGGCGTCGCCGAGGCGGCCAGACCCAGTTGGCGCCGCTCGAACGCATAGATCTGCGGCAGGCCTTCAAGGCCGTTGTGATCGACCGCCGAGATACGCACGAAGTAGGTGCCGTCGGGCATGTCGCCGAAGTCGGCATGCGGCGCGCTCACCGGCAGATCGCGGATCAGGTCGAGCAGGTCCGCGTCGCGCGCGATCTGCACGCGATAGCCTGCCGCGTGGCTGTCCGGCACGAGATCGAACGCGACGGTCTTGCCGTCCTGGATCTTGCCGGGGTCGCTCAAGGACGGCGCGGGCAGCAATTCGATCGGCGCGCCGATGGCTCCGCTTGCGCCCGAGACATTGCCGAAGTGCGCCGACACGAGCTGCTCCGAGGCCTGCAGCGGCACGCCCGGGGCCGGCGCCGGCGCGCTGCCCGGATCCACGCCGACTGCGCCCTCCAGCACTTCGACGGCCGTTTGCTGCTGGCCGGCATCGTAATTCACCCGGAAGCGCGTGCCGCGCACACCTGCGACCACGGACGGCGAACGGATCTGGAAGCGGTCGTCTTTCTTCGTGGCGTGCGTGACTTCGCTATCGACCTCGCCGTGCTGCAGGTTGAGCACGCGATCGGAGGCGCCCGTCAAGACTGTCTGACGCAGCTTGCCGATCTCGACCATGCCGTCCTGCGATACGCTCACGTGCGAACCGTCCACCAGTTCCAGCGTCGCAAAACCGTCATGACCGGTACGCACGCGATCGCCTTCGCCCAGCATCATGCCGGGCGCCAGCGGCGTGTACGGTCCCGTGCGGAAGGCCCGCTCGACCGGACCGCTGGTCGCCAGCACGCGCGCGGACTCCTGGTCCTGACGCAACAGCGCGGCCGGCAGTTTCAGTTGAAGCCCGGCTTGCAGATGGCGCGGCGCGGGCACCTTGTTCAAACGGCTCAGCACTGTCCAGTCGTGCGGATCGCGCAGGTAGCGCGCGGCGATGGCGTACAGCGTATCGCCCGCGGCGGTCGTATAAGGCACGGTGACGATGGGCGTACTTTTGCCCTTCTGCGCGTCGGCCAGCGCGGGCGCGAGCCCAAGCGCCGCGAGGACGTACGGTACGCACGGCACGAGCGCCGCCAGCGCACGGCGCGCGCCGGCTGCCGGCAAGCGGGCCGGCAGCGTGGACCCAGACACCCTCACGCATCCCCCTTTTCGATGCGCTCCAGCCGGTATCCATAGCCGTAGATCGGCGTCAGGCGATAGCCGTTTTCAGGCCGCAAACCCAGTTTGCTACGCAGCATCGACACGTGTGTATCCATGGTGCGCGACGGGATTTCGGTGGCCTGCTTCCAGATCACGTCGAGAATATGCGCGCGCGACAGCGGCCGGCTCAGATGCTGGAACAACAGCAGCGCGAGGTCGAATTCCTTTTGCGTCACGGCCACGGCGGTGCCGCGCACCAGCACGTGCTTCGCGCTCAGATCGAACTCGTACTCGCCGAACACTTCCTTGAGGGCGGTCGTGTTGAGCTTGTAGGCGCGCCGCAACAGCGAACCGACGCGCGCCAGCAGCACGCCCGCCGACACCGGCTTGACGACGTAGTCGTCCGCGCCGGTGTTGAGGATCGACGTGATGTCGGTCTCGCGGCTGCGGCTCGTCATGAACAGCACCGGCAAGCGCTCGGACAGGCTCTCGCGCACCCAGCGCAACACCTCTTCGCCGGACATGTCCGGCACGTTCCAATCCAGCACCAGCAGATCGAAAGTCTGGCGCCTCAGTTGGCGCACCAGCGCGCGGCCTTCGGCATAGGCATGGCAGATGTGGCCAGCGGCCGAGAGGGTTTGACACACCAGATCGGCCTGAGCCGGATCGTCATCCAGGACTGCAATTCTCATAACACCCCGCAATGCAACACCGTTATTCGTATCTGGATGGCCGGTCATCGAGTCGATCCGGCGCGCAGTCCCCTTACACCGGACTGCGACGCCCCGTTTGCCTTCTGGTCACACGCACGTTCAGCACGCTGACTGTCGGGTAACGAACTCCTCCATCGACAACACTATTTATCGATTATTAGTCGCGCCGGAAACACCTGTTTAAAACAGGTATCCGATATATCTCAAAAATGGCGCGCAATTCGCCCAGTCACATCACGTGAAAAGGCATTTTCATCATAATCGAAAACGGCCATCCCCTTCCGAATGCCATCCTCCTGCCATCCGGCATCGGCTCAAACGCGTGAGCCTGTCTCTCAGGTTCTTTATCCGGCCTCTGGGGGCCATCAACGGGTTGTACAGCAGGTCTCGCTCACGCATTTACACTGGCCCCGTCTTACCTGTCCGGGTGCGCGCGAGGCGCTACGCCTCGTGCTCACCTTCGTCGTTCTCTTCGTCTTCCGGCTGCTTCATCTGACGGTTCAACGCCGCCTCGAGATGAATCCGCACATGCTCCCAGGCACCGTGCGCGTAGTCGGGTTGCGCCGCCGCCCAATCCTGCGCGAGTCCGAACACGCGACGCACCGTCGCCGCACACGCGCTCAGTTCGTTCGTGCCGTGCGCCGCCGATTCGCGCAGCAGTTCGGCGAGCCACGGCATGTCGGCAGCACACGAATCCGCGTAGGCTTCGATCGCCGCGCGCGCGTGACGGTCGCTTGTCAGATCGAGCTCGATACGTTGCAGGCGCTGTCCCGCCTTGCGTTTCTGCTCGTTCGCCCGGAACGGAATACGCGTCGTGCGCGGTCTGAAAAACATCCAATCCCTCGTTAAGCGGCACAGCATCTGTCACGCCATTGCCGCCCAGCGCGATGCAATTTGCATAATGATTCGTGACGCCCTGCGCCCGAACATCGACAAATATTTACAATCTGCCGGGACAGTATAAGAACAGTCTCAATTTAAATCGTTTAAAGATTGTTAGATCGGTTTCGATCTGTGAGTAACGGCGCGAGCAGGCATGTTCTGAAGGCCGCAAAGGCTTTTGCGGCGACGATCACGCGGGTTATCGCGGCGCTTGGGCGGCAACGGTGTGGTGTTCGTGTTACAACTTTTTCAATCCGGCGCCGCAGACTGAGTGGCGCTCGCCTCGCGTCTGGCCGCCAAAGCCTGGACCGCAGCAGTTCGATGAGGCTACCTCTACGATCTGGTTGCCGACGGCGAACTCGCCTTTGCGGGAGGTGGGGTAAGCGCAGCGGCCCACTCGGCGAGCGTAGCCACCGTGTTCATGTTGCGAGCGGTTCCAGCCTTGGCGGCCGCGATCTTCAGTTTGGAGTTCGCGATTCCGTCGCCGTAATGCACGTAGATTTCGCGCACTCCGAGCGCGATTTCTTCGGCCTGCTGGCCGCTCACACCGGCCAGGGTATCCGCAGGCGGCGGCGCGTCGAGAAAGATGGCCACCGTTCGGTTTGGTGCAGCGGACTTGAAGGGATTGGCGTCAAGCACGGCGGCCAGTTCCGCAGCGGTGCGGATCACCACACCGACCGGCTTGCCGGCGTATGTCTCGAGCGCGCGCTCCAGCTTAGTCTTGAGCGCCTTTTCCGCCAGCTTGCTGGTGAAAACCACGTTACCGCTTGCGATATAGGTGCGCACGTCTGCAAAGCCAAGGGACTCACACATGGCGCGAAGCTCGGCCATCGGAAGTTTGCCTGTGCCGCCGACATTCACGGCGCGTAGCAGCGCTACATAGCGAGTCATGATGCTGCCCTCGCAATGTCCGGCATGGGTGCGAACAACGCGTCAAGATCGTCATCCGAGAATTTGACTGTTCCCGCCGCGTCCTCGGACAGGATGCTATCGGCCAGCGCCGCCTTCTTCTCCTGAAGCCGCACGATCTTCTCCTCGATGCTGCCTGCCGCGATGAGCTTGTAGACGAACACGGGCTTATCCTGGCCGATCCGGTGCGCGCGGTCGGTCGCCTGATTCTCGGCTGCGGGGTTCCACCACGGGTCATAGTGAATCACCGTGTCCGCCGCCGTGAGATTCAGCCCCACACCACCCGCCTTCAGGCTGATCAGGAACAAGGGCACCTCGCCGGACTGGAAACGGTGCACGGGCGTGGCGCGATCGGTCGTGTCGCCGGTCAGCGTGACGTACGGGATCGTCGCATGATCGAGCGCGTCCGCAATCAGGTCCAGCATGCCGGTGAACTGCGAAAACAGCAGCACGTGCCGCCCTTCTTCAATCAGTTCGGGTAGCATCGCCATCAGCAATTCGAGCTTGGCCGACTCCTTCACGCGCGCCGCTTTCTCCAGCTTCACGAGACGGGGATCGCAGCACACCTGGCGCAGTTTGAGCAGCGCATCCAGCACGATGATGTGACTGCGGGCAAGCCCCTGCGAATTCACGGCCGCACGCACTTTGGCCTGCATGGCCGTGCGGACGATTTCGTAGAGATCGCGCTGCGCGCCTTCCAGATCCACCGTACGCACGATGGTGGTTTTCGGCGGCAGTTCTTTCGCCACCTCGTCCTTGCGACGACGCAGCATGAACGGACGAATCCGCCGCGCCAGCAGTTCGCGCCGGACGCCGTCGCCGTTGCGCTCGATCGGATTGCGCCAGCGCCTGGTGAAGTCCTTCTGCGTGCCGAGAAAACCCGGCAGCAGAAAATCGAACTGCGACCACAATTCGCCGAGGTGGTTCTCGAGCGGCGTGCCGGTGAGGCACAGACGGTGCCGCGCCCGCAGGTCGCGAACCGCCGTCGCCGATTTGGTGGTGGCGTTCTTCACATACTGCGCCTCGTCCAGAATCAGCAGGTGATACTCGTGCTCGGACAGCACCGCATGATCGCGCCACAACAGCGCATACGTGGTGAGAATCAGCTCGTGCTGGCCGATCGACGCGAAGCGCTCCTTGCGCTGCGGTCCGTTCAGATCCAGCACCTTCAGATCCGGCGCAAAGCGGCGCGCTTCTTCGCGCCAGTTGTGCACGAGGGTGGTCGGCACGACGATCAGCGCGGGACGGTCGAGGCGCCCGGCTTCCTTCTCGGCCAGCACGTGGGCCAGCGTCTGAACCGTCTTGCCGAGGCCCATGTCGTCGGCGAGGATACCGGCCAGGTTGTGCTCGCGCAGAAACTGCATCCAGCTCAGCCCCTGATGCTGGTACTCGCGCAACTCGGCCCGCAGCCCGCGCGGCACCGCCGCTTCCTTCACGCCGGCGCCGTTCTGCAGACGCTGGGCCAGTTGACGGATCGAGTCGTCGCCTTGAAACTCCCAGCGGCCCGTGTCGTTCAGCGCCGCCAGGCGTCCCGCATCAAGCTCAGGAATCCTGATGTTGTCGTCGCCCTTCCAGCTCCCCAGGCCGTCGAACAGATCGACCAGCACGCGCACCACGGGTTTGAGCCGCCCGGCACGCAGGCGCAGGCGCTCGGCGCGGTCGGTGGTCAGTTCGATGTCCTCTGCGTCGTCGATCGTTTCGAGCGCGCCGCCCAGCCAGCGCCGGTCGCGCCGGAACAGCCCCGCCAGCAGCGGTTCGAGGCGAACCGTGCGATCGCCCAGCGTGATGCCCATTTCGAGGTCGAACCAGCCGTCGCCGGCCTGGCGCGCGGTGCCTTCGATCGCGTCGATTTCAATCACGTTATGACGGAACGTCGGCGCCATCGTCACGCGCCAGCCTTTGCTGTCGAGCGCAGGCAAGGCCTCGTCGACGAACTCGGGCCATGCGTCGACGTCGGACAGCGCCAGCAGCGTCTCCGGCAGTGCGTGCCGCGAATACACGCCGTTCGCCGGCACCACCTGCAAGCCCGTCTTGCGCAGTTCGAGCAGGCGCTGCTTTTCGGTGTCGTAGCGGCGCCGGATATGGATCACGCTGCCGCCGGGCAGCGGCACCAGCGTCGCGCTGCTTTCGGCCTTGATGCTGACGCCTTCGTAGTCGAAGCTGACCGCGGCAAAATCCAGCAGGTGGTTGCGCTGGGCGTGCTTGCCGACGCCCAGCGACGCCATCGGCAAGGTGTTGAGCGCCAGCACCGGCACCGGTTCTGTGTCGATCACGCGCACCTTGGAGGTATCGAGCGCAGGCGGCAAGGGCAGATCGGGCGCGACCTCGCGCAGCACCGCGGCGACCAGCGGCGCCTCCGCGAGCGAAATGGGCGGCATCGACAGGTAATCCGGCAATTGCTGGAACGGCAACGAGAGTTCGACGATGCCGGCTTCGCCGGCGTCCGCGTCGACGTACCAGACGGGCTCGGTCGCCAGCACCATCGCGGCCGCCGGTTCGGTGCGCAACACCGGCCGCAGCCGGTCGTCGGACTGCGCCTCCCACTCGATCCGCCCCGCGCGCGCCGCCCCCATCGACAGCGGGCGTGGCACGTCTCGCGAGGCGCCGTCTCCGGTCAGCGCGGGAAACAGCCGGCCGCTCGCGATCAGTTTGTGCAGCACGTCGCCGCCGTTGGCGCCGCGCAAGATGAAATGCCCGTGATTCTCGCGGGAATGGCCGAGCCACAGGCTACGCAAGATCACCAGATCGTCGTCCGAAACAAACTTGGGCGGCTTGATCAGGGCCGCTTCGACATTGCTCCATGGTTCATCGATGGCGCGGATCTCGCCGTCGACGCCGAGCCGGGCCTTGAACAACTGGATCTCATGACGCTGCTGATAGCGCGACCAGCCCAGCCGGTAAGCGAGCGCGTGACTGGCCGCGGCGTTTGCAGGGACTCTGCCGGGTGCGTCGGAGCCGGCATGGGCGCGGAACGTCTCGAGCCATCTGACCAGCTCGGGACGCACGCCCGACTGCGCCCCGGCGTCTTCCAGACCCGCCATCAGCAGCGCCGCCATGTGCTTGCATTGAAAACCGACCGGGCAGGAACAATCGCCCTCGACCCACAGGTCGTCGCCAATGTCGTGAAACTTGACGTCCACCACATAGGGATGGCGCTGCGTGCCCTGCACTTCGCCGCTCAGGGTGTTGTTTTCCCAGTGCAGGTTGGAGACCGCGCTGACGTACTCGCGCGCCTTGGCGACGGTCTTGGCCCCGAGCCACTTCGTTATATCTTCTCGATCGTAGAAAACTGACGACATCCGGGTGACCCATCCATGCGTATTCAGGCGTGCGGCGACGCTGCAGGTTGCGGGATCCGACAAGCCCGGCATCCCCGCCGATGGCCAGCCGTGCTCTTTTCGCGCTGCGTCTGCCGCTGATAGCCGGCTATTTTCGCATGGGTCGAAAATAGTCGTTGGGGCGTGGTTATCCCAAATTGGGGTGCATGCGTATGACGACGCCCGCCGCTCGCACAGAACGCAAAACGCAGTTCAGGCGGTTATGCCCGCCGGATCATCCACCGGCGCCCCGGAGGCCGGCGCGCCAAAGCTCACTTCGACATCCGCGGCGGCAAACACCTGCGCGAGTGCCGGCGACGGCGCCTCGTTCGTGATCAACAGGTCCACGGCGTCGCAGCCGAACGCGTGCACCAGCGCGCTATGCCCGAACTTGGCGTGGTCCGCCACCACGACGCACCGCTCGGCCTGTGCAAACGCCGCCAGCGAATACGACACGTCGTCGGGTTGCGCATCCATGAAGCGGCCTTGCGCGTCGATCGCCGTCACCGAGACGATCGCGTAGCGCACGTGGAACTGGCGGATGAACGCCAACGTGCTTTCGCCGAACGCCGCGGCGTCGTCGGCGCGCACTTCGCCGCCCGCGATGAACACGCGGTTGCCGTTGCGCGGCGCGAGCGTGCGGGCAATCTCCGCGGAATTGGTCACGACCGTCAGGCGCGAGCGGACGCACAGCGCGCTGGCGATATGCACGCAGGTCGTGCCGCCGTCGAGAATCAGCGAATCGCCGTCGCGCACCAGCTCGCTCACGCGCGCCGCAATCACCCGCTTCGCTTCGAGGTTCTCCTGCAGGCGGCGCTGAAACGGCGGCTCGTCGAGCCGGTCCGGCAGCATCACCCCGCCGTGCACCTTGAGCAGCATCCCTTCTGCGATCAGCGGCTTGATGTCGCGGCGGATAGTTTCGTCGGACACGGCGAAGACTTCGGCCAGCTCGGTGATCGTGCAGGTCTGCTGCGCCCGCACGAGGCGCAGGATTTCGGATTGACGTTGGGTTGAAAACATACGGAGAGCGGGATGATCCAGGTGCGGCCAGTCTAGCAAAGGGACTAGCGCAGGGAAAGTCATTTCCACAGATTTCCAAATCAATCAACACGGTTCAGTCCGGGAACGCGCTGGAACGCTCCAAGGCCCACGTTACGGCCTATCAACGCCTCACCCTCGGCTTCCTCCCGCTCCGCAATTCAGTGAATTTTACGTGACAGCATTGCGTTTTCCGACCTTTTGTTGCACTATTCGCCACATATTTCCACGTATATCAACATTCACCAGACAGAGTCCAAGTCATGTCCACACCTGTTCCCCAACACGCCCGGGTCGTCATCGTCGGTGGCGGCATTGTCGGTTGCTCGGTGGCATATCACCTGACGAAGCTGGGTTGGACCGACGTCGTCCTGCTCGAACAGGGGCAACTGTCCTGCGGTACGACCTGGCACGCGGCCGGTCTGGTGGGGCAATTGCGCGCCCAGGAAAGCATGACGAAACTGATCCGCTATTCCACCGCGCTCTACGCCGAGCTGGAAGCGGACACCGGCCTCGCCACCGGCTGGAAGCAATGCGGCTCGCTCTCGGTGGCGCGCACGGCGGAACGGATGACGCAGCTCAAGCGCACTGCCGCTGTCGCCCGGGCCTACGGGGTGACGTGCGACGTCATCGGTCCGCAGGAAGCCGGCGACCTGTGGCCGGCGATGCGCACCGACGACCTGCTCGGCGCAGTCTGGCTACCGGGCGACGGCAAAGCCAACCCTACCGACCTCACCCAGGCGTTGGCCCGCGGCGCCCGTACGCGCGGCGCGCGGATCGTCGAGAACACGCGCATCACCGCCATCCACACGCGGCCGACGCCGGGCGGCCGTGAAGTGAGCGGCCTCGCGTGGCGCAACAAGGACGGGGCCGAAGGCACGATCGACGCCGAGATCGTCGTGAACTGCGCGGGTCAATGGGCGAAGGCCGTGGGCCGGCTATGCGGCGTGACCGTGCCACTGCATTCGGCGGAGCACTACTACATCGTCACCGAGCGCATTGCCGGCGTGCATCCCGATCTGCCGGTAATGCGCGACCCGGACGGTTTCATCTACTTCAAGGAAGAAGTGGGTGGCCTCGTGATGGGCGGCTTCGAACCGAACGCCAAGCCCTGGGGCATGAACGGCATCCCCGAGAATTTCGAGTTCCAGTTGCTCCCCGACGACTGGGATCAATTCCAGATCCTGATGGAAAACGCCCTGCAACGGGTGCCCGCGCTCGAAACCGCGCAGGTCCGGCAGTTCTATAACGGACCGGAGTCGTTCACGCCGGACAACAACTTTATCCTCGGCGAAGCGCCCGAGCTGCGGCACTTCTTCGTCGGCGCGGGCTTCAATTCCATGGGGATCGCTTCGGCCGGCGGCGCCGGCATGGCGCTGGCCGAATGGATCGTCGCCGGCACGCCGACCATGGATCTGTGGCCGGTGGATATCCGCCGCTTTGCGCGCTTTAACGGCAACGACACCTGGCTGCACGACCGCGTCAAGGAAACGCTGGGGCTGCACTACGCCATGCCCTGGCCGAACCGCGAGCTCGACAGCGCGCGGCCGTTCCGCCGCTCGCCGCTCTACGCCATGCTGCGCGACGAAGGTGCGAGCTTCGGCAGCAAGATGGGCTGGGAGCGGCCGAACTTCTTCGCACCGAGCCCGGAACAGGCGAAGATCGAGTACGCCTTCGGCCAGCAGAACTGGCTGCCCTGGAGCGGCGCCGAACATCGCGCCTGCCGCGAAGGCGTGGCGCTGTTCGACATGACGTCGTTTTCGAAATTCCTCGTGAAAGGCCGCGACGCCGAGAGCGTGCTGCAAGGCATCGTCACCAACGACGTCGCCGTGCCGACCGGCACCACCGTCTACACGGGCATGCTCAACGAGCGCGGCACTTACGAGTCGGACTTCACTTTGACCCGCCTCGCCGACGATCAATACCTGATCGTTTCGGGGTCCGCACAAAGCACGCGCGATTTCGACTACCTCGAGAAGTCGATCCCGCACGACCAGCATTGCACCCTGGTCGACGTCACCGGCCAGTACGCGGTGCTGGCGGTCATGGGACCGCGCTCGCGCGAGCTGCTGCAGAGCATCTCGAAGGCCGACTGGAGCAATGCGGCGTTCCCGTTCGGCCAGAGCCGCGAAGTGGACATCGGCTATGCCACCGTCCGCGCCACGCGGCTCACCTATGTCGGCGAACTGGGCTGGGAACTCTACGTGCCGGTCGAATTCGCCGCGGGCGTCTACGAGACCCTGCATGCCGCGGGCAAACCGTTCGGGCTCCTGAACGCGGGCTACTACGCCATCGATTCGCTGCGGATCGAGAAAGGCTACCGTGCATGGGGCCGCGAGCTGACACCGGATTCGAACCCGTTCGAAGCGGGGCTGGCGTTCGCCTGCAAGCTGGACAAACCGATTCCATTCCGCGGCCGCGAAGCCTTGCTGAAACTGCGCGCCGAGCCGCTGCGCCGGCGCATGGTCGTGCTCACCGCCGACGGCGCCGCCGATCGCATGCTGTGGGGCGGCGAAGCGATTCTGCGCGACGGCAAGCCGGTGGGCTTCGTCAGCTCGGCGGCCTTCGGTCATACGTTTGGCTGTCCGGTGGCGATGGGGTACATCAACCATCCGGACGGCGTGGCCGATACGGCGTATCTGACGAGCGGCCGCTATGAGATCGACGTCGCCGGTGAGTTGTTGCCGGCTACCGTCCATCTGAAGGCGCCATACGATCCGCGTTCGGAACGGGTGAAAAGCTAGTTGGCGCCGCGCGCCATGCTCGACAACACCCCATCGCGGCGGATAAGCCCATGGAACAGCGCAGCCGCGAGATGGCCCAGCACCGTCAGAAACAGCGCTAAAGCCAGGTACGTGTGCAACGCCCGCAGCAACGCATAGAGCCGGACGTCGTGCGGCGCGATCGGCGGCAAATGGATGGCGCCGAACATCGTCACCGGATACCCAGCCGCCGACAGCATCGCCCAGCCGATCAGCGGCAGGGCCAGCATCAGCGCATACAGCACCAGGTGCGAGAGCTTAGCGACGAATCGTTGCAGCACAGGCAGATCGTCCGGCAGCGGCGGACTGCCACGCTTGAGCCGTACGGCGATCCGCAGCAGCACCAGCAGCAGAATCGCGATGCCGAGCGGCCGGTGAAGCGCGATCAGCACGCTGTGCGCATGCGAGACCGTCGCGACCATGCCGACGCCGACGAACAGCATCGCGAGAATCGCGAGCGCCATGGTCCAATGCAGCAGGCGCTGGACGGGGCTGAAATGGGAATGCGTCGGCGTCATGAGCGGTCTCCGTGCGGCTGCGGACGATGCAGGTTGGGATTGAGCGCTTCTTCGCGAGTGCGCCGGTTATAGGAGAGCGAATACGCCGCCGAGCGTGCGGCCAGCAGCGGATCGTCCGAGGTTTGGATGCCAGCAGGCAGCACCGTGGGATCGAAGTTGACGTCGCGGCACGGGCCGTCGTCCTGCGAGGCGTCGTGGTCGATCACAAGCGTGCCGGCATCGATCTGCTGCCGGTCGGCGGGCCACGACTGCGTGGCGTCGTCGGTCGGGTCTCCGGGCGCGGCCACTGTCACGATCAGATGCCAGCGCAACGGACCGCTTTGCAGGCGCTGATCGAGATCGGCGTCCAGAAAATTCTTCGCGGCCTTTTGCGCGTCATTAATGGGCGCGAACGGCGTCTCCGGGACCATGGCCCAGCGTACCGCGTGCACCTCGCCCCTGGCGTCGACGAAGCGGAACGCATTCACGCTGTAGTACGACCCGTTGGCGAAACTGGACGACGGCGGATGCCCCTTCAACCACGCCTGAAACGGCTGCGTTTCGGGATTGGCGGCATAAAAGGCCTTGAGCGCGGCCGGATCCGGTTTACCGGTCGCCGGATCGGGTTTCGCTGCGACCAGTTGCCGATAGAACTGCTCAGGTGTCCGAACCGCAAACACCGGCACCGAATTCATGCCGGTGCGCCATTGCTCGCCGTCGTGCTGCGTGAACATCAGGGCGAGGCTGCGGATCGGCACGCTGGTGTCGGGCGCAGACGGATTGCCGCCCGGAATCGCAAAACGGCCGATCACCGGCGTCTGTCCCAGCTCGAAGACGCCGGCACTGGAGAGCGCCGCCGCGTTGCCGTTGCTGTCGAAATAGCCGGTCACGCACACACCCTTGGCATGATTGCGGCGAAAGCCCGGATGCTGGCCGTTGTCCGCTTCAAAGGCGTTGACGATGCGATGCGTGGTCGGGCGCTGCGGCGTGAGCCAGCCGGCCACATAGGCGAAGCCGCCGGCCATGGCCAACACGACGGCGCCGATCGCAGCGAGCCGGCATGGCACGCAAATGGCTGCGGGCGGTGGGAATGAAGGCTGTTTCACAAGAACTCCTTTGACTGTTGAGGCGGTCTACCTGGCGGCAAACACAGCGTGCAAAGGTTTATTCCTGATGGAGCCGAATTCGTGGGTGAGCGTCATCCACCAGCATGGAATAAACGCCTACAGGATCGTGTTAGCCGGTGAACAGGCAATCTCTTGGCTCGACCCACATGAAACCGAACGACCCGCGGCGCGACCCGCCGCTCTCCGAGACCGATATCCAGGCCTATGCCGATGGTCTTCTTGCGCCCGAACGCGCCGCCCATTTGCGCCAGTACCTCGGCAAGCGGCCGGGCGAGGCTCGCCGGGTGGCCTTCTACGGCAAGCTGAACCAGCAGATCCAGCATGCCTTCCTGCCGACCGACGAGCCTTTGCCGGCTCTCGCCTCGAGCAACGCATTCGCCCGCAGTGTGCCGGGCCGGTGGCTGGGCCGGCGCCTCCGGGCGGCCAGGCTGCGGCCGTTGCGCGCCTTGCTGGCACTGGTTCTCGCGGCGGCGCTGGCCTTGCTCGCCGCCAGCGGCTGGATGGCGGCGTCGCAGGTGTCCGATGAAGCGCTGAACAACGCCGCGGTGATGGCGCTGGCGCAGGCGAGCGGCGGCCATTTCGGCGCCGCGGTCGAGTCTGCGGGTGGTGTGAAGGCGGCGGCCGGTACGGCACCCGGGTCTGCGGGCGGTGTCAAGGCGCGGGCCGGTACGACGGCCACCGCCGCGAGCCGTAGTGCAATGACGGCGCCTGCGGCGGCGACATTGGCGCCCGCCCCGCTCATCGCCGCCCCGGACGCCCCCGATCTCAGCGCAGCAGGCATGCACCTGGTCAGCGCCCAAACCCGCAGGCTGGGCCCGGTGGCACGCGCCACCGAATACGTCTACCTGAACGCCGAGAACCAGCCCGTGGTACTGCTCGTGGCCCGCTCGCGCTCGATGACCGCCCAGCCGCAGTGGAGTGCGCGGCGTGTGGGCACGCTGCGGCTGCTGAGCTGGAGCGCCGGCCAGCAGCGTTACGTGCTGGCCGGCGCGGCCGACGCGCACGGCCTGATGCGCGCCGCCGACCTCATGACGATGCGGTGAGCAAAGGCCGTAGAAGCGACTTATTTTAGGTTCGCGATTGAGCGCGGGAATAAAATGCGCTCAACCGTGTTTGCATCTGAAACGCCGTCGTGCGCCCCTGTGGGCGGGCGACGCAGTCTCTCCTCCTGGAAAACCGCGGGCCACCCGCGGTTCTCTTGCCCCGCGTGGGCAGCCCGGCGCGCAGCGACAGGCTGGAAAGCACTTACTGGTAAGGGCAATGGACATCCGTGACGAGTTAATGGAGCACGTCCCGCGGTTGCGGCGCTACGCAAGGGCGCTGATCAACAACCGGGACCTGGCCGACGATCTGGTGCAGGACACCTTGGAGCGCGCCTTGGGGCGCACGGCACTGTTCCAGGCCGGCACCGATCTGCGCGCATGGCTGTTTACGATCATGCACAACGTGTTCGCGAACCAGGCGCGCAAAGCGTCCGTGCGGGCGGTTCACGTGTCCGTGGACGACGACAGCATCGCCGAGAGCGAATTCGCGGTGGCGTCGGATCAGACCCGTTCGCTGGAAATGCGCGATCTCGACTACGCCTTGCAGCGCTTGCCCACCGAGCAGCGGGAAGTAGTGCTGCTGGTCGGACTGGAGGAAATGAGCTACGCCGACGTGGCGCTCGCGCTGGACATCCCCATCGGCACGGTGATGTCGCGGCTATCACGCGGACGCGAGCGGCTTAGGGCTTTGATGGCGGGCACGCAGCCCAGCGCGAAATTACAGGTGGTGCGATGAACGAACAACTCACTCCGATCAGCGAAGAAGAGCTGCACGCGTACGTGGACGGCACGCTGTCCGACGAGCGCCGCGCCCAGGTGGAGCGTGCGCTCGAGCAGAACCCGGAACTGGCCGTGCGGGTCAGCGACTATTTCTCGCTGAACAACCTGTTTCATGATCGCTACGACCGCGTGCTGAGCGAGCCGGTGCCCAAGCGGCTGCAACCGCCGGCGCCGAAGCGGCGCTGGCTCGACGCGGCGAACTGGCCGCAGTTCGCCGGGATGGCGGCGGCACTTGTGCTGGGCGTCGGTATCGGCGTGGGCACGCAGATGGGCAAGGATGTGCCGGGCACGACGGCATCCCCGCTGGGCATGGGCAGCGATCATTCGGATACGCGGCCCGTCAGCGCGGACGCCTCGGATGGGCTGGCGCGGCAGGCTGCGATCGCGCACGTGGTGTATATGCCCGCTGTGCAGGTGCCGGATAGCGTCGGTACCGATCAGGATCGGGACTTCGTGCAATGGCTGTCGAACAAGCTCGGCACCGATGTGCATGCGCCGCTGCTCAACAAGAGCGGTTTTGAGCTGAGCGGCGGGCGCATCTTGCCCGGTGCGGACGGTCCGGTTGCGCAGTTCATGTACCGCGGCCCAGGCGACGAGCGGGTGACGCTGTGCATCTCGCATCGCAAGGTGAATTCGAACACCACCGCGTTCAAGCTGTATCAGGACGGTCCGGTGAACGTGTTCTACTGGGTGGATGGGGATTATGGCTATGCGGTGTCGGGCGGGATCGACCGCAAGGTTTTGCTGCAGCTGTCGCATGACGTGTATGCGCAGTTGACGGCGGCGAAGGGAGGGTGATGCGGGTTTGCCGGGCCGCACACGCCCCCGGTGTGCCTGTGGCCTATGGTTGAATCAACCGCAATGCTCCGCCGCGCTGCGAGTCTGCCGCCGCATCACTCGTAGCGCCCCTCACCAACTCCCGCGGCGTCACCCCCAACAACCGGTTCATCCAGTGCGCCATATGGCTCTGATGCGCAAAGCCGGTCTCCAGCGCCACCTGACTCGCGCTTAACGTACCCTGCAACAACAGCGCCCGTGCCCGCTCGACACGCCGCTGCACCACATACTGATGCACGGGCACGCCGAGCGTCTGCCGAAACAGCACCTTGAAATGCGGCACGCTAAGGTCCGCCAGCGCCGCCAGTTCGCTCAAGGTGAGACGCTGCTCCAGATTGCTTTCGATAAACTCCACCACCCGCGCGGCGGTCCGCGGCGCGAGCCGCTTGCTGCGCTTACCCTCCAGCGCGGGCGCCCCCTCGGCCAGACGCACGATCATCGCCGTGCTGAGACTTTCGGCGTAAAGCGGATCGGACGCGTCGTCGGCTTCGAGCTCGGCGCGCAATGCCCACGCCAGATGCTGGAAACGCGCATCCCGCATCTGAAACTGCGGCCGGATGTGCGCCTCGCTCGCGCGCAACGCCATCTGTTCGAAGGTCTTTCGCACCAACGCATCGGCGAACCACACGCTAAAGATCGTGCAATTGGCGTCGTCCGCCCATTGACCGTCGAGCCCTGCGGGAATCACATCGGTGTCGCCGGGAGATTGCAGGCGGACGTGGCGCCGCTCGTTGCACAGGCAATGCGCCTTGACCGGCGCGCCCACATGAATGCCGACCCGGTGGTGCGGCTGCGCCGGAATCCGATGCACCCCCGCGGCCACACTGACCAGTTCCGCGCCGAAGCCTTGCCAGCCCAGGGCCGCGCTCGATCGCAAACTGATGCGGGTGCCCGAGTGGGGTTTGGGAATCGGAATCACAGCATTCATGGCGGACCCTCTCGATTGACGGCAGACGTGCCTGCATTGTGCGTCGTTTTCCGGGGTCTTGCATGACGTGCCGCCCGCGTCGTCCGAGCGCGCAAAAACCGTCATCCGGATCTGCTCACGGCCATCCATCCCTGCGCGTTGCGCCCGCGATGGCCTTCTATGATGGGGACACCCTACCCACAAGGAGCACACCGTGTTCGTCGTTTTTGGAGCATCAGGCAATGTTGGAGACGCCACCGCAGTCCGCCTGCGCCAGGCCGGTCGCGCGGTGCGCGCCGTGGTTCGCCGTGAGAAGCAAGGCGACTACCTTGCCGCCCTCGGCTGTGAGATCGTCCTTGCCGATCTCACCGATCGCGCATCCGTCGCCAAAGCGATCGAAGGCGCGGACGCCGTGCAGATTCTCTGTCCGGTGCCGCGCACCGACCCTCACCCTGCCGACACGATGCGGCGCATGATCGACACGGCGGCCGACGCCCTGCGGGCCAATCCGCCGCCCCGGATACTGGCGCTATCCGACTATGGCGCGGAACTGGAGCATGGCACCGGCATCACGCTGCTGTTCCACCACCTCGAAGCGCAGTTAGAGCCGGTCATGAGCCATCTGACGTTCCTGCGCGCAGCGGAGCACATGCATAACTGGGGGCGTGTGATACCGGCAGCGCTGGCGGCCGGCGTGCTGCCGAGCCTGCATCATCCGCTGGACAAGCTGTTTCCGACGGTTGCGGCGCAAGATGTGGGCCGCCTCGCCGCCGACCTGCTGATGGACGACGATCCCGACGGCGAGATATCGCCGCGTATCGTCAGCATCGAAGGACCGCGGCGCGTCAGCGCGCTCGATATCGCCCACACGCTCAGCGAGCTAAGCGGACGTGCGGTCGCGGCACAAGCGTTGCCGCACGAAGCCTGGACGCCGATGCTGCTGCGCGCCGGACTCAGCGCCAACCACGCGCAGTTGATCGTGGACCTCTACGACACGCATAACGACGGCCGCATCGATGTCGAAGAGGGAGTTGGCGAGCCGCGTTTCGGGACCACGCCGCTGGCGGAGGTGCTGGCCGCACTCCTGCCTCACGTCGAAACGGCCGCGAGCTGAACGCGTCGCTCCGTGGTTCATCCTGGATGGAGGAAACGATGTCAACTTGCCCTTTGCTACGCGAGTCTTTGGCGTCGCGGTCAGCGCGCCGGACGCGGCGTCTCGCCCACGCTGCCGCTGAGAAGAAAGCGCGCGTCAAACGTAGCGGATATCTGTGGCTCGCTCTTTTGCTCAGCGTGGCGAGACTGGGCCGCCTCCATCAGCTCGAGCAACTGCTCAACGCGATCCCCGACAGTAACGACGATTTCGGCTGCTTTTGATTGTCGGGTGTTCCGACACCTCCTCAACCGTTCCAGCGTATCGCAGCACGTGGACCAGGTCGCCGGCGTCCTTGTTTTCGCTGCGTTGCTCGATCGCCATCGCTTTCAGGATCACGAACGCCGGCACATCAGCGAAGCGAATGACGCGGGCGGTAACGCCTCCATCGCCAGGCAACCGACCCGCTACCTTCCGCTCGCCAAACCAGTCGTGCACGATTTCTGCAAACTTCACTGCCAGCGCGGAGACCCGTTCGCCATCGACGCTCACCGGCCTCCCTGCGGTTTGGCCAACGGCATCGCGCAAAAACTCGACGACGACATCCATTTGCTCATTTACCTTAAGCTTCCATTGCCACGACGATGGCTTACCATCCTTAAGATTGCGCTCGAGTGCGCTCGCAAGCCTCGGTGACATCAGCGCTGTACCCTGCCGCGGTGGTGGGTTTGACTCCGGACATCTATAGCTCCAGCTTTTTAAGAACGTGTTCCGCCAACTCTCTGTTTCGACCGCGACCGTTCAGGAGGTCGAGATACATGATGAACGGACTCGCGAAATATGATGGGTACTCCGGAACCGGGTCGCGGAACAGAAGGCTCGCACCGTCACGCTCGACAAAGACCACGTTGGCGCCTTTGTCGGCGGGTTTCAAGCGCATGTCGCGAGCAAGATCCTCGGCTTGCCCGGGCGGGACAATGATCTCTGCAGTGTCTACACTCGTGAGGAGCGGAGCATAGACATTCGCGGCGGCTGTACCTGTGAACGCCCAGTCGAAGGCCGGGTTTGACGATTCGATCTTGTCCGTCAATTTCGTGAGCAGCAGTTCAGGGCGCTCCGAGAAAAAGTACCAACTGGTACGCTCCTCCTTGCGCATCGTCCATTGCGCAGCCCATGCGTCTAACAGTTTTCTCGGCTCGTTTAGCCGGCGTCGAAGCGTTCGGCCCGCGCCGCTTGATTCGCACCACTCACGGCGCGTCAGTTCCTGCAGGACGACAGAGACCGTGTATTGCGAAGTTTGGGACATTGCGGCCAGCTCTCCCCCGCTCAGCCATTTGTCACGGTTGACCAGGAGCGCATGAACAACCGCCTCGCGCGAATCCGTGAAGAGCGAGGCCGCTTCTTTTCTGACCGAAGGCGGGTCCGGCCGCTCGACGTTGATCAGCCAGTTGCGCCACTTCAGGCTGAGGTTGCCGTTGCGCTCGAAATATCCTATTCCACGCCTGCGAAGTAGGTCCCGTGCCCCAGGACTCAGCGATTCGGCGGCTACCAGGAGGATGAGGTCGCCGAACTGATCGGGGTCGTAGGCGTGCTTGAATTCGTCAAGCCGCCATACCGCTCCCTGCACATCGCGCGGATAGGCATAGCGGAGCGCTTCCACGGCAAGGCGCACCGAACGGCCGTCGGCATCGATATCCATAGCGAAATCCACACGAGGTAAATTCGCAAAATCTGATTCGATATGCTGGACCTTGATCCGACCGTCCGCGATCACATCAAGAGTCGAGCAAAGCTCCTTTGCGATTTCGATCTCGAATGCACTGCGCGCGTCGGTGCTCGGCTTGCGGCGGAAGTTTCCCATGGCTCGTTAGCAAAAAGCGGTGATATTGCTGCACAGCAGAGGTTATATCATTTGCTTTTATTTAGCACATTTCGCTACTTTAGCTGTGTAGCTAAGGAGGCATAAGGAAAGGCGGCTAGATTGCCCCCAATTTTCAAGGTATGGAAAGGAGCGCCCCGGAGGGTGATGACCGTCCCGCCCAGATCACTTCTTCGCACGCCCTGCGCATAGTCGTTGGATTCGGGGCGAGATAGCGAAGCAACTCGTCAATCGAGCGCATCGCCTGGCAGCAGGATCAGATAGAGGAAGATGATCGGAGACGCAACATCAGCTACGCGCACACCACCTCTATCCGTGCCTGCTCACCAGGCAAACCAAACCTATTCGTTCTCGTCGAAGTAATGCCCAAACTTGACCTGCTTGGTGCGGATATAGCGCTCGTTCTCCTCACGCATCGGAATCGCCAGCGCGACCCGCTCGCACACGGGGATGCCGTGTTCCGACAAGGTGTCGAACTTCTTCGGGTTGTTGCTCATCAAGCGCACCGAGGTGACTTTCAGCGTACGCAAAATGCCGGCGGCCGAATCGTATTCGCGCGAATCGTCGGGTAAGCCGAGATCGAGATTCGCCTCGACCGTGTCGCGCCCCTGCTCCTGCAGCGCATAGGCGCGAATCTTGTTCGACAGGCCGATCCCGCGGCCTTCATGACCACGCAGATACAGCAGCACGCCGCGGCCTTCGGCGGCGATATAGCGCAACGCCAGATCGAGCTGCTCGCCGCAATCGCAGCGGTAGGAGCCGAGCACGTCGCCGGTCAGGCACTCCGAGTGCAGGCGCGTGAGCACCGGTTCATTGTTGGCGACGTCGCCCATCACGAGCGCGAGATGTTCGGCGCCGCTCTCGCACACGCGAAACACGTAGGACGTGAAGGTGCCGTAGCGGGTGGGAAGCGTGGCGACCGCGTCGAGAATGACGCATTCGCCGTTATGTTGGCCGTCTGCTTCAGACGGATTGTGAGGCGTGGGCATGGCGTTGGGCAAAGGCACTGACATGAACCCGTGAACAACCGGGGATAAAGTATGGAACTGGAGTTTACCGCTAATCGGCCTCGCCCACCTGCCGGCGCGCGCGAAGGCGGAACAGATGACAAGGCGGGCTGCCAGGGAGGCCGCGGCGAATCCCCCGCACGCCCGCGGGGACCGTAGCCGGATAAAACGCCACCACCAGGGATTTGCCCATGAGTGTCCGATGGGCATGCGCCGCCTATACTGCAATGGCCTGCCCTTTACGACCGCACGTCCCGTGCCGGCGTGCTGCACTGCGATACGGAGCCGCTCCATGACTAGCGTTGCGCAACTTCTCAAATCGAAACCGAATCAAGGCGTCTTTACGGTGGCAGCGGACGATTCCGTCTACGACGCAATCAAACTGATGGCGGAGAAACAGATCGGCGCGCTGGTCGTGACCGATGGCGACAGCATCGCCGGGATCATCACCGAGCGCGACTATGCTCGCAAGGTCGTGCTGATGGACCGCGCGTCGAAAGCCACGCCTGTGCGGGACATCATGAGCAAGGCGGTGCGTTTCGTGCACCTGACCCAGACCACGGACGACTGCATGGCGCTCATGACCGAGCGGCGCATGCGCCATCTACCGGTGATCGATCAGGACAGACTGGTGGGAATGGTGTCGATCGGCGATCTGGTGAAGAACATCATCGCCGAACAGCAGTTCACCATCCAGCAGCTCGAGTTCTACATTACGGGCGAGCACCCCTGAGCCGTTGCCGTGCGGCAGCTACGCCCCAGAAGCAAAAAACGCCCAAACCATCGGGATTGGGCGAAGCTACCTTGCGGCAGCGGAGGTTCCTGAAATTCGTGTCGGCGATATGCCGCGCGCATTACGCGCAGCGGCATATCCTTGGCTTTGCGCCTGGTTTTATTGCGTTCCGCTTAGTGACCGAAGAAGACGCGCTGGGCCGGCGCTTCCGGTTGCATCGGCTGCATCGTGCCTGAGGCCGACGAACCGCTCGTCGACGGGCCATAGCCGCTGGTATCGGCAACCGGCTGTTGCGCAACCGGCGGGTTTTCTGCCTGAATGCGCTGCTCGGCGGCCTGGATGTCAGCCGGATAGTACGGGTCGTTGGAGTTCGACGGGTTGTAGCCAGCCTGTTCCAGCTGGATCAACTGGTTCTTCACTTCGGCACGCGTCATGGGTTGCTGGGTGGTATCCGCGGCTTGTGCGAACGCGGCGACCGGAGCGGCGAGGATTGCGGCAATAGCAACAGCTTGAATGAGCGACTTCATGATGGCTTACCTCCAGATCTGGTTTTTTGACTTCGCTTGACACGACATGTGAGAAGCGGGTAGTTCCAGTCTAGTCAGCGCATCCTCAAGGGAAAACCCTTAATTGGGAGATACATATTTGCGAGAATCGCAAGATTGAATGGGGAACCCGGAACAAACTTCGGTCACCTGACAGGTTTGGCGTAGCAATTACCCATTTCGTAATACTTGCAGGGCGACTGTCAAGCAAGTTAGTCCGGCATCGGTCAGTCGTTCCTGCCCGCGCCCCGGCCTGGTGCGATGGCTGCTCAAGCCGGCTGTGCGGAGGGCTGCGTCAAAAGCTTGCGCGGCCCGCTGACAAACGGGCTGCCGGGTTCATAGAAGCGCAACAGCCGGTGCATTTCGCGCGACAAGCCAATGCGTTTGGTGACCGCGACCAGCACGTCCTCCGTTTCGATCCTGCCGATCCAGAGGCCGCGGCCGGTACACAGATCCCGTCCATCGAATGCTTGCCCAATGCCGAGCGCGCTCGTCAGGCGGCCCGGTCCACGGGCGAGATCGCGCAGGCTCACGCCGGGGCGGCGAGCGTGCATCGCGGCAAGACCCTCGAGCGGCTCGAGCGCGCGAAACAGAATGCCGGCGCCGGTCCCCTCTTCCTCGCTCGACATGTTCAACATATACGACACGCCATACGTGAGACGCACATAAGCATGGCCGCGGGCGAGAAACATCGAACCGTTGTATGGCCGCCGCCCCAGAAACGCATGACTGGTCGAATCGCCGAGCGGATAGGCTTCGGTCTCCACGATGCGCCCGCTCATGCGTCCTTCCGGCAGTTCGTGCACAAGGTATTTGCCCACCATATAGCGAGCGAGTTCGATGGTATCGACCGGCAGGTCGTCGCGGCGCAACGGGATAATCGGCAGCAACGGAGATGTCATTTCGGCATGCGACGATAAAGGTTGTCTGTGCAACGAAAAGTCTGTAGCAATGCCGCGCAATGACTGGCTCTTTGTTGCAATCGAAAGGCAATCCGTTGTATCAAAGCAGCATTTCCCCGCACGCTTGAGTTCAAAATTCTTTCAAGTGGAGTATTGTTACATTCCGGTCACCCGCACAGCCCTTGCAGGCTTGCATGTGCCTCGGCCCGCTTGATCAGCAGACAGGTTTGCATCACTCGCAGCACAGTTTCACCCAGATTTGATCCCGAAGTACCCTTTGGTGCAATCCTGCGGTTCCATACGGAATCGTGACGAATCATGACAACAGGAGAAACTCGAATGAAAGCATTCCAGGCAATCAAGGTCATCGGTGGCGCGCTCATCGTCGTGGCGTCCCTCAACGCCTATGCACAAAGCAGCGATGCAACGGCCGCCTCCGGTGCGATGTCCGCCGCTCCGACCGCCAAGTCGACCAAGGCCGCTAACCGCGCCCTGCAACGCAGCGTGCGCAAGGCGCTGTCCAAGACGAAGGGCCTGAGCGTGACCAACATCACGGTCCGCGCACGCAGCGGCGCTGTGACACTGGAAGGTTCGGTGCCGGAACAACCGCAAGTCGATCTGGCTACGCAAGCCGCTCAAGGCGTAGCGGGCGTAACCTCGGTGAAGAACGCACTGACGATCCGCGCGATCGGCCAGTAAGCGCATCGGCCGGGCACAACCCTGCATGGCCGGGGGGTGTGCCCGCTTCAACTGAGAGCGTGCCTTCGCCCGCTTCAAGTCCCCTCAGTCTGGTTCAGTTCAGCTCTCGCCGTACCGCACTGCTCAGTGCTCGCAGCGCTAGCCCGCAAAACTGCGCTGCATTTCACGCGCAATCACAATCTGCTGGATCTGCGTCGTCCCTTCGTAAATGCGGAAGAGGCGCACGTCGCGGTAGAAGCGCTCGATCCCATACTCGCTCATATAGCCCGCGCCGCCGAATATCTGCACGGCACGATCCGCCACGCGTCCGCACATTTCCGTCGCGAACATCTTCGCGCATGAGGCTTCGCTCGTGACCCGCTCGCCCGCGTCGCGGCGGCGTGCCGCATCGACGATCATGCAGCGCGATGCGTAGATCTCCGCCTGGCTATCGGCCAGCATGGCCTGGATCAACTCGAATTCGACGATGGGCTTACCGAACTGCTTGCGCTCCATGGCGTAGCGCAGCGCATCCGCCAGCATGCGTTCGGCCGCGCCCGTCGCCACGGCGGCGATATGCAGGCGCCCCTTGTCGAGCACCTTCATGGCGGTCTTGAAGCCGACGCCCTCTTTCTCGCCGATCAGATTCGCCACCGGCACGCGGCAGTTGTCGAAGATCACGTCGCAGGTATGCGCGCCCTTCTGCCCCATCTTGCGGTCGATCTTGCCGAGCGACAGACCCGGCGTGCCCGCTTCCACAACGAACGCGGAGATGGCGCCGGCGCCTTTCGCCGTGGGATCGGTGCGCGCCATCACGGTGAAGAGACCCGCTTCCGGCGCGTTTGTGATGAAGCGCTTGGTGCCGTTCAACACGTAGTGCTCGCCGTCGCGCACGGCGGTGGTTCTGAGCGATGCGGCATCGGAACCCGCTTCCGGCTCGGTCAGGCAAAACGAGCCGATCAGCTCGCCCGATGCCAGCCGCGGCAAGTACTTTTCCTTCTGCGCGGAGGTGCCGTCGATAACGATACCGGTCGAGCCGATGCCGTTGTTGCTGCCGATCGCCGAACGAAACGCCGGCGAGGTCTTGCCGAGTTCGATGGCCGCCAGCACCTCTTCTTCCATGGTCAAGCCGAGGCCGCCGTATTCTTCCGGCAGACATAAACCGAATAAACCGAGGTCCTTCATTTCCTGCAATAAGGCCGCGGGAATCTGATCGGTTTCAGCGACGACGTCCTCATTCGGCACCAGACGTTCACGGACAAAACGGATAATGCTGTCGAGCAACAGATTCAGGGTTTCCTGGCTTCGAATCACAACGTCTCCTTGAAAGCTCGCGTTCGCTATTCAACGCTATTCGTTATAGTTTAATGTACTGGCGCGTATTCCCGATTCATTGCATCAAGTTGCATGCATGGTTCAGTTGCAACGGACAGGCCCTTTTCCGCATGATGCGGCCGGACATTCCTTAGCGCCGGCACGCCTCAATTTCATCTCATATGCATTAAAACAAGGAACGACCGGATGACGACAACATCGCCTGTGCTGCCTCGCTGGACCATTGGAATGCCGATCGCCGCCTGGCTCATTCTCGGTGCGGCTTATGCGCTGCCCGGTTATGGCGTGCTGCTGGCGTTCGTCGGCATCGCGTTGGCCGGCGCCGTGTTCGCCGCCGTGCATCACGCGGAGGTGGTCGCCCACCGGGTCGGCGAACCGTTCGGCACGCTGGTGCTGGCCGTGGCCGTCACGGTGATCGAGGTTGCGCTGATCGTCTCGGTGATGCTCACGTCCGGTCCCGAGAAGGCCGGTCTCGCGCGCGATACGGTGTTCGCCGCGGTGATGATCGTGTGTAACGGCATTGTCGGCATCTGCCTGCTGGTGGGCGGCATCCGCCATCGCGAGCAGGACTTCCAGGCGCGCGGCGCGGCCGCCACGCTCGCCGTGCTGGCCTCGTTATCGGTGTTGACACTGGTGATGCCGAATTTCACCACTACCCGCGAGGGTCCGCTGCTGTCGTCGTCGCAACTGGCGTTTGCGGGCGTGTCGTCGCTGGTGCTGTACGGCGTGTTTGTGTTCGTGCAGACGGTGCGGCATCGCGACTATTTTCTGGCCGCCACGCCCGACGAAAGCGTGCACGCCGAACCGCCGAGCGTCACGCAAGCCATGCTGGCCGGCGGCCTGCTGCTGGTGTGCCTGGTGGCCGTGGTGCTGCTCGCCAAACTGCTCTCGCCGACGGTGGAGACGGCCGTGCAAAGTATCGGCGCGCCGCCTGCGGTGGTGGGCATCATCATCGCGGCGCTGGTGTTGTTGCCGGAAGGACTCGCGGCGGTGCGGGCGGCGCGTGCCGACCGCTTGCAGAACAGCCTGAATCTGGCGCTCGGTTCGGCGCTCGCGAGTATCGGCCTGACCATCCCCACCGTGGCCGGCGTCTTCCTGTGGACCGGCCAGCCGCTCGTGCTCGGCATCAACGGCAAGGAAACCGTCATGCTGACGCTGACGCTGCTGGTCGGCACCCTCACCCTGAGCACAGGGCGCACCACCATCCTGCAAGGGGTCGTGCACCTGTCGCTGTTTGCGGCGTATCTGTTCCTGTCGTTTGCGCCCTGAGCGGGGTGGGCCGCGCGCGTCTGCACAGCGTCATTCGGCCCAATGTTCCGCGATCCACTCGCGGAACAGATTGACCTTCTGCTGATGCGCAACGCACTCCGGATAGACGAAGTAGTAGCGCCATCCCGTGATCAGCACTTCGTCGAACGGTCTCACCAGCCGCCTGGCGGCCACGTCCTCGTCGATCAGCGCAAGGTCGCTGATCGCGACGCCGAACCCCTGTAGCGCCGCGTTCGTCGCCAGGTCGAGCGTGTCGAAGCTCGGGCCGTGACTGGCATCGATATCGCGTGCCTCGACGTGATCGAGCCACATCTTCCAGTCGCGATGGTCGCGGGTCGGATGCAGCAAGGTATGACGCGCCAGGTCGGCGACGCTGTCAAGCGGCTTGCTGGTCAGCAACTCCGGCGCGCAAACCGGCGTCAGGCGCTCTTCGAAGAGCGGCACGGCCTGCACGCCGGCACCCGGCGACGAACCGTAGATGATTGCGGCGTCGAACGGCTCGCTCTGGAAGTCGACGTCGTGCTGCCAGGTGGTGGTGATCTGCACGTGCAGGTCCGGGTACCCGGCCTGGAACTGCATGATTTTCGGCAGCATCCAGCGCATCACGCAGGTCGGCACCTTCAAGGCCAGATCGGTCCGCTGGCGCGTGAGGCGCAGCGAGATTTCCTCGATGCGCGCGAAACTCTCCTTCACCGCAGGCAGCAGCAACTCGCCTTCCGCCGTGAGCGTGAGCCCCTTTGCCTGGCGCTTGAAGAGCGGAAATTTATAGTAGTCCTCCAGCGCGAGAATCTGCCGGCTCACCGCGCCTTGCGTCAGGCATAGATGATCGGCCGCACGGGTGAAGCTGCGGTGCCGCGCAACGGTCTCGAAGATCTGCAGCGCGTTCAGCGGAGGAAGTCGTCGCATGGGCGCGGTCCGGGTATCAGGAAAATGCATTGCAATGGGATGCGCTCGGCGGGCCGCTTGTCCCCAGTGTGGCCCTCAGCATAAGCGATCAAAAAACTTCCCGCCGTCTGCGGCATGAGCTTACGTCATGGCGGTCATGCAGAGATTTCGTTTGTTGGGTGATTTTGGCAAACCTAGAGTGCATCCACCCGCAACGCGTTCGCAAGGCAGGCTTCGCGCGGTTTGGTTCTGCAAGCGCGATCGCACTACAGATTTATGCCGCTCCGGCCGATACCTACTCCATGCAACCCCTCCAGGTCACATGGAGGCAGCCAGGTCGCCAAAGAGCGGCCGGCGCGCCGCGTACCGGATTCATCAGAGAAATATCACGCTTTCGACAGAGGAACGACCATGACCACACCTGACTCATCTGCTCTGCGCGCCGGACGTGCCCAGCGCATCCTGGCGACGCTGGCCACCACCCTGGCGTTCACCGGCGTCGTCGCGCTGTCCGCTTTCGCGGCCCCGGCCGCCCATGCCGATGCGCTGGATTCGATCGCCAGGTCTGGTGTGGTGCGGATCGGCGTCTTCGAAGACTACCCGCCGTTCGGCTCGATTGGCCCGGACATGAAGCCCGAAGGTTATGACATCGACATGGCCAACCTCATCGGCAAGACGCTCAACGCGAAGGTCGAACTCGTCCAGGTGACCGGCGACAACCGCATGGCCTACCTCGCCGACCACAAAGCCGACATGCTGCTTTCAGTCGGCGAGACGCCCGAGCGCGAGAAGGTGATCGATTTCTCGCAGCCCTACGCGCCGTACTATCTGGCCGTGTTCGGCCCGAAAAGCGTGGCTGTCAGGAACGCCGGCGACCTGGCCGGCAAGACCATTTCGGTGGCGCGCGGCACGCTGGAAGACCTGAGCGTCACCAAGATCGCACCGCCGAGCGCGACCATCAAAAGATTCGACGATCCCAACGGCGCAATTTCGGCGTTCCTTTCTGGTCAGGTACAGTTGATGGTGGTCGGCAACGACGTCGGGGCGACGATCCTCGCCCGTCATCCGGCCAACGATCCCGAGCAGAAGTTCGCGCTGTTCAGTTCGCCCGATCACGTCGGCCTGAACAAGAACGAGCCACGCCTGAAGCAGAAAATCGACGAGACGATTGCCCGCGCCCGCAAGGACGGCACGCTCAACGCGATTGCGGTGAAATGGCTGCGCGCGCCGCTGCCGGCCGATCTCTAACCTTTTTGTGCCGCTCAAGCGCGTTGGGCGGATGGAGTCCGATTCACGATGAGCGGTATGTCATGAGTTATGCGTTCGATTTCAGCGGCTTCGGCGTCTATGCCGGCATGCTGGCCCGCGGCACGGCCGTCACGTTGGGACTCACTGCGGTGTCCACCGTGCTGGGCGGCCTGGTGGGCATTGGCGGCGCCAGCGTCGCGGTGGCCGGACCGCGCTGGGCGCGTACGCTGATCGCGGCGTATGTCGAGCTGATCCGCAACACGCCGTTCATCGTGCAGCTGTTTTTCGTGTTCTTCGGCTTGCCCAGCCTCGGCATTCATATCGACGAAGTGCAGGCCGCGATTCTGGCGATGACGGTCAATCTCGGCGCCTACGCCATCGAGATCGTGCGCGCCGGCATCGAATCGATTTCGCGCGGCCAGGTCCAGGCGGCGCAGGCGCTCGGCTTGCACGGTCGGCAGGTGTTCCGCTACGTGGTGCTGCCGCAGGCGCTGGCGAACGTGTTCCCGTCGCTGCTGAGCCAGGTGCTGATCGTGATGCTCGGCTCGGCCGTCGTCTCGCAGATCTCCGTGCCGGACCTGACCTACGCGGCGAACTTCATCCAGTCGCGCAACTTCCGCTCGTTCGAAAGCTACGTGATCATCACGGTGACCTACCTGGTGCTCTCGATCGTGTTGAGGCAACTGCTCAACTGGCTCGCACGCGGCCTGTTCGCGGGCCGCATGCCGCACCGGCCTGACGAGCCGCGCGGCTGGCGGCTCCTGCTCGCGTGGCGCGGCGCCCGCGCCATCACCACGGAGCGCTGATCATGGTCGAATTCACGCTATGGGATATCGCCCGCAATCTGTTGCTCGCCGCGCGCTGGACGGTGCTGCTGTCGCTGATCGCGTTCGTCTGCGGCGGCCTGGTGGGCTTCGTGCTGCTGGCGATGCGCGTCTCGCCGCTGCCCTGGTTGCGGCGAGCGGTGTCGGTCTACGTGGAACTGTTCCAGGGCACACCGTTGCTGATGCAACTGTTTCTGGCGTTCTTCGGTCTGCCGTTGCTAGGCGTCGACGTCTCGCCGTGGACCGCTGCCACCGTCACGCTGACGCTTTATACCAGCGCTTACCTCGTCGATATCTGGCGCGGCTGCGTCGAGGCGATACCGCGCGGACAGTGGGCCGCGGGGGCGAGTCTCGGCATGACCTTCGGCCAGCAGTTGCGCTATATCGTGTGGCCGCAGGCGAGGAAAATCGCGGTGGCGCCGACCGTCGGCTTTCTCGTGCAGGTGGTGAAAAGCACGGCGCTGACTTCGATCATCGGCTTCACCGAGTTGACCAAGACCGGCACGATGATCACCAACGCGGCGTTCCGGCCGTTTCCGATCTACGGCATGGTCGCGCTGATCTACTTCGCGATGTGCTTCCCGCTCACCTGGTATGCGCGTGCGCTGGAGAAGCGGCAGAAGGTTGGGCAGCATCGGTGAGGCGCCGGCGGGCCGTCTGCGTGGTTGAGACTCGCCACGCAGACGCCTGCTTCAGCTTGCCTTTCAGCGTGTGCCCTTAACGCGTACCCTTAACGCGTGCCTTCAACGCGCCGCCTGGGTCGACTTCCTTAACTTCGCCACTTCATCCGCGGACACTGCCGGCGCACCGTTGTTCCACCCTGCCCGCACGAAGGTCAGCACATCCGCGATCTGCCTGTCGTTCAGCACCGGCGCGTAGTTCGGCATCGGATACGGCGCAGGAATGCCCTGAATCACCAGATCGCCGGTGCCGTTCAACGTGACGTTGATCAGCGACGAAGCATCGTGCTCCAGCACATTCGGATTGCCCGCCAGCGGCGCGAGCATCGGCGCGAAGCCTCGGCCATCCACCCCGTGACAATGCATGCAGTACTCGGTATAGACGCGCGCGCCGGCGTCGTTCGCCGGGCGCGTCAACGACACCCTGGTAGCCTGCGCATCGTACGAATACGGCGGCGCGCCCGTGCCGCCCGCGGCCGGCAGCGACCTCAGATAGCTCGTCATCGCGGCGATGTCCGTGTCGTTCGTGGCCTGCGTGCTGTTGTTGATCACGCTGGTCATCGAGCCGAACGCCGACGCGTGCGCATTCGCGCCGGTCTTCAGGAATGCCGCCAGATCCGCCTCCGACCAGCGCCCAAGGCCAACGTTTTGCTCCTGGGTCAGGTTCGCCGCAAACCAGCCGTCCAGCGGCGCGCCCGTCAGATATGCGCTGCCGCTTTCGTCCAGCGCCTTCTCCTGGAACGCGATACCGCGCGGCGTGTGACACGAGCCGCAGTGTCCGAGCCCCTGGACAATATAAGCGCCACGATTCCACGCCACGTCCTTGCCCGTCTTGTCCTGATAGACGCCCTTCTCCAGGAACACGACGTTCCACAGCGCGAGCGGCCAGCGCATGTTGAGCGGCCAGGGAATGTCGGACGCGCGATTGGCCTGCTGCACCGGTGCGACGCCGTTCATGAAGAACGCGTAGAGCGCCTTCACGTCGTCGTCCTTGACCTTCGCGTACGACGGATACGGCATCGCCGGATAGAGGTTGTGCCCGTCCCTGGCGACGCCCTCGCGCAACGCCCGCGCAAAGTCTTCCTCCGTATAGCGGCCAATCCCGGTGTCGGGATCGGGGGTGATGTTGGTGCTGTAGATCTTGCCCATCGGCGTGGACATCGGCAAACCGCCCGCAAACGGCTTGCCTTTGGGCGCCGAATGGCACGCCACACAATCGCCGAGCTTCGCCAGATAGGCGCCTTGCTGCACCAACGCATTGTCCGCCGCCTGCGCGGATGACGGCATGGCAAACGGCAACGCGAGGCCCAGCGCCGCCCCGGCAACCTTCAGTGTCTTGATCATGATCGGTCTCCGGTCAGGCGGTTTGCAGTTGGCTGCCGACCGGCAACTGCCGCAGGCGTTTGCCGGTGGCGGCGTAGATCGCGTTCGTCAGCGCCGGCGCGAGTGCCGCCGTGCCCGGCTCGCCGATCCCGCCGGGCGCCTCGGTGCTCTTCACGATATGCACCTCGATGCTCGGCGTCTGGTCGATGCGCAGCATCCGGTAGTCGGTGAAGTTGTTCTGCTCGACGCGTCCGTCCTTGATCGTGATCTCGCTGTAAAGCGCCGCCGTGATGCCGAAGATGATGCCGCCCTGCACCTGCGCCTCGATGGTGTTCGGATTGACCGTCATGCCGCAATCGACCGCGCACACCACGCGGTTCACCGTCACCTCGCCCTGGTCGACCGTCACATCCGCGACCATCGCGAAGAAGCTGCCGAACGCGTGCATCACCGAGACGCCGCGCCCTTGCCCCTTCGGCAGGCTCGCGCTGCCCCAGCCGGCCGCCTGGGTGGCCGTGTCGAGCACGTTCAGCGCACGCGGGGTCTTGCCGAGCAGGTCGCGACGGTATTTCACCGGATCCACCTTGGCTTGCGCGGCGAGTTCGTCAATGAAACTCTCCACCACGAAGGTGCCGCGCGTCGGACCGACGCCGCGCCAGAACGCGGTCGGCACCGTGCGCGGTTCCTGGCGCACGTAGTCGATCAACTGGTTCGGCAGGTCGTATGGCAGGTCGGACGCCACTTCCACGGCGTCCGGGTCGATGCCGTGCTGGAAGGCCGGCGGCGCAAAACGCGCGAGGATCGACGAACCGACAATGCGGTGCTGCCACGCAATCGGCTTGCCGTTCGCGTCGAGCCCGGCGGAGATCTTGTCGTAGTAGTACGGCCGGTACATGTCGTGCTGGATGTCTTCTTCGCGCGTCCACACCACCTTGACCGGCGTGCCCAGTTGCTTGCCGATCTTCAACGCCTGGGTCGCCATGTCGAACTCGAGGCGGCGCCCGAAGCCGCCGCCGAGCAGATGGTTGTGCACCGTGATCTTCTCGGCGGGCAGGCCGGTGATTTTCACGGCCGTATCGACGATGCGCGTCGGCACCTGGGTGCCCAGCCAGATATCGCAACCGTCGGGGCGCACGTGCACCGTGCAGTTGACCGGCTCCATGGTGGCGTGAGCAAGGAACGGCTGCTGATAGACCGCGTCGACGCGTGTCTTGGCGTCCGAGAAGCCCTTCGTCACGTCGCCGTCCTTGCGCGCCACGGCGCCGGTGCCATGGTCCGCGGCGGCGGCGAGGTCGCCGACGATCTGCTGCATCGAAAGATTCGCACCCGCGCCTTCGTTCCAGCTGATATCGAGCGCCGCGAGACCGCGCTTGGCGGCCCACGTGTGATCGCCGATTACAGCGACCGCATTGTCCGCCTTGATGACCTGGCGCACGCCGGGAATCTTCTTCGCGCTGGTGTCGTCGACGCTGCCCAGCGTGCCGCCAAACACCGGACAGGTCGCGATGGCCGCGTAGACCATGTCCGGCACCCGCACGTCGAGCCCGAACACGGCGGTGCCGTCCACCTTCTCCGGCGAATCGAGCCGTTTGACCGCCGTGCCGATGATCCTGAAGTCTTTCGGGTCCTTGAGCGGCACATTCTGCGGCGCCGGCAGCTTCGCGGCGGCATCGACCAGTTGGCCGTAGCCGATACTGCGATTGCTGGCCGCGTGCATGACCTGCCCCGCCTGCGCGTGACAGGTTGCAGGATCGACCTGCCATTGCTGCGCCGCCGCGTTGATGAGCAGCACGCGCGCGGTCGCCCCGGCTTTGCGCATCGGTTCCCATGCGTAACGGATCGAGGTTGAGCCGCCGGTCAACTGGCCGCCGAGCAGCGGGTCCATGAAGAGCTTCTCGTTGGGCGGCGCGTGGTCGAGCGTGACGGTGTCGAGCGGCACTTCGAGTTCTTCGGCGATCAGCATCGGGATGGACGTATAGACGCCCTGGCCCATCTCGACCTTGGGTATCACCAGCGTGACCTTGCCGGCGGTATCGATCTGGATGAACGCGTTGGGCGCGAACACGCCGGCTGGAGCGGGTTCGCTCGCGTCCCCGCCGATCACCGATTGACCGGCCGGGCTTTGAGCTTGCCCCTGCCCCTGGCTTAGCGCCGGGATGCTGAAACCGAGCAGCAGGCCGCCGCCTGCGGCAGCGCCCACCGTAGCGCTGAACTTCAGAAACGTGCGGCGCGAGAAGCGCGAGCCACCTGCATCCGGGTTGATATCCCGGGCGGCGTCCGGCTGGGCGCCGCGTTGCGCATCGATCAATCCTTGCGACATGTCAGGCCCCCTTCGCCGCTTGCTTGATCGCCGCGCGAATGCGGTTGTAGGTGCCACAGCGGCAGATGTTGCCGGCCATGGCGGCGTCGATATCCGCGTCGGTGGGATTGGGGTTCTGCGCAAGCAGCGAGGCTGCGGACATGACCTGTCCGGACTGACAGTAGCCGCACTGCACCACGTCGATCTGCCGCCAGGCCTGCTGCACCTTTTTGCCGGCGGGAGTCTCGCCCACCGCCTCGATGGTGGTGATCTTCTTGTCGCCGACCGCCGCCACCGGCAAGACGCACGAGCGCACGGCCGCCCCATCCAGATGCACGGTGCAGGCGCCGCACTGGGCAATGCCACAGCCGAACTTCGTGCCGGTGAGGCCGACAAGGTCGCGCAAGACCCACAGCAAGGGCATATCGGGCGGTGCGTCGACGGTGTGCGTCTGACCGTTGATGGTGAGCGTTGTCATGGGGACTCCGATTGCGGGATATTGTTTGATTGGTTTGTATAACGGCGTCGAACTAAACCGCTCGGTCTCGCCGAATCTATTCGGCAGACCGGGCTAATGCGCATAAGGCCCGCGAGGAGACTCGCGGTGGACTGCCACCCGGTTCGAGCAAAAAGATAAGCGCCGGGGTCGTGACGAGCCAGCGGTGTGTAGGGCGAATTGATTGTAGCGTCGCATGGGAAAGTTTGTCGCCAACCTGTCACGCTGTATCTGGAGGGCAAGTTTGTTAGCATGCCCTTATCCCCATCCATCAGGAGTTGCGCCATGACCGACGAGCAAGCCATCCAATTCCTGTCCGCGGTCCGCCGGCCGCTGCTGTCGCTGCACAAGGCGATTCTCGATCACGAACGCGCGGCCTATGAAAAGGAATTCGGCCCGGTGACGCCGGCGGCGTTCCTGCAGGTGCTGATCAACGGTTCGGGGTTCCGCTGGCTCGCGCCGCTCTCGACGGTGATTGCCAACGTCGACGAAACCCTCGACGACAAGAAGGCCACGGACGTCGACCGGATCGCCGCGGCCGGTGCGGTGACGACGCTGTTTTCATCCGATCTGCCGGAGAATACTTTTCTGCCGCGTTACCTGCCGTTGTTGCAGGCGAGTCCGGCGATCCTGCATGAGCATGGGCTGGTAGCGCAGGTGTTGCGTACGGTTGAGGGGAAGTAAAGCAATGATCCGAATGCCTCGACACTTATGAAATTAGACACCGGCTTAATCAAACCGGTTAGCTAACTTCATAAAATCTTTCCAGACCTTCCCTTTTTTATGGCCTTGAATTTGCCAAAACTTAGATATACATATTATAAAAATGAATTTAGCGATTCCTCTGTGACCGACCTTTGGCATCGGGATAGTCCTAGCTCCGTTTACGTATCGCGCTGAATACCGACTGCTCAGGAACACCTGCCGCGACATGGCCGGACGAGCGGCCTTTTGCCTTGCGTCAAGGCTCACAGTAAAAACGAACACGCAAACTTTCCTGTCTTGTGGAGTTCAGCTTGGCCACTCAAACTCATGCGGCTTGCGTTATTGAAAGCGAAGTGGCGCGGCAATTTCCAGACGTTCTCTCCGCAGACGCCCTGGAATTTGTTACTGCATTAAATTGCGAATTTGCGCAGCAGCGCCGGCATATCCTGCAATCCCGTCGGCAACGCGCTCACCGTCGGCAGCACGGCGAATCCTTCGAGTTCCTCAGTGCCACTGCGGGCATTCGCAACAATCCGGATTGGCGTGTCCCCGCTCCCCCGCGAGACCTGCTGGACCGGCGCGTGGAAATCGCCGCTCCGGCCGAGAACCGAAAGATCGTCATCCATGCGCTTAACGCCCACGCACAAGTCTGGGTGGCCGACCTCGAAGACGCCTTGTCGCCCACCTGGCGCAACGTGATGACGAGCCAGCGTAACCTGCGCGACGCGGTCGCCGGCAAGATTACCTACGTCGATCCGCTGGGCAAGCCATATCGTCTCGAAGACCACCGCACCGCGATCGTGGTGCGCCCGCGCGGCTGGCATCTGCCGGAGCAGCACCTGCTGATCGACGGCGAGGCGGCGGCGGCCAGCCTGGTCGATTTTGGCCTGTACTTCTTGCACTGTGCCCGCCCGCAACTGGCGCGCGGGAGCGGGCCTTACTTTTATCTGCCCAAGCTGGAGAACCACCTCGAAGCGAAGCTCTGGAACGACGTGTTCGAATTCTCCGAGGACTGGATCGGCATTCCCCGCGGCAGCATTCGCGCCACGGTGATCGTCGAACACATCCATGCCGCCTATGAGATGGACGAGATCCTGCACGCACTCGGAGCGCATGCGGCCGGTCTGACCGCGGGCCGATGGGATTATCTGTTCAGTATTGCCAGGGAATTCAGATACCAGCCTGACTTCGTCCTGCCTGACAGGTCAGAATTGACGATGGACCTGCCCTTCATGCGGGCCTACACCGAACTCCTCGTGCGCACCTGTCATCGACGCGGCACGCATGCGCTGGGCGGCGTATCCACGCAGATCCCCGACCGGCACGATGCCGCTGCGCGCGCCCGGGCAATCGAGGCGGTTCGGCGCGACAAGGAACGCGAGGCCGCCGAGGGCTTCGACGGCACGTGGGTGGTTCACCCGGACCTGGTGCCGGTCTGCCACGCCGCGTTCGATCGGATGTCCGCCGGTCGCGCTCACCCGGTCGAGCCACCGGGCGACGCGCGTGAAATCACCGCCGCGCAACTCGCGGCCGCTAACCGGCTCGATGCCCGGGTCACCGAATACGGCTTGCGTTCCAACATCGCGGTCTCGATCCGCTATCTGGAAGCGTGGTTGCGCGGTAGCGGCTCGGTCAGGCTATTCGGCTTGATGGAGGGCGTAGCGACCGTCGAGATTGCCCGCTCGCAGATCTGGCAATGGCTGCATCACGGCACGCAGTTGCACGATGGACGCCGCGTGACCCGTGAACTGGTGCGCGCCATGCTTGTCGAGGAGATCGAAAAATGCGGTACCGGTTCGGTCCAGGATCGTCCGACGCTTGCCTTCGAACAGGCCAAAGCCTTGTTCGAAGAGATCGCGCTGCACGAAAACTTTCCGGATTTTCTGACGCTCCCGGGCTATGGCCGCCTGACCCGGATGCCTTCCGCGTCGCACGACTGCGCCCCGGCAAAGCCGATGTCGAAAACCACGGCCGGTCAATCCGCCTCCGTGGCCAGGCCGGTTCGGCAGACCCGTTTGACGATCCCTTGCAGCAGCGGCATGTTCACGCATTTGCAGTTGAAGCCACGCGTCGCGTTCTCCCTGGCGTTCATGGGTTGGTCGGCCTGGCTGGCCGAGCACGCCGTCGCGCATGCGGCACTCATCCGCGATCACGCAACCGGCTTTGTGCCGATAGGCCTTGAGATCGAGTATCTGCAGCCGTCGACCTTTTACGACTGCCAGTCGCTCAGCGTGACGACCGGGGTAAGAACCTGGAATCCGAGACGCTTCCATAGCCTGCAAGATGTGGACGTACTGCTCGTGGCTGAGCACGGCGCGCCGGTGGCGCACCTGCACCTGCAGGAAGTGTGCGTGCGCATCGAGTCGCCGGACACGCTCGCGGCCGCGCCGGGGCGCGTGCCCGCGGAACTGATCGAAGCGCTGCTGGACAACCCCGGCGAAATCGACGAGCGGCCCGTGTTACTGAATCGCGGTGCCCCGCGTGTGCCGGCTGAAGCGAAGCCGATCGCCGAATCGCGGCATGAGTTTGTCGTCTATCGCCACGCCTGCGAAGTGGCGGACCAATGGTATTCCGAGCACGTGTGCGACTACATCGGCGAGAGCCGTGAGGCCATGGCATTCGAGCGCATGGAGGAATGCCCGGCCCTCGTCGCGGGCCTGAGCAAGCGGATCGAGCGGATCAGCATTGGCTTGCGCCGTCCCTACATGTTGTTCGACCGCGGCCAGGTCCTGACCCGAACCTACCGGATGGGCCAGGAAACCCACTTCGTTCATCAATTGCTTACCGCGTCGGGTTTCGCCGCCGGTGACGCAATCGAAGTATTCGCTTCGGCATGAGGCCGGCACGCGCAAGGAGTTCATCATGACTTTCCTGTTTTCCGGCTCGTTGCTCAGGTATGTAGGCTACCGGCGCCGGATCGACTATGAAACGGCCACCCTCGCGGCCGCCTTCGGTGTGCTCTTCTCCGACTACCCCGACCTGAAAGGTTTGCTGACGCAACCGGACGGCACGCTGCGCAGGACGTTGCGTCTCGCCATCAACCACGAGGTGGTGCGCAGCGACCTGGCCCGCCCGCTCGCGCCCGACGACGCCGTCGAGATCATGACGGCCATCGCCGGCGGGTAAATGACAACCAAGGGACAACTAAAGGGCCGCTAAAGGACAGATGAAGGACCGATAAGGGACGGCGCAAGGTTCGCCAAAGGCCACGAGCCGGGATCGGCTCATGCAGGCATCAACCCAAGGAGTCACTGCCATGTCGCTCGACACAAGACTGCGATCGGTATTCGATACGGTGCTGCAGCTCGATACCGGGTTGCCCGATTCAGCGCTGCGTTACCAGCAGACGCGGGGTTGGGATTCGCTGGGTGCGGTGTTGCTGGTCTCCGCTATCGAAGACGAATTCCACGTTGAGATCAAAACCGGCCAGGCATTGAAGATGGACTCCTTCGAAGCCGCCTCGCGCCTGCTCCGCGAACTCGGCGCAACAGACTGAGTGCGCTGCGCACGCCACGCCGGAGCTCGCCATGAATCGTGATTCGCCGCCCAGCCAGGCCATGCGCGAAGCCGCGCTGCTGCCGCGTCTGATCGAACTGATCGATCATCACCGCCGCGCCTGCCCGGCCTATGCGCGCGTGCTGCATGCAGTCGGCCACACGCCGGGGCGGCGTTATGCACAACTGCGCGAACTGCCTTGGCTGCCGGTACGCCTGTTCAAGGAACACGCACTGGTCAGCAGCCGCAGTGAACCGGTGGCGGAACTGACCTCTTCCGGCACCACCGGTAACGGAGTCAGCCGCATCGCACTAGACCGCGAGGCGGCCGAACACCAGCGTCTCCTGTTGACATCGACGCTCGAAAAGCTGACCGGTCCGCGACGTTTGCCGATGCTGATTGTCGACTCGCCTTCGGCGGTGCGCGAAGAGCGTGCGTCGATCCGCGGCGCGACCGTACTCGGCGTGATGAACGTCGGCCGCGAGCATGTCTTCGCGCTGAACAGCAAGCAAAGCATCGATGCAGACGCCGTCGAAGGTTTCCTGCAACGCCACGGCCATGCGAGTTTCCTCGTGTTCGGCTTCACCTCCCTCGTCTGGACGCAGTTCTACGCGCTAGCGCAGGCGCGCGCCTTCGATCTGAGCCACGCGTTATTGCTGCACACGGGAGGATGGAAAAAGCTCGCGGACAAAGCGGTGTCCCCGCAGGAATTCCGCGCCGGCTTTCGCGACGCAACGGGCCTGCGCCGGTGCCACAACTTCTACGGCATGGTCGAGCAAGGTGGCACGATTCATATGGAGTCCCCCTCAGGCGACGGTCTGTATTGCCCGGACTCTGCCGATGTGATCGTGCGCGATCCGTACACCTGGGAGGAAGCAGCCGTGGGCACGCCGGGTGTTATCGAGGTGCTGAGCGCCGCGCCGCGCGCCCACCCCGGCCACGTGCTGCTGACTGAAGACAGGGGCATCGTGCACGGGATCGACGACGGCGAATGGCCCGGCAAACGCTTCGCAGTGCTAGGCAGGCTGGCGCGCGCCGAACCTCGCGGATGCGCGGACACGCTGCCCGAGCGAGCCCCCGGGTACGGCGGCGGAGTCCGCTCATGAGCGGCCTGCTCGAAGGCAAGCACCTGATGATTACGGGTGTCATCAATCACGCTTCGATCGCTTTTGCGGTCGCGAAACTGGCCCAGGAGCAAGGCGCGCAGATCGTGCTGACCGGCCACGGCCGGCTCCATATGGTCGAACATACGGCCAGACGTCTGCCACAACCGGCGCCGGTGATCGAACTCGACGTCACCCAGGCCGGGCAGGTCGCCACGCTGGCCGCGCGCGTTCGCGCTCACGCGCCGCGACTCGACGGAGTCCTGCATTCGATCGCCTACGCGCCGCCGGCCGCGATCTGCGGCGACTTTCTCGCTGCGACGTGGGTGGACGTCGCGACGACCTTGCAGGTGTCGGCCTTCTCGCTGCAAGCGGTGGTCGCTGCCGTGTTGCCGTTGATGGACCGCGGCGGCACGATTGTCGGACTGGATTTCGATGCGTCGGTCACCTGGTCCGGCTACGACTGGATGGGCGTCGCCAAGGCGGGACTGGAATCGAGTGCACGCTATCTGGCCCGCGATCTCGGCGCCCGCGGCATACGCATCAATCTGGTCGCGGCCGGCCCGTTGCGCACCGCAGCTGCTCACGGCGAGCCGCGTTTCGACGAGATCGCCGCCGCATGGCAAGCGCGCGCGCCGCTGCGCTGGAATCCGGCCGATGCAAGTGGCGTCGCGCGGACCTGCATCGCACTGCTGTCGGACTGGTTGCCCGCCACCACCGGCGAAATCGTGCATGCCGACGGCGGTTTTCACGCGGTAGGCGCATAAATCCCATGACACCCTTCGGCGCTCACGTCTGCCTGATCGAGGCCGCACACGGCCGAATCTGGAGCGGCTCCGACCTGGACGCGCGCATTGAGGCGATGGAAGACGAACTGCGTACCCTACCCTCCGGCCTGCTTCTGCTGCCCGCGCCATGGACCATCGACACGATCTGCCGCTATCTCGCCGCGTTCCGTCAACACCGGCCGCTCGCGTTGCTCGATCCGCAAATCGAGCCCGCCACGCTCGCGGAGCTGCTTGCGCGCTACGAACCCGCAGGCGTGTGGCAGCCGGGTCTCGGGCAACCCGCGCCGGCCGGCTACCGCGATGCCACGTCGGGCTGGATCCGGCAGACCTCCGCGGCAACGGTCCATGTCGATCTCGCCTTGCTGTTGACCACCTCCGGCTCGACCGGCGCGGCGCGCATGGTGAGGCTCTCGCGTCAGGGCCTGCTCGCCAACGCCGAAGCGATCGTGCAGGCGCTCGGCATCACCGCTCGGGAGATCGCGCCCACCAGCTTGCCGTTTCATCTGGGCTACGGCCTGTCGGTGCTCAACAGCCATCTGCAGGCCGGCGCCACCGTCGTGGTGACCGCAGACCCGGTGATCGGCGCGGACTTCTGGGCCACCGTCGACAACTGGTGCGCCACCTCCTTCGCCGCGGTCTCGCATACCTATGAATTGCTCGCGCGCCTGCGCTGGACGCCCTCGGCGCACCGCAGCCTGCATACGCTTACCCAGTCCGGCAGCCGTATGCGTCCCGAACTGATTGCGCAGATCGCCGGGGACCTCGGCCGCGTGGGGGGCCGCTTTCATCTCATGTATGGCCAGACCGAAGCCACGGCCCGGATGGCCGTCCTGCCGGCCCAGCGGATTGCCGACAAGGCCACGTCGGTGGGACTCGCCATCCCCGGCGGCCGGCTGTCGCTCCGGACCGGATCGGGTACGGAGACCTGCGAGCCGGATCTGTCCGGTGAGGTCGTGTTTCGCGGTCCGAGCGTCATGATGGGCTACGCCGATAACGCCGCCGAACTGGCCCGCGGCGACGACCTGGGTGGCGTGCTGTACACCGGCGACATCGGCCGCTTCGACGATGAGGGTTACCTCTATCTGGAAGGCCGTCTCAAGCGGATGGCCAAACTGTTCGGGATGCGTATCAATCTCGATGCCGTCGAACGCCTTGCGGCCGACGCCGGCGCCGCCGGCACAACCGTTGCCGTCTCGCCGAACGACGAGGTGATCGTGCTGTGGTGCGAAAGCGAGGCCGAACCTGGACGGCTGGACACGATCTCGCAACAGGTCGCGGAACGTCTGCGCGTGAACCGTCATGGCGTGCTTGCGCGAAGCATCGAAAAAGTGCCGCTGCTGCCCAACGGCAAGATCGATTACCGCGCGTTGACCCAGCTTGCAGCGGCCGGCGAGGTACCGCGATGATCCGGCCACTGTTCCCGCCGGCCGCACCGCTCGAGGCGGCGGCCTTGCTTGAGCCATTGTGCGATCCGCGAGACGACACCGCTTTGCAGGTGGGCGACGAGCGCATGCTCGACTTTCTGGACGCCGTCGGACAGCGTCTGCGCACGCCAGCGTATGCCCGGCGCATTCCGGAACTGGGACCGCTTGGCGTCTACCTTCGGCGTGGCCGTCTCGGCGCGGAACTGGCGCGGGTCGAAGCGGGGCAATCCTGCCTGCGCTTCCCGCTCGGCCTGGTGTTTCATGTCGCGCCGGGAAACGCCGATACCGTGTTCGTCTATTCCTGGGCACTCGCCGCATTGGCCGGCAACCGCAATATCGTGCGCGTGTCGGACCGGGGTGGCGAGGTCATGGAGGCCGTGTTCGCCGTGCTTAACGAGGCCTTGAAAGAAGCCGATCCCGTGGTGGCCCGTACCCAGCGAATCGTGAGCTATGACCACCGCGACGAAGCCGCTACGGCGGCGTTGTCGGCCGCCTGCGACCTGCGCGTGCTGTGGGGCGGCGATCAGGCGATCCGTGAGATTCGCGGCTCACCGCTGCGACCCGCCGCCCGCGATCTCACCTTCCCCAACCGCGCGTCCTTCGCGGCGATCTCGGCGGCGGCATTTCTTGCGTCGCCCGCAGTGGAGCGCAAGCTGGCGGCAGAGGCCTTTCATTCGGATGCCTATCTGTTCGGGCAAGCGGCGTGCGCTTCGCCAGGCACGCTCTTCTGGATCGGCGCCGACGCGGCTGTGGCCGATGCACAGGCGTCGTTCCTGACGCTGCTGACTGAAATCGTAGAGACCCGCGGACCGCGCATCGATGCTGCGATGGCGGTCCAGAAACACGTCGCCACCTATGGTCTCGCCGCCGAGGGCATCGTCGATGCGGTGCGCTTCGCGGGCAACGAGATCGCCATGCTGCAACTCGCTGCGCCGGTTCGTTTGCCGCGCCGCTGGCTCGGCACCGGCACCTTTGCGCAAGTCAGACTGGCTTCGCTCGCCGAGCTTGTGCCCTTGTTGCAACGGCAGGATCAAACCCTCAGCTATTTCGGCTTCACGCCCGCCGAAATGCTGTGCTTTGCCCAGCACCTCGGCGGGCGCGGTATCGATCGCATTGTGCCGTTGGGCCGGGCCCTCGAATTTTCCACGGTCTGGGACGGCTACGATCTGCTGCGCGAGTTCACCCGCCTCGTCACCGTGAACTGACTTTCTCCAGCGGAGCGTCAAGATGAGACCCGCCATTATTGAACTTGCCCCCAACGATGCTTATGAACGCCAGCAATCAGGGGCGTTGCTGGTCGACGTGCGCGAAGACGGCGAGCGCGCGGCAGGCATGGCAAAAGGCGCGACGGGCGTGGGCCGGGCTCGGCTCGAGGCCGATCCGGCCGTCTGGTTGCCCGACCCCACCGCCGAGATTCTGTTGATCTGCGCGGCCGGCGCACGCTCGCTGCAATGCGCGGGCATACTTCGGGGCCTGGGCTATGAACACGTCTACTCGGTCAGCGGCGGCATCAAGGGTTGGCAAACGGCGGATTTGCCGATGACCGAACCCACTGCGGACACGGATTTTCTCGAACGCTATTCGCGTCATCTGCGTCTGCCGGAGGTGGGACTGGACGGGCAACGCAGACTGGCTGCAGCCCGGGTCGCGCTCATCGGTGCCGGCGGCCTGGGTTCACCCGCGGCGCTGTATCTGGCGGCCGCCGGGATCGGCCACATCACGCTGATCGACGACGACATTGTCGATCGCAGCAACCTGCAGCGGCAGGTGCTGCACCGCGATGCCGATGTCGGCACGCCCAAGGTCGAGTCCGCTTGCCGCACCTTGCTGGCGCTCAATCCGCACATCGCGATCGACGCACGGCGCACGCGCCTCTTGGCCGCCAACGTCGAACGCCTGTTGAGCGGGCACGACGTGGTGATCGACGGTTCCGACAACTTCTCCACCCGCTACCTCGTGAACGATGCCTGCGTGCGACTCGGCGTGCCCATGGTCTACGGCGCGGTGCAGGGATTCGATGGGCAGGTCAGCGTGTTCTGGCCCGCGCATGCGGGCGGCAGTTGCTATCGCTGCCTGTTTCCCGAACCGCCATCGCCGGAGTTCGCGCCCAACTGCTCCGAAGCCGGCGTACTCGGCGTATTGCCCGGCGTGATCGGCCTGCTGCAGGCCACCGAAGCCGTCAAGCTGATCCTCGGTATCGGGGAGTCGCTGTCCGGCACCTTGCTGCGCTTCGACGCGCTGGGCATGCGCTTCGACCGGCTGCGTCTCGAACGCGACCCGGCCTGCCCGCGTTGCGGCGACGGTATCGGCACAGCGGATTATGTCGATCTCCCGGCCGCCTGCGCGGCGCATTGAAGCGTGCGAGTCGCGCCGGCCTCGCCCCCTCACCCCGCCGCATTCAATTTGCGCCACAGCGTCGTCTTGCTGATGCCTAGCGCCTCGCACGCCTGATCGCGGTCGCCATTGAACGCCTCCAGTGCCGCGCGAATCTCATCCGCTTCCACCCGACGGCTGCGTTGACGCAAGGTCAACGCAGCGTCGTTCGAAGCCCCTTGGGGCCGCTCGAACAGTTCGGGTGCGATGGACTGCAAGACCGCTTCGGTCAACGCTGCGTCGTCCGAGTCCGCCAGTTCCACCGTGATCCGCTCGATCACATTCTGCAGTTCCCGCACGTTACCAGGCCATGTGTGACGGCCGAGCGATTCGCTGACCGACGCCAGCACGTCCAACGCATCTCGTGTGCTACGAATGCGTGCCGCGAGACGCGGCTCGCGACGCGCCGCCTGACAAAGCAACTCGGCCGCGAGCGGCAGGATATCGCCATGCCGCTCGCGCAACGGCGGCAAGCCGATATTCAGAATGTTGAGCCGGTAGTAAAGATCGGTGCGGAATTCGCCAGCCTCGATCGCCGCCGTCAACGCGCGATGGGTCGCCGCGACGATCCGCACGTCGATGCGCGTCGGCTCCGTCGAGCCGAGGCGCACCACTTCGCGCTCCTGCAACACGCGCAGCAAGCGGCTTTGCAACGGCAGCGGCATTTCGCCGATCTCATCAAGAAACAGCGTGCCGCGGTGCGCCGCTTCGATCAGCCCAGCCTTGCCGCCGCGCCGCGCGCCGGTAAACGCGCCTTCCTCGTAACCGAACAATTCGCTCTCCAGCAAGGCCTCCGGAAACGCGCCGCAATTGAGCGCGACAAACGGAAAATCGCGCCGCGCGCTCAGATGATGCAGGCTCTGCGCGACCATCTCCTTGCCGGTGCCGCTCTCGCCGCGAATCAACACCGTGGCGTCCGACTTCGCATAGCGCTGCACCAGTTGCCGCACCCGTTCGATCGCCGGACACGCCCCCACCAGATCGTCGAGCCGGTAGCGCGCCACGAACTGCTGCGCGCGCTGCCGCGAACGCAGCGTGCGATCGAGCCGCTCAACCGCGCGCGATTCCTGAAACGTCAGCACCGTGCCCGTCGTCACACCGTTGTCGACCAGCGGTCCGCGATGCACGACGTAGCTGATGCCGCGCACGGTTTCGAGCGACTCGCCCTCCGCATCCGGGACGGCCTCGACCAGATCCGGTGCGAGTTCAAGCAACGGACGGCCCACCGCCGCAGCGGGTTCGATGCCGAGCACGAGCGCAAGCCGCTGGTTGATGGCTTCGACGCGGCCTTGCGCATCGAGCGCGACCACGCCGTCGCGCAAGTGCTGCAACACGTTGTCCAGACGATGGCGCCGCACCGCTTCGCCCCAGGTGGCCTGGGCGACTTCGAGCGCGGTATCGAACGCCGAGCGCACCGAGGCGCGTGAATAAAGGAACACGGATTCCATGCCGGCCTGCGACGCCAGATCCGTCACGAGTCCTGGACCCACAATCGTCTTCACGCCGCGATCGCGCAGATCGAGCACGCAGGTCTCCGCATCCTGCGCCGACTGATACGCCGCAAACACCACGTCGATACCGTAGGCCGCCACGAAGCGGCGCACTTCGGCGGGGGTCTCGCCGTAGCTCACGAGCGCCACTGGGGAGGCGTCGCGCCGTGCGCGCGCCAGCGCATGCATCACGTCGAAACCGGTTGGCGTGATGAGCACGACCGGCACATCGACCCGTGCCTTCAGATAGGTGCCATTGGAGCCCGCCGCAACGACGACGTCCGGGCGGTTCGTGCCCGCGGAAGCGATTTCGTTGACCGCGTCTTCATAACCGCGCGACACCAGCCGCAGATCGGCGCGGGCATCGTATTCTTCCGCGATGTCGCGGAACAGGTCGCGCAGTTTGGTGATGCCGATGGCCCAGACACGGGGCCGGGAGCCGGGTTCGGGAGGTCGATTCATGGCGGGCGGGCTGCGGCAGCGCGTAGGACGGAAGATGCTTCATTATGAACCCATGCTTTCACTTGTGAAATCCATAATTCCACTTATGAAACCATGAGACAGCCGGACCATCCGGCAAATCCACAGGTAATCAACGACTTAACCGCGCGCCGGGAGGCTGGCCCGCTCCTTGCACTACACCCTCCCAACTTCATCGGGAGACACACGTGGGCTCAGCAAAACAACCAGTCAGCGCCGGCGCGAAATTCCGCACGGCGGTCGCAGAAGGACAGCCGTTGCAAGTGGTCGGCGCCATTACCGCCTATGCAGCCAGGATGGCGGAAGCCGTCGGCTTCAAGGCGGTGTATCTGTCGGGCGGCGGCGTTGCCGCCAATTCGCTCGGCATTCCCGACCTCGGCATCAGCACCATGGACGACGTCCTGATCGACGCCCGTCGTATCACCGATGCAACCGGTCTGCCGCTGCTGGTCGATATCGATACCGGTTGGGGCGGCGCGTTCAACATCGCTCGCACGGTGCGCTCGTTCATCAAGGCGGGCGTGGCCGCCGTCCACCTCGAAGACCAGGTGGGACAGAAGCGCTGCGGACATCGTCCGGGCAAGGAAGTGGTGGCGAAAGAAGAAATGGTCGATCGCGTGAAGGCGGCCGTCGATGCCCGCACCGACGATCAGTTCGTCATCATGGCCCGCACCGATGCAGCCGCAGCCGAAGGCATCGACGCCGCCATCGAACGCGCGATTGCCTACGTCGAAGCCGGCGCGGACATGATTTTCCCGGAAGCGATGCAGACGCTCGACGACTATCGCCGCTTCAAGGCCGCGGTCAAGGTGCCGATTCTCGCGAACCTGACCGAGTTCGGCTCGACGCCGTTCTTCACCACCACCGAACTACGCGACGCTAACGTCGATATCGCGCTGTACTGCTGCGGCGCGTATCGCGCGATGAATGCGGCCGCACTCAATTTCTATCAGACGGTGCAACGCGACGGCACGCAAAAGGCCGCCGTCGAAACGATGCAGACGCGCGCCGACCTGTACAAATATCTCGGCTATTACGCGTACGAGGACAAGCTCGACGCGCTATTCGCCGCACACAAGTAATCCCGCATTCAGGAGCAAGAGGACGACACCATGAGCGAAGCAGATAACAGCACGCCCGCAGCAGGCGCATTCAAACCGAAGAAATCCGTGGCGCTGTCGGGCGTGACGGCGGGTAACACCGCGCTGTGCACAGTCGGCAAGACCGGCAATGACCTGCACTACCGCGGTTACGACATTCTGGACATCGCCAGCACCTGCGAATTCGAGGAAATCGCCTACCTGCTGGTGCATGAAAAACTGCCCACCCAGGCCGAACTGACCGCCTACAAAACGAAGCTGAAGGCGCTGCGCGGCCTGCCCGCCAACGTCAAGGCCGCGCTGGAGTGGATCCCGGCGGCCGCCCATCCGATGGACGTGATGCGCACCGGCGTCTCGGTGCTCGGCACCGTGCTGCCCGAGAAGGACGACCACAACCTGCCCGGCGCGCGCGATATCGCCGACAAGCTGATGGCCTCGCTCGGCTCGATGCTGCTCTACTGGTACCACTACTCGCACAACGGCAAGCGCATTGAGGTGGAAACCGACGACGATTCGATCGGCGGCCACTTCCTGCATCTGCTGCACGGCGTGGAGCCGTCGAAGTCGTGGGTCGAGGCGATGCATACGTCGCTGAACCTGTATGCCGAACACGAATTCAACGCCTCGACCTTCACCGGCCGCGTGATCGCCGGCACGGGCTCGGACATCTACTCGGCGCTCACCGGAGCGATCGGCGCGCTGCGCGGCCCGAAGCACGGCGGCGCCAACGAAGTGGCGTTTGAAATCCAGTCGCGCTACCAGACGCCCGACCAGGCTGAGGCGGATATCCGTCGCCGCGTCGAGGCGAAGGAAGTCGTGATCGGCTTCGGCCATCCGGTGTACACGATCTCGGACCCGCGCAACAAGGTGATCAAGGAAGTGGCGAAACAGCTCTCGAAGGAAGCCGGCAGCACGAAGCTGTTCGACATCGCCGAGCGGCTCGAAACCGTGATGTGGGACGCCAAGAAGATGTTCCCGAACCTGGACTGGTTCAGCGCGGTCTCGTATCACATGATGGGCGTGCCCACCGCGATGTTCACGCCGCTCTTCGTGATTGCCCGCACAGCCGGCTGGAGCGCGCACATCATCGAGCAGCGGATCGACAACAAGATCATCCGGCCGAGCGCGAATTACACCGGTCCGGACGACCTGACGTTCGTGCCGCTCGCTAAACGCTGATCGAGAAGCGTCGATCGGGAAAGGGGGATAATTGCCGCTGACGTCCGGCGACGTCCGGCATGATTCGCCCCTGTCGACCGGAATTGGGCCCTTAGCCCTAACTCTGGTTCCTTGCAGAGCACCGAGCACCTCATTCTTATTCCCCACGGTATGAACACTGCAAACCGCAAACCCCTGCCAGGCACCAAGCTGGATTTCTTCGACACCCGTGCCGCAGTCGAGGCAATCCAGCCGGGCGCCTACGACACGTTGCCGTACACCTCGCGCGTGCTGGCCGAAAACCTCGTGCGCCGTTGCGACCCGGTGTCGCTGAACGCATCGCTCAAGCAGATCATCGAACGCAAGCGCGACCTCGACTTTCCGTGGTTCCCGGCGCGTGTGGTCTGCCACGACATCCTGGGCCAGACCGCGCTCGTCGACCTCGCCGGCCTGCGCGATGCGATCGCCGCGCAAGGGGGCGACCCGGCCATGGTCAACCCGGTCGTGCCGACCCAGCTGGTGGTGGACCACTCGCTCGCAGTCGAGTGCGGCGGCTTCGATCCGGACGCGTTCGACAAGAACCGCGCGATTGAAGACCGGCGCAACGAGGACCGCTTCGACTTCATCAACTGGACCAAGAAGGCCTTCAAGAACGTCGACGTGATTCCGCCCGGCAACGGCATCCTGCACCAGATCAACCTGGAGCGGATGAGTCCGGTCGTGCAGGTGAAAGACGGCGTGGCGTTTCCGGATACGCTGGTGGGCACCGATTCGCATACGCCGATGGTGGATGCGCTCGGCGTGATCGCCATCGGCGTAGGCGGTCTCGAAGCGGAAAGCGTGATGCTGGGGCGCGCCTCGTATATGCGTCTGCCGGATATCGTCGGCGTCGAACTCACCGGCAAGCCTGGCGAGGGCATTACGGCGACGGACGTGGTGCTGTCGCTGACCGAATTCCTGCGCAAGGAAAAGGTGGTCGGCGCGTACCTGGAATTCTATGGCGAAGGCACGGCCAAACTCACGCTGGGCGACCGCGCCACCATCGCCAACATGGCGCCGGAATTCGGCGCAACGGCCGCGATGTTCTATATCGACGAGCAGACCATCAAGTATCTGAAGCTCACCGGCCGCGACGACGAACTCGTCAAGCTGGTCGAGACCTACGCGAAGCAAACCGGCCTGTGGGCCGACAGCCTGAAGCACGCGCAGTACGAGCGCGTGCTGAAGTTCGACCTGTCGACGGTGGTTCGCACCCTCGCCGGCCCGTCGAATCCGCACCGCCGCTTGCCGGTGTCGGAACTCGCTGCGCGCGGCATCAGCGGCAAGGTCGAAAACGAGCCAGGGCTAATGCCGGACGGCGCCGTGATCATCGCGGCGATCACGAGCTGCACCAACACCAACAACCCGCGCAACATGATTGCCGCGGGACTGCTCGCCCGCAATGCGAACCAGCGCGGCCTGACCCGCAAGCCGTGGGTGAAAAGCTCGCTCGCACCGGGATCGAAGGCCGTGACCTTGTACCTGGAAGAGGCGAAGCTGCTACCGGAACTGGAACAGCTCGGCTTTGGCGTGGTGGCCTATGCGTGCACGTCGTGCAACGGCATGTCGGGCGCGCTGGATCCGGTGCTGCAGAAGGAAATCGTCGAACGCGACCTGTACGCCACCGCCGTGCTGTCCGGCAACCGCAACTTCGACGGCCGGATTCACCCGTATGCGAAGCAGGCTTTCCTCGCTTCGCCGCCCCTCGTGGTGGCCTACGCGATTGCCGGCACGATCCGTTTCGACATCGAGAAGGACGTGCTGGGGATCGACGCCGCCGGTAAGCCGGTGATGCTCAAGGACATCTGGCCGTCCGACGAAGAGATCGACACGATCTTCGCCGCGAGCGTGAAGCCGGAGCAATTCCGCAAGGTGTACGAACCGATGTTCGCGGTGACCGCCGATACCGGCGAGCGTGCCAACCCGCTCTACGACTGGCGCCCGCTGAGTACCTATATCCGCCGCCCGCCGTACTGGGAAGGCGCCCTGGCGGGAGCGCGCACGCTCGCGGGCATGCGCCCGCTCGCCGTGCTGGGCGACAACATCACCACGGACCACCTGTCGCCGTCCAACGCGATCCTGGCCGATAGCGCGTCCGGCGAGTACCTGGCCAAAATGGGCCTGCCGGAAGAAGACTTCAACTCGTACGCAACGCACCGTGGCGATCACCTGACCGCGCAGCGCGCCACCTTCGCCAACCCCACCTTGAAGAACGAAATGGTGCTGGAGGACGGTAAGGTGAAAGCGGGTTCTCTGGCTCGCATCGAGCCTGAAGGCAAGGTCACGCGCATGTGGGAAGCCATCGAAACCTACATGGAGCGCAAGCAGCCGCTGATCGTGATTGCCGGAGCCGATTACGGCCAGGGTTCGTCGCGCGACTGGGCCGCCAAGGGCGTACGCCTCGCGGGTGCGGAGGCCATCGTTGCCGAAGGATTCGAGCGGATCCACCGAACCAATCTGGTGGGCATGGGCGTCTTGCCGCTCGAGTTCAAGCCGGGCGTGAACCGCCTGACGCTGGGCATCGACGGCACCGAGACTTTCGATGTCACCGGCGAGCGCAAGCCGCGCGCCGATCTCACACTGGTGATCCATCGCCGCAACGGCGAGCGTGTGGAGGTGCCGGTGACCTGCCGTCTCGACACCGCGGAAGAAGTGTCGATCTACGAAGCCGGTGGCGTGCTGCAGCGCTTTGCGCAGGACTTCCTCGAATCGTCGCAGGCAGCGGCTTAACAGGACAACTACACAATGGCCCACGTACCCCAGATCAGGATTCCCGCCACCTACATGCGCGGCGGCACCAGCAAAGGCGTGTTCTTTCGCCTGCAGGATTTACCCGAAGCCGCTCAGGTGCCCGGCGCCGCGCGCGATGCGCTGCTACTGCGCGTGATCGGCAGCCCGGACCCGTACGGCAAACAGATCGACGGCATGGGTGGCGCCACGTCGAGCACCAGCAAGACGGTGATCATTGCAAAGAGCAGCAAGCCGGATCACGACGTCGACTATCTGTTCGGCCAGGTGTCGATCGACAAGGCGTTTGTCGACTGGAGCGGTAACTGCGGCAACCTGTCGGCCGCCGTCGGTCCGTTTGCCATCAGCGCCGGGCTGGTCGACGCGAGCCGCATTCCGCACAACGGCGTGGCCACCGTGCGCATCTGGCAAGCGAATATCGGCAAGACCATCATCGGCCACGTGCCCATCACCAACGGCGCGGTGCAGGAGACCGGCGACTTCGAGCTTGACGGCGTCACCTTCCCCGCCGCCGAAGTGCAGCTCGAGTTCATGGACCCGGCCGCCGAAGAAGACGGCGCGGGCGGCGCGATGTTCCCCACCGGCAAGCTGATCGACGATCTGGAGGTACCGGGCATCGGCGTGCTGAAGGCCACCATGATCAACGCGGGCATTCCGACGATCTTCGTCAACGCGGAAGCGATTGGCTATAAAGGCACCGAACTGCAGGACGCGATCAACAGCGACGAGAAGGCGCTGGCGAAGTTCGAGACCATTCGCGCTCATGGCGCGCTGCGCATGGGCCTGATCAAGCACCTCGACGAGATCGCGACGCGGCAGCACACGCCGAAGGTCGCCTTCGTCGCCACGCCCACCGCGTATGTCGCCTCCAGTGGCAAGCCCGTTAGCGCGGGCGACGTAGACCTGCTGGTGCGTGCCATGTCAATGGGCAAGCTGCACCACGCCATGATGGGCACCGCCGCGGTGGCGATCGGCACGGCGGCCGCGATTCCGGGCACGCTGGTCAATCTCGCCGCCGGTGGCGGCGAACGCGAGGCGGTGCGCTTCGGCCATCCGTCCGGCACGCTGCGCGTGGGCGCGGAAGCGACTCAGGTGGAAGGAGAATGGGTCGTGAAGAAGGCCATCATGAGCCGCAGCGCCCGGGTGCTGATGGAAGGCTGGGTACGCGTCCCCGGCGACACGTTCTGACTGACAGGCACGTGACGAAGCACTGGCGCCCGGCGAATCAAGCGCCGGGGCCAGTGCCTGCTTTGAGCCTGCCTTGCGCGAACCGGAGAGCCGAGCACAAACGCCGGCCGTCCATCAGGACGCCGGCGCTGCCTCAACCTGCTGCGCGCAGACTCAGCTTTGCTTGCCGGGCAGATAGGGCATCGGATCAACCGGCTTGCCGTCGCGGCGCACCTCGAACAGCACCGACACGCGCGAGTTGTTTTCGTCGCCCATCTCCGCGATTTCCTGCCCCTGACGCACGATGTCGCCGGTCTTCACCAGCAGCTTGCGGTTGTGCGAGTACGCGGTGAGGAAATCCTTGTTGTGCTGGACGATGATCAGGCTGCCGTATTCGTTGAGCCCTGTCCCTGCGTACATGACCTTGCCGTCCGCGGCGGCGCGCACCGGATCGCCCGGCTTGCCGCCAATCTCGATGCCACGCGTTTCGCCCGGCTGGAACCCCTGCACCACCGTACCTTGCGCGGGCCACGCCAACGTCACGCGCTTGGCGTGACGGCCGATTTCGGCGTCCACTTCACGCGTCTGCGCCGCATCGGGCGCGGGGGACTCGGTAGCGGGGGTTGATGCAGAGGGAGGGACTGTCGTCGCCGAGGCCGCTGTCGCAGCATGTGCGGCCGTGGCTCCTGTCGCGCTTGCTGCCGCGCCTGCCGCCACATTCGAAGCCGGCACCGCCGCGGCAGCCGTCTTCGCCGCAGCCGCAGCTTGTGCCGCCGCAGCCTGCGCAGCGGCCGCCGCAGCCTGCGCAGCGGCCGCTGCAGCCGCCGCCGCATTCGCTTCTTTCACCGTCTCCGGCGACGCCACATGCAGAACCTGTCCCAGCTTGAGGCGCGTAGACGGCTTGAGCTGGTTCCAGGCCAGCAAATCCTTGACGCTGCAGTGATTGTGCTGCGCAATATGGCTCAGCGTGTCGCCGCGCCGCACGCGATACACGAGCGGCGGGCTCTTCTTCGCCTTGGCCACGGCAACCGCTGCCGAGGCCTGCAGCGCTGCCGCGGACGCCGCCGCATCGGACGCTGCGCTCGCCGGCGCAGCCGAGGATGCCGCCGGCACCCCGGAAGCTGCCACACCCGCCTGTGCGCCCTGCTGTGCCACGTTCACACACCCACTCATTGCCACCGCGACCCAGACGCCGGCAATGCCGGTCATCATGGTTTTGTCGAAACGACTTCTTAACAAATTCGACTCCTGCCTTGTTCATAGGCAGACCCGAGCGTTCCCGCGTCGCGTGCGATGCGCGCATTCATCCGAAGCGCTGCGATCTCGCGACACGGAAAGCCGCCTCGTGCGACCGTCACTCGTGCCCTGCCCTCTATCTAACGCTCGTGCGCCAAACCTCTCAAACGTGAGGCCTTCTGCTGCAAACGGGGCCAGATAGACGATTAAAATTCAAGCGGAATTGTAAAATGCCTCAGACAAAAAACGAGCCGTCTGAACATACTGATACAAATCCTTACGAACGGTATCGCGGAATCGCGCCCACGATAACGTTTGCTTTAACGGCAAATGCCGCGAAAACTTGAATCGTGCGGAGGTGACGCGCGCGATGTCCGATAGTTGGGCACGGTATCTGTCTGGGTGATTCGCGTTGTGCGAACTCTTCGTGCGGGGATGGGGGATTCGAGCCAGGGGATCTCGTCTGCCGGAGCGTTGTTGGAATGCGGCATGCCACACCTCACCGAGAGGCCAAGGTGAGGGTTTTCACATGGACTGGTGATTACCGTGGATTCCTAATCACTTTCCGATCCAGAACGACCCAGCCACCTGCCCCGAATTTTGGGGGCTTGCATGCAATGTGTTTAATCGACATCGCATCTTATATGACCGGCGGCGCGCGTCGCCGATTCAGCACATTTGAAGCGCCTGTTCGACATAAAGCCATAGGTTCGACGTGCCGTAATCAAGACATCAGGGCCGGTTGCATCCGGTAAATACGCCGGGCAGAACCATTCTTGGAGTCGATCATGAGCTATCTACGCGCCGCGGGTGGCATCACACGCAGCCTCTGCTTCTTTCTCTTTTCCATTGCCGTGTTTCTGCTGTGGGCATCGCTCGCTGCCGGCGCCGGATTTATCCTGCTTCAATTGCCCGATGTATGGGCGGACCACAGCAACGACGACAACGCACGCTACGCGGTGATGTCCGTCACTGCGTATGCCCTGATTGTGGGTGCGTTGTTCCTGGTCTTCGTCGCAGGATCCATAGCGCGCTTAGCGGACGCGGTGAGCGCGGCGCGCAAGGCGCTTCGACACCTTCGCAAGATGCGAGCTGTCCGGCGCACGCGCCACGCGCGCAATCATGAGCGAGACCACGACGCCGCGGTCACGTTGCAGCCGGCTCGCAATACGCTTTGATGCCGGATGTTTTCGTACCGGCGGCCGCCGCTCGCGAGCGAGCGGCCTTCGCCTCGACATACGTCTCGCGTGGTCGCGCAGTTGCGCTCAGGCGGCACCTGTTCGAACCATGTCGATGAATGCCCGCAAACTCGTCGGCATATGACGCGTGCCTGGAAAGTAAAGGAACAGGCCTGGGATCACCGGACACCAGTCCTCCAGCACCGTCACGAGGCGCCCATCGTCCAACGCGTCACGCGCATAGGGTTCGGGTACGTAGGCGATGCCCAGGCCGTCTAGCGCCGCCTCGACCATCAACTGATTGTTGTCCAGCGTCAGGACGCCGGGGACGTCGATCGCCACTTCCTGTCTTCGCTTGAGAAACTCCCAGCGATAGCGCTTGCCACTCGGCAGACGTTGGCGGATGCATTGGTGCTTCGATAGTCCATCGGGCACCTTCGGCGCAGGATGAACCGCCAGATAGGCCGGCGACGCGACCGCCAGAAAGCGGATGTCGGGGCCAAGACGAACCGCCACCATGTCCTTCGGCACGGCCTCGCCCAATCGCACACCCGCATCGAAACCCTGTTCGACAATGTCCACCAGCCGCCCTTCCGCCACCAGGTCAAGTTCGACACCGGGATAGCGCTTGAGGAATTCAGGCACAACAGTCTGCAGCAGCAAGCGAATCGCGTTCTCGCCGCCATTGATGCGCAGCGTACCCGTAGTAAGACCTTGCTCGCCGGCCACTTCCTCCAGGGCGGCATCGAGATCGCTCATCAGGGGATCGAGACGGCCCAGCAGACGCTTGCCCGCCTCGGTCAACGACACGCTGCGCGTCGTTCGATGCAGTAGACGGGCGCCCACGCTGTCCTCCAGGCCGCGGATGGCATGGCTCAGTGTGGAGCGCGTGATCCCGAGCAGATCGGCAGCTTGCCGGAAGCTGCGGTGCTCGGCGACGGCCATGAACGCTCGCAGATCGGTCAGTGTCGGCTTGTTCATTGGTGGCTAATTTTCACCATCTCATGCGATTAATAGGTAATTGTGCCAACAATGATAACGCCATAGCATGGATATCGACAGCTCACTTATTCCCTTCGCTGGAGACACATCATGGCCAAAACCTGGTTCATTACGGGCACATCCACCGGCCTCGGCCGTATCCTCGCGGAACGTTTGCTGGAACGTGGCGACCGGGTGGTGGCAACCTTGCGGCAACCCGCAGCGCTGGACGAATTGCGGGCCCAACACGGCGATCGCCTGCATGTGCTCTCGCTCGATGTGACGGACGTAGAGGCCATTCGAATCGCCGTGGCGGATGCCTTCGAGCGTATGGGGCGCATCGATGTGGTGGTCAGCAACGCCGCCTATGGCCTCTTCGGTGCGGCCGAAGAACTGAGCGACGCGCAGCTTGAGCGGCAGATCGCCACGAACCTGACCGGTTCGATCCAGCTCATCCGTGCCGTGCTGCCCTACCTTCGCGAGCAAGGTGGCGGACGTATCGTGCAAGTGTCGTCGGAGGGCGGACAGATCGCCTATCCGAACTTCAGCCTCTACCACGCCACCAAGTGGGGGATCGAAGGTTTTGTCGAATCGGTGGCGCAGGAAGTCGCGCCCTTCGGCATCGATTTCGTGATCGTTGAGCCAGGCCCGACCCTCACCCACTTCCGCCAGGGTTTGGATCACGCGCAGCCCATGGCGTGCTATGACAATACGCCGGCCGGTGAGGTCCGCAGAGCCGTGTCGTCCGGCACATTCGTACTCAAGGGCGATGCCGTCAAAACGGTCGATGCCATGATCGACGCGGCCGATGCCGAGCGCCCGCCTTTGCGGCTGACCTTGGGCAGTACGGCCTACGCGTCGATCGGCAAGGCGCTGGCCGAGCGGCTGGGCTCGCTGGAGGCACAGAAAGATATCGCTTTTGCCGCTGATCGGGATAACTAACGGACATTTAACTAACCGCCGCTCGCAGTCCCCGCTGCGAGGCGAGCTTCACGCGTACTTTTAAAATCGCTTCTTCAAATCCATCATCAACAATCTCGAGGTGGCGTCGGGGTGCTTGTCCGGAAGCGTCATCAACTGGTCCGAGACAGACTTCAGCTTGTCGAGCCGCGCGTCATCGTCTAAAGCCCCAAGGGCCTTGAAAGACGGATCATTGCCGACTTTCTCCGAGACCCAGTTGTGAAGTTCCGGCGTGACGTTGCGGGGCGGTTGCCCGCTCGTCGCAGCCGTCGGACGCATTGCCAGGAGTTCCGGGGACATCGAAGGTTCGATGCGGGCGATCGGGACCAAGCCCACCTTTGCGATGGCGTCTGGATGGATTTTGTCTTCGCTACTGGTGCTTTCAACGTAGTCGCCCGATGGTGCGCCTCCCGTGTGGTTTTCACTGCCCCACGCCTTGCCCGCGGGTCGCTGCGTCTGCTTGAACTCGAGATTCTTTGGAACGACCACGGCAAACATGACGTAGGTCTTATCCGGCATCACGTAGTCGTTGCAGGGCTTGCGCGACGTATATAAACCTTTCCCGTGGATATTCGCATTCGCGATGCCACCGGATTTGCCCTCATTCTTCTCAGCGGAGAAGCCCTCGCTGCGTATCGAGTCGACGTACTCCTCAGGTGTGACGTGATAACCAAACATTCGAACGTCACCGTGTTTGCCCTGCAGTGCCTGATTGATGTGTGCCCCGATTGCCGCGGTTTCCTCACCGTTCGGAACATGCGACAACATGGGCAGGTCTGGAACGTCGATCACCTTGCCGCCAAACCCGCCCTTGCCGGCCCCCTCGCCTTGGGAGACTGCGGCCACGCTGCTTGCGCCCGGCAGCGGCGGCGTATGGGTCCACAAGCGGGGCCCCTGGACCGCTGGCTTCTGTACAACGGGATGGTCGTTAAGCGATGCGCTGGACAACGCCGGCGCGTCAGCCTCCAGCCGGGTTTTCTTGAATGGCTGGTCATGCGCATCGTCATCGTGATGTGCGCTGCCCGGAACCGTCGACGCATCGCTCTGCGACCAGTTCCGCTTGCCCGCTCTTCCCGGCGCGTCATGATGCTCGGGCGATCGGCTCCGGCTGCGCTGCAGATCCACCAGACTGGATAAAGCGTGAGCGTCTCCCTCCGCGGACGGCCCGCTGTCGACGGTGGGCGCCTGATTGTGCGATTCAGTCTGTCGCTGGATCGACGCGTCGTGCGAGGGGGTCGCGGGGCCGGTCCGCAGCATCGTCGTCACCTTGTCGGCAAATGGGGATCGCCGCAGTATTGGCGATTCCCACGGCGCGAGGTTGCGGCATGCGAACCTGGCTGCAGAGAAGCGAATCGATTGGCATGCCGGAATGCGCGCGGATGCCGGTTATCAAGGGAAACCGCGTCTCCGCTCCAGCCAGAGTAACGACCGCGACACGCACGCTGCCCTCAGACTCCTCACGCAAGCGGCCCCTCCTCATCTTTCCGCCCAACCGCAACCGCAATCGCGCTGCCGACAATCAGCACAATCCCTGCGAGGGACAGCGGCTGAATGGTCTCGCCCCAGACGACATAACCGAACAACGCCGCCCACACGATGCTCGTGTAGTTATACGGCGCCAGCTTCCCCGCATCCGCCTGGCGAAAAGCGACGGTCATCAGAATCTGTCCCGCGGTCGCGAACGCGCCGAGCAACGCCATGATCAACAGCGCATCCACGGACGGTGTTCGCCAGTTGAATGCGAGGGTCAGGCCGGTTACCACCGTGCCCACCAGGGTGAAAAACAGCACCGTCGTCACCGAATCGTCGGTAGAGCGGATGCGCTTGATCTGCACGATGGAAAGCGCGCCGCAGAAGGCGCTCAGCAGCAGCAACATCGGACCGAGCCAGCTCGACTGACTGCCGCCCGGCCGCACCACCAGCAACACACCGCAGAATCCGACCAGCGCCGCGACCACGCCGCTGCCCGTCAACCGCTCCTTCAGGATCAGCGGCGCAAGCAGGATGACGATCAGCGTCTCCGAATACGCGAGTGCGACCGCTTCACCCAAGGGCACGTAAGGCAAGCCGGCGAAGAACAAACCCGAGGCGCCGAGCAGCGTCAGCGACCGCACCGTCTGCCCTTTGAGATCGATGTTGGCCAGCCGCGCGCTCATGGAAAGCGGCCCCCGGCAGCCCATCGCGAAAGCCGGCACCAGACCGAAGAGCATGCGGAAGAACGTCACCTCATTGGCCGGATATTGCAGCGCGACCGTCTTCGCCAGGGCATCCACCACAGCAAAGCAAAACATGGAAGCGAGAATGCTACCGACGCTGTTCAGCGAAAGCGCGGTAGCCCGTGTTGCGCTGGATGGCGGCATGGCGATACGCGGGTGGCAAGGGTATCGCCATCATCTCATACGGCCGCCTAGCGTAAGGCCTTGACGGCAGCCGCTGTCACATCGGCCGGCTGACCGCCCCAGTTGGCCCGCAGATAGCTCGCCAGTTGCGCGAGCTCTTCGTCGCTGAGTTGCCCGGCAAAACCCGGCATCTCCTGCATGCGTTCGAGGCCGGGGAAATCCTGCGCGCCGATGCCGTCGAGCATCGCCACGATCAGATTATGCGGATCGGTTTGCCGCACCGTCGAATTGCCGTGCATCGGCACGGCGACGTGCGGCTTGCCCTCGCCGTCGCGGCCATGACACCCCGCACACACCGCGAGGTAGACATTGCGGCCGGCGGCCAGTTGCGCCGCATCCGCCGAGACCGACTGCAGCGGCTGCGGCGCCGGCGGCTGATCGCCGAGCAGATAGGTGGACATCGCCCGCAGGTCGTCGCGACTCAGATACTGGCTGCTCAGATGCACGACCGGATACATCTCGCTGAAGGCCGAGCCTTGCGGCGCGACCCCGGTTGCGAAGAAGGTCTGCAGATCCGTCGCGGTCCAACCGCGGGCAGCCAAGCCGTGCGGCGTGATATCCGGCGCGACGACACGCCCAAGCGCGCCGCCGCCAAGCGGCAACGCCTGATCGAGCTGGCCGAACTTGCCGCGCGGCGTGTGGCATTCCGCGCAGTGGCCGAGCGCATTGACCAGATAGCGGCCACGGTTCCAGTCGGCCGAGCCGCCCTTCGATGCATCGGGCAATGCGTCTTTCAGGAACAGCATGTTCCAGAAGCGCACGGCAAAGCGCAGGTTGAACGGGAACGACAGGTCAGGCGCGTGGTTAGCCACCGCCGCCGGTTTCTGCGCCATCAGCCACGCATACATGGCGTCGCTGTCGGCACGCGAGAGCTGGCGGTACGACGTGTACGGCATCGCCGGATACAACTGGCCGTCCGGCGACACGCCGTCATGCAGCGCCTTGTAGAAATCGTCGGCGCTCCACTTGCCGATGCCGTGGTCCTGGTCCGGCGTGATGTTCGTGCCGTAAAACGTGCCGAATGGCGACGCGAGCTTCACGCCGCCGGCGAACGGCGCCCCGTCCGCGGCAGTGTGACAGGCCGCGCAGTCAGCAGCCTTCACCAGGTAGCGGCCGCGAACCAGTTGATCCGCAGCGCCGCTTTGTCCGTCGGCCGGCGTGCTTGCCGACGCGGCGCCCAGTGCTGTGGCGCTCGTCGCTGCCGTGGTGTTGTCGTGATGGTCGCCGCATGCAGCCAGCAGCGCGGCGCTCAACAGCAGCGCAACGCGGCACAGGCGCGGGCGCAAGCTCAGGTGCGAGAGGTGCGAGGTCAGGAAACGCAGGCTCATGCGGCGTCCTTGACGAGTCCCGGCATCGTCATGACCACGTCCTTCACCGCCTCGTAGTAGCGCACATACCCCGTACAGCGGCAGATGTGATCGTTCAGCGCTTCGGTGATGGTTTCCTCTACCTGGTCCCGCGCCACCGGCTGACGCTTCAGACGTTCGATCAGCACCGTCGCCGCATTGACGAAACCGGGCGTACAGTAGCCGCACTGAAAACTGAAGTGTTCGAGAAACTTCTGCTGGATCGGCGACAGCGCCACTACCTCACCTTGTCCGTTGCGCTGCGCGTGACCTTCGATGGTGCGAATCGACTTGCCGTCGAAGAAATTCGCGCCCGTGATACAGGTGCGAACCTCCTCGCTCGTGCCATCCGGCTTGTCGAGAATCACCACGCAGGCGTGACAGACGCCCTGCCCGCAGCCGAGCCGCGAACCGGTCAGATCGAGGTATTCGTGCAGCAGGTCGATCATCATCAGACCGGTCGGCACCTGCACCGTCACGTCGCGGCCGTTCACCTTGAGCGTCAGCGGTTGCGCGCGGAATTGCGTCAGCGGCCGTTCCACGACCGGCGCACTCGCCGTTTGCGCGGTGGCATCCGAGGCCGGCGTGGCGCTGGCGGCGCGGCCGGGTGTTTGATTCAGGGCCGTCGTCATGCGAGCACCTCCAGAATGTTTTGCGGGGTAACCGGCAGGTCAGTAAAACGATGTCCAATGGCATGCGCGATACCGTTCACGAGCGCGCCGACAACCGGGATCATCACCACTTCCGCGATACCCTTGGGCGGATCGCTTTCCGTGAGCGGCGGCAGTACTTCGCCGGTCTGGGTCCAGACGGCCACATCTTTCGCACGCGGCAACTGGTAGCGATTGAAGTTCCATGTCCCGTTGCCGGGACCGTCTTCGTAGAGCGGCAGGTACTCGTGCAGGGCGTGGCCGATCCCCATGGCGAGACCGCCCTGCAACTGGCCCGAGACGAGCTGCGGCGCAATCTGGTTGCCGCACTCCATGATCGAGTGGTGCGCGAGCAGTTCGACCTTGCCGCTCGCTTCATGGACGGCCAGCTCGACCAGCGTGCCGACCGCGCTGTAATACGTGACCGCCGCGTTGTTACGTTGCACTGGCGGAATGAACACGCGCTGACGATCGAGCACGCGGTATCGATTCGCCGTGGTCTGCTGCTTCTTTTTGTCGGCGGCAGCGTTATCGCCGTAGCGCAGCGAGAGCGCATCGACCGGCAGACGCTCGAGGCCGCCGTCGATCGCGAACTCCGCCTCGGTCCACTGCCAGCGGTTGAACACGTGCACCGCCGCGCCCGTCACGAGTCCGAGTTCGTGGGCCTTCTTCGCGAGTTGCGCAAACGGCAGCGCTTCGAGTCCCGCCGCCGACAGCTTGCCGTCGACCCAGCGTGCGTCCTCGATGCGCACCACCAGCGGCGCCGCCTGACCGCCGCCTGGCCCCTGGGTCCAGATCGCCATGGCCGCCGGCCACAGGCCGTGCGTGAAGACGACGCGAGCGGCCTCGCGCGTGCTGTGCGTGAAATAGAACGCGGAGTTGGTCGCGCTCGACGGCGACGAGTAATTCGGCGACCAACGCGGATTGGCCGACAGCTTGTCCTGCTCGGCCTGCGACATCATGTACGGATCGCCGCTCGTGACGACCGGCAGATCGGGCCAGTCGGTGACGGCCACGCGCACCTCGGTGGCCGGCATGCCGAGCCACTTCGCCACCGCAATCGCTTGCGAGGTGGACATGCCCGTGCCGATTTCAGCGGCGCTGTGATGCAGGCTGATCTTGCCGTCCGCGCTGAATTCGACCTTTGCGAGCGACGCTTCGGCGCCCGTGCCGAAGTCCTTTTGCACGCATGCAAAGCCGACGCCATAGCGCTTGCCCGGATGCAGCAGTTCGTATTCGAGCTTCTTCTTCGCGCGATTCACCCACAGCGGATGCACCTGCGCTTTCTGCAGGACTTCGTCGACACGAATCGCGCCGGCCGGCACCGCGCCCTGGGTGTTTTTCATGCCCGAGCGCAACGCGTTCTTCAAACGGAACGCGATGGGATCGATGCCCAGTTGCGCAGCCATCTCGTCGACCATCATTTCCGTGGCGGCCATGCTCTGCAACGTGCCGTAGCCGCGCGCGGAACCGGCGTCGATGGCACGCGAAGCAATCGCAACGGCCGCCAGGTCGTTCTTCGGGAAGTAGTAGATGGACTGGGCCGCGGTCGCGCCGACCATCGCCACCGACGGCGAGAAATTGCAGCGCCCGCCACCGTTCGCTTCCATCTCGGCCTTGAACGATTGCAGCAGGCCGGTCTTCTTATCGACTGCAATGCGGTAATGCATCTTGAACGCGTGACGCTTGAGCGACGTCTGGAACTGCTCGTAGCGGTCGTTGGCAAGACGCACCGGACGACCGCCCGCATACATGGCGGTGACGAGGCCGTAGAACGGCACATTGAAGTGGTCCTTCGAACCGTAGCCGACCGTGTAGCACGGGTGCAGGAACAGGTTCTTCACCGGGAACGCGCACTTCGCCACCATGCCCGCCGCGCTGTCCGCGACTTCCTGCGGCGCCTGGGTCGGCACAACCATATGCAGCGACTGCGTCGCCGCGTCATACCAGCAATTCGCGTTGTCGGGTTCGAGCGCGGCGGTGTCGATGGACTGCGTGTTGTACTCGCGCTCCATCACCAGCCAGTCCGCGGACGGATGTTCGAGCTCCTGCTGGATCTGTCCGGCGTAGAACATGCCCTGCTCGTCGAGCTTGCCGTGTTCCTTGCCGTCCGGCCAGACCGGCTGATGCTTGCGCATCATGCTCGGAAACACCGGCGCATTCTTCAGGCTCGAGAAGGTGTCGTCGTCATAAGGCGTCTTGCCGCCCACGCGCACGAAGCGGAACGTGCCCCACGGATCGCGCTCGAGCGGTCCCGTCTGCGCGCCATAACGGATGATCTCGTCGTGGAACTTGAGCCGGTCTTTGGCAAAGCGGAAACGCGCGAAGTCGTGATAGATCAGGATCGCCACCGCCTGGCCGAGATACGCGGGCGTCTTGCCCGGCGGCAGCAACATGTCGTCGCCATAGAAGGCGGGGAAGATCAGGCGGTCGCGCGTCAGATCGTCCGCGGTGACGATGCGGTCGGGCTGCAGTTCGTCGCCCAGCAGCGCCAGGTTGAAACCTTCGTAAAGGCGGTCGGCCTGGGTCGTGCGCAGGATGAAGGCATGCGCCTGCTGTTTGGGCCAATGCGGCATGTCGGCGGCACGGACGTCGCGCGCGAACACTTTCGCGCCGGTCACCTTGGCGATGCCGTCGATACGGAACCTGGCCTGCCCATTGGCCGCGTCCCATTGAACCGGCGTGAGAATTCTGTCTTCGAACAACGCAGCGAACGCGCGGCTGCCGATCGGCGCGATATACACCGATACGCCCGCAAGCACGCTGGCCTTCAGAAAACTGCGACGCGAAAGGTCGAGTTTCCCCATGGACTTCTCCTTTAGTGAACGACGGCGGCAACGCCAGCGGGCAGCACGACGCGCGCGTGATCCCCACAGGCTGCGCAAGCCTGTGACGACACACCGCGTTGAGAATCAGGCGAATCCCGGACGCATTCGTCCGGGCATACCGGCGACGTGCGGCGGCGCAGAACATCGGCGCCGCCGCAGTCGATCTGATTGACCTTGAACTGCTCGTGAACGTGCTGGTGTTGCCAACTTCCCTGCCCTGCAATAACGAGGCAAAGCGCGGGATTATCGCCCTGTTGGACGGAGAATGAGTAACAAATTGTCCGCTATCTCTCAAATAACGGATTCGATATGAAAGGGCTAATTGATCTGTAATCCTGATCTATTTGAGGCGCCGCCGCTACGGCTGTCTCACGCCCGCACGATCGCGATACCCAAGGCCTCGAGCGGCGCCGTGAGCGCCTCCGCGGTTTCCTTCTCGACCACGATGGCATGAGCCGCCGACGCTTCCGCGATCATGAACGCAGAAGCCGCGTTGAGCTTCTCCGCGGACGCCAGCACCACCGTTTCGGCCGCGCGGGCCGCCAGCGCCCGCTTGATGTAGGCCTCCTCGAGATCGCCGGTACTCAGGCCGGCCTCGGGATGCACGCCGGTCACGCCCATGAAATAGAGGTCCGCACGAATATGGCTCAGCGCCTCGATAGCGGCGCCGCCGACGTTGACCATCGAATGCCGGTACAGGCGCCCGCCGATCATGATGACCTCCACGCCCGCGTGATCGCCGAGTTCGACGGCAACGGTCGGGCTATGCGTGACGATCGTCGCGCGTAGATCCAGCGGCAGATGGCGCACCAGTTGCACGGCGGTCGTACCGCCGTCGACGATCGCAATCTGGCCGGGCACGATCATCTGCGCCGCGGCCTTGCCGATGGCCGCCTTCGACGCCGACTCGATGCCTTGCCGCCCGGCCAGATTCACCGCAGCCGGCGACGCCGGCAATGCGCCGCCATGTACGCGCTGCAGGTAGCCATCGGCGGCGAGTTCGCGCAGATCGCGGCGAATGGTGTCTTCCGACACGGCAAATTCACTGCTCAGACTCTTGGCGATCACCTGGCCGTCGCGTTTGAGCGCGTCGAGGATCAACTGCTTTCTTTGCGATGTCAGCATGGGATAAGGCGAAGTTAAATGCGGATGGGCCGGTGCGTCGGGTGCTGGACCGGCACCCGGCACGCAATGCACGAAATATCTTGTTTTTGCACGATATTGCACGATAACATGAAATCTCGCGGCTGAGGCCGCGCTTTCATGGAGCCACAATGAACGAAACTGCCGACCGGGTGCGTATTGTCGACGTCAAGGTGCTGTCCGACGACTGGTACGTGCTGAAGAAAACCACCTTCGACTACCGGCGCGCCGACGGCAGTTGGCAACGCCAGAGCCGCGAGACTTACGACCGCGGCAACGGTGCAACCTTGCTGCTTTACGAGCCGGTGCGCCGCACGGTGGTGCTCACGCGCCAGTTCCGGCTACCGGCGTTCGTCAACGGTCACGATGGAATGCTGATCGAGGCGCCGGCCGGTCTGCTGGAAGCCGCGTCGCCGGAGGAGCGCATCCGCGCCGAGGTCGAAGAGGAAACCGGCTACCGCGTGCATGCGGTGCGCAAGGTGTTCGAGGCGTTTATGAGCCCGGGTTCGGTCACGGAGAAGCTGTTCTTCTTTGTCGCCGAATACGCCGCGGCCGCGAAGGTGAGCGACGGCGGCGGTGTCGCCAGCGAAGGTGAGGATATCGAAGTGCTGGAGCTGCCGATCGATGAAGCGCTGGCGATGGTGCGGGGTGGCGAGATCGTGGATGGGAAGACGATCATGTTGCTGCAGTATGCGGCGTTGAATCTGCTGGGGTGAGCGGGTTGAGTGGGGCGAGCAGTTGCATGACAGCCTGCGCATCGGCCGACAGCCGCAAAAAAAAAGCGACACTGCATTCAGGCGGCATAAAACCCCGTGAAGCCCGCCCAGTAAGCCTCAGCGCCTTTTCATCTATGCATGCGGAATACCTCAGGAGGCGCCGCTGACACAGCCCTGTGACAAACGTGTACAAACGCATACGTTTGTACTATGCTGGTTTTCAGCGAATCCGAAACAGGTGCTGTGTCATGCAAACCGTATCCGTGCGCATTCCCGAAGACGACCTCGCGTGGCTGTCGAGCCTGCAATTGCAGGGCGCGTCCAGCCCGAGCGACAAGATCCGTGCGCTGATCGCCGACGCCCAACGTCGCGCGAACGGCGAGAACGACTACGTCAGTTGTGCCGCCCTGATGCGCGAGCAGGTGCGGCCGCTACAGGAGGCCACTCAGGCCTACGAGCACGCCACGCACTCGCATTCGGAGATCGTTGCGCTCCTCACCACCCAACTGCCAGAACTGATGGCAAGCCTCGTCACCGCGCTGCCCGAGGGCAAGCGCGTCGCCGAGATGGCGCGTGAGATCGAGGCACGTCTCACCGCCAAAGCCATGCGCATGCTGCTGGGTCTGGTGCGCCTCGCCGTCACCCAGCGGCCGCCCACTTACGACCCCACGGTCCTGAACCGCTACGTGGCGGAGTTGCAGGAACTCGTGCAGGTCGTGCAGATTGCGCGTCCGCCCGGCTGACGGGCTCACCGCAACGCGAAGCACCGCATCGCACCCTCGATATCCCGCTTTATCCAGGAGAAACAACATGACGACAGAACGTCTGGGTAACCGTGTCAAACGACTGCTGACGGCCAACGTGCATGCCCTGGTCAGCTCGCTCGAAAGCCGTACGCCGCAGGCCGTACTGGAGCAGTACCTGCGCGAATTCGACGAAGTGATCGCCCAGGCTCGCATCGAGCTGGGCCGTCACGAAGCGGCACGGCACCAGGCCACCAAGGCGATCACGCGCGTCAACAACGAAATCGAGCGCCTGAACGAACTCATCGCCACGGCGCTGGCGCAAGGCGACGAAGCGGCGACGCACGCGGGCGCCAGCCGGCAGATCGATCTGGAAGACCAGCTCGGCACGCTCAATCAGGCGCTGCAGGAAGCCATCGAACACGCCGGCGCGGCCGAATCCGATCTGCTCGGTCTGCGCGCCAAACGCGCCGAGATGGAGCAGGCGCTGGGCGAGATGATCGCCTCGCGCGCGGTCGCGCAGCGCGCAAGCAGCGTGGACGGCGTGTCGGGTGCGGCAGCGGGCATTCGCGCCGACCAGCTCGAGCAGGGTTTCAACCGCACCATGACGGGCGCCACCGGCGTCGCCGGCCTGCATACCGGGCCGGCCAGCGCCGATCCGTCATTGCTGCGGCGGCTCGAAACGCTGCACAAGGAACAGCGCATCAGCGAACGCGTCGCGCGTCTGAAAGCCGTGAACGGCAGACCGGTCGGCGAGGACGCCTGATCCACGCATTCATTCGGGGAACACAACAACAATGACTCCGCTTCTCTTACCGGGTAATGCCCCGTTCGTGGCCGCGATCGGACTGATGATCGCTATCGGCGCGCTCGAAGGCATCACCCTGCTGTTCGGACTCAGCGTCACTGAACACGCCGGCAGCATGCTGGTCAGCCACTTCGGCATCGACCATTCCGGCGCGGCGGCCGATACCGGCGTCGTCGGTCAGTTGCTCGGCTGGCTGCACCTCGGACGGGTGCCGCTGCTGATTCTGCTGATCCTGTTCCTGCTCGGCTTCGCGATTGTCGGGCTGGTGCTGCAATCGCTGCTGCATGCGCTCGCCGGCTTCATGCTGCCGCCTCCAGTCGCCGCGCTCATCGCCGCATTCGGCGCGTTGCCGTTCGTGCGCCAGACCGGCGGCCTCGTGGGCCACTATCTGCCGCAGAACGAAACCTCCGCCCTCTCCGAGGCCGACTTTGTCGGGCGCACGGCCCAGATCGTCACAGGCGAAGCATCGCCCGGCAATCCTGCCGAAGCGCGCCTCGTCGACGAATACGGTCAGCCGCATTACCTGCGCATCGAACCCGACGATCCAGAAGCGCGTTTTGCGCGGGGATCGACCGTATTGATCGTCTCGCGGGTGTCCGGGTCGCTGTATCGCGCGATCGCCAACCCTCGGCCAGATCTGTTGTAGCCGCTTTACCCGCAGGTTCGCCGCCGCCAGCCATGCGCGGTGTACCTGCCGATTTGTCACGCAGTCCTCTTTAATGGGAGTTGAAGAACAACATGGATGCCATATTCTTCTGGGGTGCCACCGGTCTTGCGGTTGTCATTGGCCTGTCGGTCATCGGTCTGATCTTTGCGCGGCTGTATGTGCGCGCGTCGGCGGAACGCGCTTTCGTCCGAACCGGCCTCGGTGGGCAAAAGGTCATCATGAGCGGCGGCGCGGTCGTGCTGCCGGTGTTTCATGAAGTCGTACCCATCAACATGAATACGTTGAAGCTCGAAGTGAGCCGCTCCACGCGCGACAGCCTGATCACCAAGGACCGCATGCGCGTCGACGTGGTGGTGGCGTTCTTCGTGCGCGTCAAACCGACCTCCGAAGGCGTCTCGACGGCGGCCCAGACGCTCGGCCAACGCACCAATGCGCCGGAAAATCTGCGCGCGCTGGTCGACGACAAGTTCGTCGACGCGCTGCGCTCCACCGCCGCACAGATGACGATGCAAGACCTGCAGGACGCCCGCGAAAAATTCGTGCAGGGCGTGCAGAACACCGTCGCGGAAGACCTGACGAAGAACGGCCTGGAACTGGAAAGCGTATCGCTGACCAACTTCAACCAGACTTCGAAGGAATTCTTCGACCCGAACAATGCGTTCGACGCCGAAGGCCTGACCAAACTCACCCAGGAAACCGAACGGCGCCGCAAGGAACGCAACGAAGTCGAGCAGGATACCGAAGTATCGGTGCGCGAAAAGAACCGCGATGCGCTCGCGAAGAAACTCGAGATCGAGCAGCAGGAATCGTTCATGAAGCTCGAGCAGGAACAGCAGGTGAAGACCCGCACGGCCGAGCAGAGCGCGCGCATCGCGGCGTATGAAGCCGAGCGTCATCAGGAAGCCGAACAAAGCCGGATTGCCGCGGAACGGCAGGTTCAGGAATCGGAGATCCAGCGCGAACAGGCCGTGCGCACGCGCAAGGTCGAAGCCGAGCGCGAAGTGCGCGTGAAAGAGATCGAGCAGACCAAGGTGACCCAGATGGCGGCCATCGAGCAAGCCAAGGTCACGGAAATCGCCGCGCAGGACAAGGCCATTGTGATTGCGTCGAAATCGGAAGCGCAGTCGCAGGCACAGGCTCGCGCCAACGAGGCGCTCGCAGAGGCCGTGAAGGCCGAACAGTTGGTGGAAACCACCCGCCGCACCGCCGAAGCCGACCGCGCCAAGCAGGTCGCGCTGATCGAGGCGGCCCAGCAGGCCGAAACCAGCGCCGTGCACGTCACCACCCAGGCGCGCGCCGAACGCGAGGCCGCGCAGATGCAGGCCACCGCCATCGTCGAGCTGGCGGAAGCGGCCCGCAAGAAAGGCCTCGCCGAGGCCGAGGCGCAGCGCGCCCTCAACGACGCGATCAATGCGCTGTCGTCGGACCAGACCAGCCTCAAGTTCAAGCTCGCCCTGCTGCAAGCGCTGCCGGCCGTGATCCAGCAGACCGTCGAGCCGATGAAGTCGATCGACGGCATCAAGATCATCCAGGTCGACGGCCTCAATCGCAATGGCGGCGGCAATGGCGCGGACGCCGGCTCGGGCCTGTCGGCCGGACATAACGGCACCAACCTGGCCGAGCAGGCCATGTCCGCTGCCCTCGCCTATCGCGCGCATGCGCCGTTGATCGATTCGTTGCTGAACGAAGTCGGTCTCTCCGGCGGGTCGTTGCAAGGACTGGTTCCCGGTCTCGCGGCGACCGGTACCGGCACAGCCGCACCTGCGAGCGCGGGTGCAACGCCGGCCGTCGCGCAACATGCCGACCACACGCCCGCGTTGCCCGGCACGACGGTGAACGGCGCCGCCGAACCCAATTACGGCCACACCGCGCGTTAAATCCACGCCGTGTGCCGGTCTGAATTGACCGAAAGGCGCAAACGGCCTCGCGGGCCCACAGGGCACAGGGCCCCGAGGCCGTTTCTCTCTTCAGCTACCAGATAGCGTGCGGACCTGAACTCGCCGGCCGCTCAGAACTTGTGACGGATCGCCGCGCGCACCGCGAACTGGTTCGCGCTCGACGACACACCCGCCGAGCCGGGAATATAGGCGTCGTCCAGCACGGTATCGGTCTTGTCGCCGGCCACCTTCTGATAGGCCGCCTGGAAATAGAAGTCCGTGCGCTTCGACAGGTTGTAGTCGGCCATCAGCCCGAACGTGTGATATTTCGGATTCTCGTTGCCCGAGGTCGCATCCATGGTCGCGGCCGTATAGATGTACTGCAGGCCGACAAAGAAGGCCGGCGTGAACTGGTACTTGCCGTTGATTTCGAAGTTCTGGAACTTGAGCGCGGTCAGCGTGCCGCCGTTGGGCGGCGTGATCGCCCCCACGTAGACCGAGGTGTCGGTCGCGGACGGCTCGCCGACATTCGTGTTCGTATAGGCAAAGCCCAGCGTCGCGGCGCCGAACGTGTAGTTGATGCCGCCGCCGAAAATGCGCAAGCGCTCCGAGATGAAATTCGCGTCGTCGGTCGCAATGGCGCCGTCCGCGCTTAGTCCTGGATTGTTCGCTTCGAGGTAGGCCCCGGTCAGCAGCAAGCCACCGTTCGTGTACTGGCCACCCAGGCTGTACTGGCGATTGTTGGCGAAGTTGGTGTCGTTGCTGAAGCTGTAGGTGCCGCCGAACTGCAGGCCCGAGAAATCCGGACTCGTGTACTTGACCGTGTTGTTCACGCGGAACGAGTTGTCGGTATTGTCGTTGTCGTAAGGGTGCGAGAGCAGATAACCGCCCCAGTTGCCGTTTGCCGTGGCCTGGGCGAGATAGTCGACCACCGAGTCGTACTGCCGCCCCAGCGTGATCGTGCCGTAATTCGCCGCCGTCAGGCCGACGAACGCCTGGCGGCCGAACATGCGGCCACCCTGGCCAAGCGCACCGCTGTTCACGTCGAAACCGTTTTCAAGGTCGAAGATGGCCTTCAGGCCGCTGCCCAGATCTTCCGAACCCTTGAGACCCCAGCGGCTGCCTTGCGCGTAGCCGCTCTCCAGCTGGTAGGCGGATTTGTCGCCCGCGTTGTTCGTGTAGTTGATGCCCTCGTCGATCACCCCGTACAGCGTAATGCTGCTCTGTGCGTGCACAGGCAGAGCGGCGGCTGCGGTCACAGCCAGCGCAATCATGTTCTTTTTCATGAAGATCTCCCGAATCTCTAATCATTAGCCAACCGCTAGCCAACTTTGAGAAAGCTCTTCTTATTTTTCAGCAGCACCTACATTGGGGCTTTAACGTTCACGAGTGTTAAACGATGCTTGCACACCGATAGTAGGCCGTCCATTGGGACAAGTTGACCCCCGGCAAATCGTTGCTAAATGCCCACGCGCGCGAAATCGGCATTGCGCATTTTTGCAGTTAGGGATTGGGGTCGGTTTGTCCCGCCCGACGGCCTATTACGATCGGCCGAGCCCACTTGCGCACACTCAATCGTAAGTTCATGAAATAATTCCGAAAGAAATGGGCTTCGCCCAGCAGAACTCCCCTCGGTTATACGCAATGCAAAAGTCATCCTCCCGTCTGCCCGAACTCGACTTCTTTCGCGGACTGGTCCTCCTGTTCATCGTAGTCGATCACATCGGCGGCAGCATCCTGTCGCGCGTCACGCTGCACGCCTATGCGCTGTGCGACGCCGCGGAGGTATTCGTGTTCCTCGGCGGCTTCGCCACCGCCACCGCTTACGCCACGCTCGCCGCGCGGCGCACCGAGGCGGCCGCGCGGCAGCGCTTCCTGCGGCGCTCGTTCGAGATCTATCGCGCCTTTCTCGTCACGGCCGGTCTGATGCTGCTGGTCAGTGCGGTCCTGATCGCCTTCAGCGTCGATGCACCGAATCTGACCATCACCGACCTCGACGACTTCATGGACGCGCCCCTCTCCGCCCTGCGCGACATCCTGCTGTTCCGGCGCCAGCCTTATCTGGCGTCGGTGCTGCCCATGTATGCGTTCTTCGCGCTGAGCGTGCCGCTCGTCCTGCCGCTGGCGCGCCGCCGGCCATGGTGGCTGCTGGCCGGCAGCCTCGCGCTGTGGGCGCTCGCGCCGTCGCTCAACGGCTATCTGCCCGCGGTCGAAGACACGCAATGGGACTTCAACCCGCTCGCCTGGCAACTGCTGTTCGTGCTTGGCGTGCTGGCGCGTTGCCAGCCGGTTTATCAGAGGCTCAGCGCGCATCGGAGCGGATGGCTCGTCAGCGTGCTGGCGTTCGGCATCGTGGTGGCCGCGGCCTACTACAAACTGGTTATCGAACCCGCCCCGCTCGACGCCAGTTTCAAGCAGAACCTTTCGTGGCTGCGCGCAGGCAATTTTCTGGCGATCGCGTGGCTCGTCGCCAATCTCATCCGGCTCGGCTGGGGGAAGAAGCTCGCGCGATGGCTGCCGTGGGTCGGCATGATCGGGCGCAAGGGGCTGCTGTGCTTCGTGGCGGGGGCCGTGATCTCGCTGGTGGTGGATTCGTTGCTGTACACCGCCACCGACGGGTATCTCGACATCCCGCTCGGGCTCGTCGCGGACGCCGTGGCGATCGGCGCGCTGTTCATGGTCGCGCGAGCGTCCGAACCGCTTGCACGCATGCTGACGTGGCGCGCGAGGACCACGGGCGGCGTTTCCAGTTGAGCGCCGTGAAGCCGCGTAAGGCGGGCGTTCCGGCCAGATCACGCGTCATCCCGCCTCGCCACGCTGAACGGCGAGACTGCTAGCATCAAAGCCGCGCCGTCGCGCAGCGGCCCTTCTTTCACCGCCATGTTCAGACTGACACGTTCCGCGCTGCTCCCGCTCGCCCTCACCGCCGTGGCCGCAGCGGCGTCAACCGCTGCCGGCAGCACGGCCGCGCTCGCCAGCATGGTCGTCAGCCGCAGTTTCCATGCGACTGCGCTCGAACGCGAGTGGTCCTACACCGTCTACCTGCCCAGCGGTTACCGGCTCAACGGCCCACGCTACCCCGTGCTGTACCTTCTGCACGGCAACAACGGCAACGCCAATGACTGGATCTCGCAGGGCCATCTGCAAAGCACGGCGGACGCGCTGATCGAACACAGGGAGATTCCGCCCGTCGTCATCGTGATGCCGCAAGGCGGCACGGACTGGTACGTGGATCGCAAGGAGAAAATGGAAACGGCGTTCTTCAGCGACCTGCTGCCGGAAGTCGAAACGCAATACGCGGTGGCGAATCAGCGCAACGGCCGGATGATCGGTGGCGTTTCGATGGGCGGCTTCGGCGCGCTGCGTTACGCGATGACGCAGCCGGAGCAGTTCTGCGGCGCCATGCTGCTGAGCCCGGCGATCTATCCGAACGAACCGCCGCCGGCCTCCGCCGCGCGCCGCGTCGGCGTGTTCGGCGAGCGTCAGTTCGATCCGCACGTGTGGCACGCGCTCAACTATCCGGCGCAATGGGACCGCTATATGAGCGGCCCGTACCGGCTGCCGATGTTCATCGGCGCCGGCGACGACGACCTGACGATCCAGGCCGACGCCTCCGTGCTCTATACCAACCTGCGGCTGGCGGGCAATCCGGCGGCGCTGCGCATCATCGACGGCGCGCATACGTGGGCCGTGTGGAGCGCGTTGCTACCCGCCGCCTTGAAATACACGCTCGCCTGCGCGAAGCCGGCGGCGCAGCAACCGCCGGAGCATTAGCCGGGCAACACGGGCGCCGCGCGAGACGGCGAGGGAGACGGCGCTGGAACGGGATACGGAGACTGAGCCGCAGCCGCAGCCGCAGCCGCAGCCGCAGCGTTGGACCTCGAGCCGAAGCTACCGCAAACCAGCGCTCCAGCCACCACTAACTATTGCACCCAGTCCTTCCACAACACCATCAGCACCGTCATCAGTGCAGGGCCGATAAACAGACCGAGCAACCCGAAGGTTTCAGCGCCGCCCAGAATCCCGAACAGCACCAGCAGGAACGGCAAGCGAGTCGAGTTGCCGATGATCACGGGCCGCACAAAGTGTTCCGCAATGAACACGACCACGAAACCGAACACAGCGAGGCCGATAGCCCACGCCACCATCCCCTGCACGAAGAGCCACAACGCCGCGGCGCAGAACACGATGGGCGCGCAGAACGGCAGCATGGCGGCGACCGCGGTCACGAAGCCGAGCAGCGCGGCGTGCGGCACGCCGGCGAGACCATAGGCCACCCCAAGCAGCGCGCCTTCGCCGATCCCCACCACCACGAGACCTGCTACGGTGCCGCGCACGGCGGCGGCCATCCGTTCGAGAAGCTGCGCGCCGTTGCTGCCGAAAGCGCGCTGCGCCCCTTTGAGCAACGCACCCGAAAGACGCGGCCCCGCCTGAAAGATCACGAACAGCGTGACCAGCATAAAACCGAACACCACCAGAATCCGGACAGCGCGCGCGCCGAAGTGCCGGCCGAAGGTGACGACCGCTTCGCCGTGCAGTCCCTTCATGGCGGGCGACTCGCGCAGCGGCTGAGCAAGATTCGCCTGCCACCACGCCGCCACCTGCTGCGAGCCGAACGGCAGACGCTGCACGATGTCCGGCATGGCGATACCGTTTTCCTGCACGCTCTTGAACCACACCAGCAGATCGTGCGCTTCGTGGGTCGCCTGACCAATCCCGATCGCCACCGGCAGCACGACCAGCAGAGCGATCGCCACCGTCAGGATGATGGCGATCAGCGTGGTGCGTCCCGTGAACCAGCTGTGATCTTCGATCTTGCGGAGCACCGGCCACAACGCAATCGCAATCACGCAGGCCCAGCCGACGGCCGGCAGGAAAGCGCGGATGATCCACAAAGCCAGCAGCACCAGGCCGATATACAGCACGGCGGAGGCCACCTGCTGCATTTTCCGGCGGCTCGGCGTGTCGGGTTCGGGCGAAGGCGTAGCTGCGGGCGGGCGTGTGACCATATGACCTCTGTGAAATATGTGCACGAGCCGACCGGAAAATCTCAAACCAGCTACACTAGCCCCGGCTCGGCTCGTCAATGTTCACATCTTAAAGGACGCAGAGCCCCGCGCCGTCCATCCGGCCATTCGCAGCCTCATTGCACGTCATCGCATGTCGCGCTGCAAACAACACTGCGTTGCAAAAATCCGCTCTATAAGAAAAACGCGCAGTAACCCGCCCGCAAACCCGCGTCTTTTCGTATCTTCGCTGAAGTCAAGTGGCATTGTTGCTGTTTAGAGAACAGTGTTTCAACTGGCACACAATGGCTCTCAGGCTCGCGCAGGAATACATTCGGCACACCACATATACGGAGCCGACCATGAAGACCATAGAGTCCTTCCCCCTTGACGGTGTCAATGGCGTACGTATCGAGATTCTGGAGCGCTCCGACACGACGCTGGTGATCCGCTGGGTCGAGCCTGGGCGCTGTCACTACGGCGAGCAACGCTGGCGCCGCCGTTCCGCGCACACGTCGGGTACGTGCGCGGTGTCGCGTCGCAAGATCCGGCGCGGCGACGCGGTGTTCAAACCGGCCGAACGCCCGGCGCCGTCGAACGCCTCCGCGATGATTTCCGTCGAGACGCTGTGCAGTCTGGTTGGGGAATTGAAAGTAGCGGCTTAAGCCGCTGCCGGAAGTCAGTCTGGCCGGTGCAGCGTGTCGAGCAGGAAGCGGCAGACAGTGGCGTGCAACTGTTGCACGCCGGGGCTGGTCGAGAGCGCGCGCCAACAGCCGTGCACCAATCCTTCGCCCAACCATGCCTGGGCCTCGCCACCGGCAGCCTGGATCCGCTCGACGAACACGCGCGCGTCGTCGCGCAGCGGATCGTGTTCGACACCTATCGCCAGCGTTGCGGGCAAGCCGTCGAAACGGTCTGCATGAAGCGGTAGCGTCCATGCTGGCACGGCTGCGTTTTCGTGGCCTTCATCCCATCTATTACCCCAGTAAAGACGCCGAAAAGCGTACACGTCAGCGAGAGTGAGCAGCGGGGCATGCGCTTCGGTTTCACGGGCCGGCAGTTGCGGTTCGGCACCGAGCATCGGGTAAATCAGCGCTATACCACGCACACCCTCCAAGCCGGCCATCCCATCCGTGCCGCGATCGCGTAACGCCATCGCCACACTCGCCGCCAGATTGCCCCCTGCGCTGTCCCCTGCGAGCAGTAACGGCGCAGGTAACGAGGCGAACGGCAAGCGGCCCGCGAGCGCCGCAAGAGTGACCTCAAGACAGTCGTCATGCGCAGCGGGCACGCCATGTTCGGGCGCGAGTCTGTAATCCACCGCGATCACGCAGAGGCCTGTATCGGCCGCAAGACGCGCCGTCACGATCTCGTGACTATCCAGCGAGCCGACCACAAAACCGCCGCCATGAAAGTACAGCACCGTGCCTGCCCGCTGGGGATTGGCCGCCACCGGCCGGTACAAGCGCAAACCGATTGAGTGGCCCAATGAAGCGGTGAAACTCGCGTTCTCCACGTGTAGACCCGCAGGCAACGGCGGCGTAAAGGCGGCGGCATAGCGGTCGTAGATCGCGCGCTGTCGAGCGGCGGATAGCGTTGCCGTATTGGCGGGATAGATCGCATCGGTCCGTTCGACGAACGCCGCGATTTCACGCTCCAGCATGGTGTCGTTCCTTCGCAGTCCGCTGTTTCGTACGCGCCGGTTAGCCGCGCGCTTTCGCCGGCAAACCGATCACGTGCCCTGCATAGCGTGCGGGCGGCAGCACTGCATGCGCCGTAGCGAGTGCCTGCACGCGGGCGGCGACATCGTCGTCGAACGCCACCGAACGCGGACCGCCGGTGTCGACATGCAGCAGCATCTGTTCGCTTGCCGCCACCGGCTCTGCGCCGTCGTCGGCAAACATCTCGAGGTACAGATGCAGGCGCTTCGCGTCATGCGCCAGCAATCGCATCTCAACGCGCACCTGAGCGCCCTCCTTGATCTCATGCAGGTAGTTGATATGCGCCTCCAGCGTGTAGACGGAACGGCCGCGCGCACGGCGCACCGCATCGGGCAGACCGATCTCATCGATCAGCGCGTCCGTCGCGAAGCTGAAAATCAGCATGTAGAACGCGTCGCGCAGGTGGCCGTTATAGTCGACCCACTCCGCGCGTACAGTATCGCGATACGCCGGCAGCGGCAGGTTATGCGACATCTTCAGTCCTCTCTCCTTCGTTCGTGGCAACGTGCGCTCGCAGCGCCTGCACCGGGCTCCGCGCGCCCCGCAACCGGCCCATTGTGCGGCAGATCAACCTCTACTGGTGTATTGCGCGGCCTGTCACTCGTCCGGATGCAGACCGTGACGCGCCTTGGTCTCAGCAATCGCCGCGAGCACGCTGGTAATGCAGTCGTCACGATAACGTTCCAGTGCCTTGATCGAACGCGGCCCTACCTGTTCCGCCGTGCCGTCGACGACACGGTCGATCAGCTCGTCCGTGAGCCTGGGCGCCACCAGCCTGGTCCACGGCAACTCCAGTGCCGGACCGAACTGCTGCATGAAATGGCGCATGCCCGCATCGCCGCCGGCCAGCGTGTAGGTCAGAAACGTGCCCATGAACGACCAGCGGATGCCTGCACCGAAGCGGATCGCATCGTCGATCTCGCCGGTCGTCGCCACGCCTTCGTTGACCAGATGCAGCGCCTCGCGCCACAGCGCTTCCAGCAGACGATCGGCAATGAAGCCCGGCACTTCCTTGCGCACCCGCAGCGGCCGCATGCCGAGCGAACGATAGATGCGAACGGCCGCTTCTATCGCGTCAGGCGCGGTGCGTTCGCCGCCCAGCACTTCGACGAGCGGCAGCAGATACACGGGATTGAACGGATGCCCCACCACGCAGCGCTCGGGATGAACGGCGCGCGCATAGAAGTCGCTGGGCAGAAGACCGGATGTGGACGAGCCGATAATCGCCTCCGGTTTCGCCGCGCGGCTGATCTGCTCGTGCAATGCGAGCTTGAGCTCCTCACGTTCAGGCGCGCTTTCCTGAATGAAATCCGCGTGCGCGACACATTCCTCAATGGTACTAACAAACTTCAAGCGGTCCTGCGACGCACCCGCGGCCAAACCCACCCGCTCCAGCGCGGGCCACGCATTTGCGACGTTGTCGCGCAACTGCTTCTCGGCGCCGGGCGCCGGATCCCACGCCACCACGTCGAGTCCATGAGCCAACGCGCGCGCCACCCAACCACTGCCGATTACGCCTGCCCCGATTGCTGCAAATGTCCTGATATCGACGATCACTGCCATTGCTGACGATCCTTTGCGAAGAGGTGTCGGTTGTGCATCTTCATGCGAATTGTTCGACTGCGCGGCGTTCCAGTTGCCGCTCGCCGCGCGCCGGCAAGCCCAGCTTCCTGCGTCCTTCGGCCGGAGTCAGCGCCCGGCCGCCGAGCCGCTCGATGATTTCGACCGCGCGCTGCACCAGCGTGCCATTGGTTGCGTGCACACCCTTGTCCAGCCAGATGTTGTCTTCCAGGCCGACGCGCACGTGGCCGCCCAGCAGCATCGCCTGGGCCACCATCGGCATCTGCATGCGGCCGATGCCGAAGCCGGCCCAATGCGCGCCCGGCGGCAGGCTGTCGGCCATGGCCTTCATCGTCGTGGTGTCAGCGGGCGCGCCCCACGGAATGCCGAGGCAGATCTGGAACAGCGGCGGCGCATCAAGGAGTCCTTCCTTTAGCAACTGCTTGGCAAACCAGAGATGTCCGGTATCGAAGATCTCCAGCTCCGGCTTCACACCCAGTTCCTGGATGCGCCTGGCGCCGGCCCGCAGTTGCGCGGGGGTGGAAACGTAGATGTAGTCGCCGTCGCCGAAATTGAGCGTGCCGCAATCGAGCGTACAGATTTCCGGCAGCAACGCTTCGACATGCGCGAGACGCGTGAGACCGCCCACCAGATCGGTGCCCGCGCCGAAGCGCATCGGGTCCTCACCGGAGCCGATCTCGAGATCGCCCCCCATGCCGGCCGTGAGATTGATGATCACGTCCGTGCCCGACGAGCGGATGCGGTCCACCACTTCCCGGTACAGATTCGGATCGCGGCTGCCACGCCCCGTCTGCGGATCGCGCACGTGGCAATGCGCAACGGTGGCGCCCGCCTTCGCGGCTTCGATCGCGGCTTCGGCAATCTGCTTCGGCGTCACCGGAATGGCCGGGTGTTTGCCGACGGTATCGCCTGCGCCGGTGACCGCGCAGGTCACGATGACTTCATGGTTCATGCGTGCCAAGTCCTGTTGGTTTCGTTGGTTCGTTCGTTTGCAAGTTCAGCTTGTTGCGGGTACGCCGCGTTTCACGCGCTTTGCACCGGTACGTCCGTATGCGCTACGTCGCTATGTCCTTCAAAGGCCGAGATACGCCTTCACCGCCGGCAAGCCGTCCTTGCCGTCATAGGTCTTCACGCCCGCGAGCCACGCGTCGAGCACTTGCGGGTTCTTCTTCAGATAGTCTTTGGCGGCGTCGGCGGGTTTTTCCTTGTTCATCACCGATTGCATGACGACGTTTTCAAGCTGGGTCGTGAAGCGCAGATTGCTCACGAGCTTGCCCGCATTGGGGCAGCGCGTCAGAAAGTCCGTCGAGGTCAGCGTGTAGACGCGCGCGTCGCCGTCGTTAGGGCCGAACACGCCGTCGCTGCCGCTCAGATACTTCATGTCGATGGTGATGTTCATCGGATGCGGCTCCCATCCCAGGAACACCACCCACTTCTTGTCGCGCACGGCGCGATCGACCGTCACCAGCATGCCCGCCTCGCTCGACTCGATCAGCTTGAAGCCGCCCAGACCGAACTGATTGGTCGCGATCATCTTCTGGATCGCCGCGTTCGCACTGCTGCCGGGTTCGATGCCGTAGATCTTGCCGTCGAGTTCGGCGCGATGTTTGGCGATATCGGCAAAGGTCTTCAGGCCTGCATCGTATTCGTAGGTCGGCACCGCGAAGGTGGCCTTGGCGCCGGTCAGATTAGGCGGCTGCAGCACGTCGATCGCCTTGGCCTCCACGAACGGCGCAATGGCCTTCTCCTGCACCGGCCACCAATAGCCGAGCGAGACGTCGAGCTGTTTGGTCTTGAGCCCCGCGAACGAAATCGGCACCGAGGCGACGGTCGTCACCGGTTGATAGCCAAGCCCTTCGAATACGGTAGACGCGAGTGCAGTGGTGGACGTAATGTCGGTCCAGCCGATATCGGCAAAGCGCACGGCGCGGCAGGACTCGGGGTCCTGCGCGAAGGCCGGCTGCGCCAACACGGCAGCGGCGGCCACTGAGGCAACGGCGGCCGCGCGACAGACGGACAAGGCTTTGACGCTTAACTTCATGAGATTCCCCTTTCGGACACGTTTGACTGCGTGTTTCGAATCAGGCCGCACAGCGGGCGGCCAACCGGACATGCTGGACTGCGTGGTGTGACGTAAAGTACAACCCCATATTCTGCGCAAAGCGACCGTCAGCGACCCGTACTTGCCTGGTCGCGACCATGAGGGAAAACCAGCAGCGCGGCCGGTGCGGTGCAGCATCGCCTGCCGGGGCACAATGAACAGACGTTAGCAGCCGCGAATATTGACGAACCTTGCCGGCGCGTGTCCCGCTTGCTACGCTTTTGGCCGTCCCCCGAACCGCTTGCCCACGCCCGAGCCGCCGCACGATGCCCGAAGACATTTCGTTCCTGTTGCTGCCGGGCTTCTCGGCGATCGGCTTCATGTCCGCGGTCGAGCCGTTGCGGGTGGCGAACCGCTTCCGCGACAACCTGTACCGCTGGCATATTCTCAGCATCGATGGCGCGCCGGTGGCCGCGAGCAACGGCATTTCCTTGAACGCCGAGGCGGCCTTCGACGCCGTCAAGCATGCGTCAACCCTGTTCGTAGTGGCGGGGTTCGAACCGCTCGCCTGCTATACGCGTGCGCTCGGTAGCTGGCTCAAACGGCTGGACCGTGCAGGCGCGACTTTGGGCGGGATCGACACGGGCAGTTTTATCCTCGCCGAAGCGGATCTCTTCGGCGCAGCGGACAGCCTGACCTTGCATTGGGAAGCGCTATCGGCGTTTCGCGAGCGCTATCCGTCGCTCGCGGCCAGTCAGGAGTTGTTCGAGATCGGCGCACACCGCATCACGTGTGCGGGCGGCACGGCGTCCATCGACATGATGCTCGACCTGATTGGCCGCAGTCATGGTGCCGCGCTGGCGTCGGCGGTTTCGGAACAGTTTGTGGTCAGCCGGATCCGGCAGCGGTCCGACCATCAGCGTATGGAAATCGCCGCGCGTTACGGTGTGCACAACCGCAAGCTGATCCAGGTGATCGGCGTGATGGAACAGCATATGGAAGACCCGCTCGCGCCGGCCGAACTCGCGCAGGAGATCGGCGTGACGCGCCGGCAACTCGAGCGTCTGTTTTGCGCCGCGCTCAAGGACACGCCGACGCATTTCTATCAGCAGCTACGGCTCAATCGTGCGCGCGAGTTGCTGCAGCAGACCGACATGACGATCACGGCAATCTGCGTGGCGTGCGGCTTCGAATCGCCGTCGCACTTTTCGCGCACCTACCGGGCGCGCTTCGGGGCGAGCCCGCGCAGCGACCGCAGTCCGTTGGGAGGCGGCAGCAGCAGCAGGAGCGGCGACTCACATCGCCGCCCGCCTTCCCCTTAGAACGAATGCCGCATGCCGATCCGCACATCCGACTGCGTGCTGGTGGTGGACGGCGTGAAGCTATAGCCGATCACCGCATCCACACCGCTCGATGCCTTCAGGTAGTCACCCGAGATATAGACGTCCGTGCGCTTCGACAGCAGGTAATGCAGGCCGAGCGTACCCTGGTTCCAGTGGTGTCCCTCGAAGCTCGTGTACTGGTAGCCGCCAACCGCGCTGAAAGCCGGCGTGATCTGCCAGTTCGCGCCGCCCTCGCCCACCTGCATATGCGCCGACTCCCCGTAGGCCTTGATCGTCGTGTACGTATAGTTGGCGTTCAGCGTGACATTGCCGATTGCATAGCTGGTGCCGACGCCGAAGGTCCCCTGCTTGTCGACCGCGAACGAGGTGCTCGAATAGAGATCGGTGATGGCGCCCGTGGTGGGGTTGACGCTGATCGTCGGCCGGCCGAGGAAGGTGCTCGTGCCGATCATCGCGTACGGATCGAACGCGTAGATGCCGAACGGATTGTTCAGTTGGGTGTAGGCCGCGCCCAACGTGAACGGACCGTTCGCGTAGTGCGCGCCAAGGCTATAGGCGCTATCCTGGTGGAAGTCGCCCGCCACGCCGCCAAACGAATACAAGCCGCCAAAGGTAAAGCCCGCAATATCGTTAGAGAGGAACTTCACCGAGTTAGGCAGACGGTCGCCGTTGAAGCGGTCGAAGTCGCCCTGATGGATCGCATAGCCGCTACCCCATGCCGAGATGTTGTAGATCGATACCATCTCATTGGTCAGGTCGAGCTGATTGCCGAACGACAGCGTGCCCCACTGGTTCTTCAACCCGACATACGCCTGGCGGCCGAACTCGGCACCGTCGAAGGCGAGCTTGCCCGTCCCGAGGTGAAAACCGCTTTCGAGGACGAACACCGCGGACAGGCCGCCGCCGAGGTCTTCGTTACCCTTGAAGCCAATGCGGTTGCCGTAGGCAATGCCGTCATCGAACTTCACGACATGCGAGCCACCGGTATTGCTGACGTAGGTGATACCCGCATCCAGAATCCCGTACAGCGTGACGCTGCTCTGGGCCTGGCTGACGGCGGGGACGCTGGCGAGCGCGAAGGCTACGCCGGACAGTGCTGCGGCATTCTTTCTTTTCATTGTGTCGTTCTCTCTTGCCTTTGTCGATGGGAAGAGCGTTCCGCACAAGCAGTAGCGGAACGGCCCGATCCTGCTGGAATGACGCGCCGTCTTTGGAGCGCTCGCCGCGCGTTTCCACGCAATCCCACGCGACGATGGTGGGACAGTACAAGCCCATATTTCCACCAACTCGACCAAAGGCGACGCCGATTGGTCTGATTGCGACAACGAGGGAAAATGCTAAAGACGTGCTGCGGCGCAGCGGGCATGAGGCGCTTCTTCAGGGGCGCCTTGTCATGCCGAATGCAAAATGCGGCTTGCCGAATGCCGCTTTCCGACGCTAGTGCAGCCCTAAAGACGCTTGAACGGCATGCAAGCCATCTGCACCACTAAGGGTCGTCACGCCCTTAAGCCACGTTGACAGCAGCTCAGGATTGGCCTGTAACGCATGAAGCGCGGCCGTATTCACATCCACCTTGTTTTGCAGCACATTGGTGATGATCTGGTTCTCGAGGTCGACGTTGAACGTGACCTGCTGGAACAGCTTCGCGAGATTCGCACACTGGCCGGCAAAGCCTGCTCGCGTCACCGTATTCACAGTGGCACCGCCGTAGTTCGGACCGAAGTACGCATCGCCGCCCGAGAGATACGCGAGATGGAACCTGGTGTTCATCAGATGCGGTTCCCATGCGAGAAACACGATCCACTTCTTGTCCCGCACCGCCCGCTCCACCTGAGTCAGCATGCCCGTCTCGCTCGACTCCACCAGTTTCCAGTCGCCGAGACCAAAGGCCTTGTCCGCAATCATCTTCTTGATGTTCTGGTTAGCGGGCGCACCCGGCTCGATGCCGTAGATCTTGTCGTCGAACTGGTCCGCGTGCTTGACGAGGTCGGCGAACGAATGCACGCCCGCAGCGGCAACATAGTCCGGCACGGCAAGCGTGAACTTCGCATTGGTCAGGTTCGCGTGCAGCACGTCGACCGAATGCTCTTCGACGAAAGACTTGACCAGCGGCCCCTGGGCAGGCATCCAGTTGCCGAGGAAGACGTCGATTTGCCCTTTCTTCAGGCCTTGATAAGTGATCGGCACCGACAGGTTCGACACGTTTTGCTGATAGCCGAGGCCCTTTAAGAGCAAACCGGTGACGGCATTGGTGGCGTCGATGTCGGACCAGCCCGGATCGGCCATGCGGACCTGCGTGCAGCTTTGCGGGTCCGCCGCATGGGCCGCGAGGCTCGCGAAGCCGCACAACGAGGCTAATAGCGTGGAAAGCAGGAAGGTCCAGCGTCGTTTCATGGTGGGCTCCGGTTCGGTCAGTGTGTTAAATCCGCTAGATGCGTTCGATTCGTTCAATGGGTTCGATGCGTTCGCGGCGGCTAAGGCGTCACGCGTGGAAAACGCGCCATCGCTTCGAGCGTGTCGAGCTCAATGTGATTGCGCATATAGCGCTGGCTGGCGTCGTTGAACGGCTGCCAGTCCCACGACTGGATGCGGCCCTGCGTGGTCGCTTCGAAATGAAAGCGGCGGCGCCGCTGGCTCGCCAGCACGGCTTCGCGCAGAGCCGGCAGGTCCCAGCGGCTAGCTGCTTCGGCACGGAATGCTGCGAGCACGTCGGCCCATGCGGCGCTTGTGGCGAGGTTGAGGAGCTCTTGCGGGTCGACGGCAAGGTTGTAAAGCTGGTCCGGATCGACCGGCGAATGAATGTACTTGAAGTCGCCGCGCCGGATCATCACCATCGGCGCCAGCGCCCCTTCCGCGAGATATTCGCCGATCGCCTCGTCATGGCCGCCCTCGCCCTGCAGATGCGGCACGAGACTGCGGCCGTCGACGGGGTCCGGCCATTCGTCGCGGCGCGCGCCGGTCGCGAGTTCGACGAGCGTCGGCAGCAGATCGAGGTGCGATACCGAAGCGGACACGCGATGCGCCGCGAAGCGCCTGGGCGCATGCACGATCAGCGGCACGCGGATGCCTCCTTCGAAACAGGTCATCTTGTACCAGAGGCCGCGCTCGCCCAGCATCTCGCCGTGGTCGGAGGTGACGATCACGATGGTGTCGTCCGCGAGTCCCGTGGCATTGAGCGCGTCGAGAATAGCGCCAAATTGACGATCGACGTACGACAGCGCGCCGTAATACGCGTGGCGGGCATTGCGTACCTGCTGCTCGGTGGGCGGCGTGCGGTCGGTTTCGCAGACGACGCGCAGGCGCCGCGAGTGCGGATCGCTTTGCTCCGCGGTGAGCGAGGTGCGCGGCAGATCGATCTCGTCGTCACGGTACAGGTCCCAGTATTCCTGCGGGATCGCATACGGATCGTGCGGATGCGTGAGCGAGGCGACGAGGCAAAACGGCCGTTGATCGCGCCCGGCCTGACGTTCGCGGGCGACGTCGAAGAGCTTCTGGCGCGCGGTGAAAGTGACCTCGTCGTCGAAATCGAGCTGATTGGTGCGCACGCAAGGGCCCGCGTCGAGCACCGAGCTCATGTTGTGATACCAGCTTGGGCGCACTTCGGGCTGCGACCAGTCCGGCACCCAGCCGAAGTCGGCCGGATAGATGTCGGTCGTGAGCCGCTCTTCGAAACCATGCAACTGATCCGGGCCGCAGAAATGCATCTTGCCCGACAGGATGGTGCGATAACCGGCCGCCCGCAGATAATGCGCGAAGGTTAGCGTTTGCGCCGGAAATTCGGCGGCGTTATCGTAGGCGCCTATGTTCGACGGCAGTTTGCCGGCCAGCATCGAGAAGCGCGCCGGCGCACACAGAGGACTCGCGCAATAGGCGGAATCGAAGACAACCCCTTCGCGAGCGAGAGCATCGAGACGCGGCGTGCGCGAAATCGTATGACCGTAGGCCTGCAATGCGAACGGCGTCATCTGATCAGCCATCAGGATAAGGATATTCTGCTTTGTGTTAAGGCTCATGAGCGGGGTCGATTAGAATCTTGATGATTTCCGCGCGGCTGACGCGCGGCTTCATGGCGTGCCGCGTCATGCGCGAGAGTCTTCACTATTGCTGCTCATTAGCGCACTGTGAAGGCGCTCAATGCTTATGGGCCCATAAGGGGGACTTATGCCGAGACAGGATCGTTTGCCGCCGATGCAGACATTGTCGGTGTTCGAATCGGCAGCGCGGCTTGCGAGCTTTACGGCGGCCGCGCGCGAGCTCGGCTCCACGCAGCCGGCGGTGAGCCAGCGCGTCGTGCAACTGGAGGAAGATCTCGGCACGCCTTTGTTCGCGCGGGGGCATCGCGGCGTTTCGCTCACACCTGAAGGCGAACGGCTTTTCGAAGCGGTCCGCCAAAGCCTCGACACCCTCCGCGTGGCCACGGCCGACATCCGCGCTCGCCGCGCGACGGGCGAATTGACGATCCTGACCGATTTCGGCTTTGCGACCTATTGGCTGATGCCACGCCTCACGCGCCTGAAGCAGTTGATGCCGGAGGTGGACGTGAAGATCATCACGTCGCAGGCGGCGTTCGACCCGCGCCGCGACCGCGCGGATATCGCCATCGCATTCGGCGACGGCGACTGGGCGCCGTGCACATCGACGCGGCTGTTTACCGAGGAGGTCACGGCGGTTTGCTCGCCGGCGTTTCGCGACGCTCATCCCAGGGTTGCTCAGGCGGCCGATCTCATGAGCCTGCCTTTACTGCACGTGCAGCCCACGGAACCGGTACGCTGGCTCGCATGGAGCGACTGGTTTGCGGCCCATGGTCTCTACCCGCCTGCGGACCGGCACGGCATCACGTTCAACAGTTACGCGCTGGTGATCCATGCGGTGTTGATGAACCAGGGTATCGCGCTAGGCTGGACGCCGCTGGTGGACGAACTGCTCGCGACGGGGCAACTGGTGCAGTTGCTCGATCAGCCGGTGGTGACTTCGCGTGGCTATTTCCTGGTGTGTCCGCAGGCGCGGCCGGAAGCGGCGGCAGTGCCGCTGTTCAGGCGCTGGCTGTTCGACGAATGCGCGTGAGCCGGCGCCTGGCGTGACATCTTCGATGCCATGCGTCACGGGGCGCTGACGCTCCGATACCAGCATGACGGCGTTTCGATTCTATGCGCGGGAAATCTGGCCTGATTTACTTTGGCATCCCGCGCGCTCGATTGGACGTTCTGTTCCCGATGGCGCGGGTTTCCCTATCGAAGCCAAGGAACCGCATGCCCGCCACCGATCGCTCCCATCAGTTCGCCCTGACCTTGTCATGCCCGAGCGCGGCAGGCCAGGTCGCCGCCGTTGTTAGCTTTCTCGAACGGCATCATTGTTATATCGACGAGTTGACGGTCTTCGACGACGACATCAGTGCGCGATTCTTTGTGCGGTGTGTGTTTCATGGGGTTGCACTCGCGCCTGCGTTGCCTTTGCAGATTGATGCGTTGCGGCGGGAGTTTGCGCCTATTGCATCCGACTTCGAGATGACGTGGGCGATTCACGATGTCGCGGTGCGGCCCAAGGTTTTGATCATGGTGTCCAAGCTTGAGCACTGTCTCGCGGATTTGTTGTTCCGCTGGAAGATGGGGGAACTCAAGATGGACATTGTCGGGATTGCTTCCAATCATCCTGATCTTGAAGGGCTCGCGGTGCAGCATGGGTTGCCGTTTCGGCATTTACCGGTTACTGCTGAGATGCGTGCCGCGCAGGAGGCTCAGGTGTTGGAGCTCTTTGAGTCTAGCGGCGCCGAGTTGATGATTCTTGCGCGGTATATGCAGATTCTCTCCGATCAGACCAGCCGGGCGCTTGCTGGGCGGGCTATCAATATTCATCATTCGTTCCTGCCTGGGTTTAAGGGGGCTCGGCCTTATCATCAGGCGCATGCGCGTGGGGTCAAGTTGATTGGGGCTACTGCGCATTTTGTCACTGACGATCTGGATGAAGGGCCTATCATCGAGCAGGTTGTCGAGCGGGTCGATCATTCGTTTGGGCCGGAGCGGTTGCTCGCTGTTGGGCGGGATGTTGAGTGTATTACTTTGGCTCGGGCTGTTAAGGCTTTTGTTGAGCGGCGCGTGTTCATTAATGGGGAGCGGACTGTGGTTTTGTGATTTTTCTTCTTTCGCTGCGCGGCGGGTTGTTGTTCTTGCGGTGTTGGTCTTTACTTGTATTCTTGGTGGTCTGTTGGTGTTGCCTTTTGGCTGTTTGCCTACGGTGTTGGCCTTTCCTTGCATTTTTAGTGGTCTATTGGCGTTGCCCCTGTGCGGGGCGGCACTTACTTTCTTTGCCGCCGCAAAGAAAGTAAGCAAAGAAAGCGGGCTGCCACCGCCAGCCCGTAGTGAGCCATCTCGGTTCACCACCGGGAACGGCCCAACACGAGACGTGCTCCCGCGTTTCCACCGTTCTTGACACAGCGCTCATCCACCCCACTCCGCACTCCGTGCGTCGCGGATGGGTTTGCATGGGAAAGCCGGCGCGCTAAATAGTTAGAATACCTACACAGCCTTCCGAATGAATTATGCCCCGCGGCGGGCGCGCAGCGCAACGCTGGAACGGATGACGGCCTTGTCACTAACGGCTATGCCGCGAGGGCGCATCTCGTCTTGGGCCGTTTCCACTAGCAGACCTAGATGGCTCACTACAAGCTGGCGGTGTGAGCCCGCTTTCTTTGCTTACTTTCTTTGCGGCGGCAAAGAAAGTAAGTGCCGCCCCGCACAGGGGCAACGCCAATAGACCACTAAAAATACAAGGAAAGGCCAACACCGTAGGCAAACAACCAAAACCACCCCCCCCCAACAAACCTCAGTGCTTATACCCCTGCCGCGCAAGCAACACCCAAACCCCGTCACGTTTCTGCCAAACCATCAACTGATCGAAATCGACCTCCGAAACCTTGCCCGCACTCTCCACCGTCCCGGAAAAATGATCACGAACAATAGCGTCGTCTCCGGCCAGCGTCGTCGCCGAATTGCTCAGATCGATTCGCCGATAATGCGTCGCGCCGCTTGCAATCGTTTCGATAAACGCCGCCTGGTCCTGCACACGGCCATTCGAATGCCCATAGCTAAGCGCCTCGGAAGTCACGGCCTTCATCCCCTGCGCATCACCGGCAAGCATGGCCGCATTCAGGCGCTGCACCGCTGCGTTCACAGCGGCTTCGTCCGTTGTCTGCGCGGTCGCGCTCAAACACGCAAGGCTCAGTACCCCCAGGCAAATCATTCTTTTCATCAAGTAACACTCCTTGAAGCACGCCCTACGTTGCGCGCAAGCGGCAGTCAAGCGGCACGCAGCGAGGCATCGCAAAGGCCAACCTGACGCCGCCGCTCGACAGACCCCGCACGCCGAACCGCTCTCTACGTTCAATAGAACGGCCTGGCCAGATGATGAGAAAACCACACCACGAACACGCCCAACGCCAACGCGCCAAACGGCAAAACTCGCCGCCAATCGACCACGGGCACGCCATCGTCCAGTTGCATATCCTGCGCCATCCGCGCAGGAAACCGTCCACGATCCTGCCAGAAATGCCGGTAGAAGAACACCGGGACTATCAGAAGCATCGCAATCAGCCCATTGCGCATGGTCCCCTCGCCTTGCAGATCCGCCCCCGCCCCAATGAACGCCAGATCCAGATACCCGCACACCGCACCCGCCACCAGCAACCAGCGCGCGCAACGAAACGGCCGGTCCGCGTTCGGCCGGTCCATCCGGTGAATCCAGCCCGATTGCAGATTCAGAAACACAAAGATCATGTAGCAAACGTTCGAAACCGATAGCACCGTCATATAGTCCGACATCAACAGCAAGATCAGGTTGAAGCCCAAATCGGTCCACATGGCGCGCGTCGGCGATCCATGCTCGTTCACGTGCGACAGATAACGCGGCAGCCATCCATCCACCGACGCCTGGTACAAGGTCCGCGACGACCCCATCATCGACGTCATCACGATCAGCAAAATCGACAACATCAGCATCACCACGATCACCGCCGAAACCAGCGCCCCGCCGCCCACCATATGCGCCATCGCCGCAGCCACGCCGGTACCGTCGACGATCTTCGGATCGAGCATCCCCGCCGTGCCAAGCGCACCCTGAAACGCCAGCGGCACCAGCGTCATCACCAGCAGACACAACAGGCCCGACCAGAAAATCGCCTTGACGGTATCCGTGCGCGGATTGCGAAACTCGCGCGTGTAGCACACCGCCGTTTCGAACCCATACGCCGCCCAGCCCGCCATGAACATCGCGCCAAACGCCATGGTGACGCCAGTGCCGTTCCACGCACCGAAACGCGATGCCGTCAATTGACCGTGAGCGTCATGCCCAAGCGGCAATAGCGGCCATAGATGCGCTGCAGGCACATCGCCCGTAATGAACGGCACGATTCCAACGATCAACAGGGGGACTAACGATGCAATGCCGAGAATCCGCTGCGTCTTGGCCGCTTTCGAGGCCCCGCTATGCTGGAGTTTGAAGGTAATGAGGAGAAAGGCAGCAGCGATCACGAAGGTGGCGTTGATGCGCAGCGTCAGACCTTGCTTGATGACGCCAAGATCGAGCAGCGTCAGGTGCCAGGTGTTGATCGCGGCGTCGGGCGCAAACAGGCTCGTCAGCGCATAGTTGGCGGCGAGTCCTGTGCCGAGTGCAAGCATCGGCGACCACGCGAGCCAGTTGCACCAGACCGATACCGGTGCAAGCGTTTTGCTGTAACGCACCCAGGCCATCGCGCCGTACACCGAGGCGCCGCCCGACTTATGGGGAAATAACCCGGAGATTTCCGCATAGGTCGCGCTCTGCAGCAGGCCCATCACAATCGAGCCGATCCAGATGGCCCACGCAGGTTGTCCAATCGACGCGGAGACCCCGCCAATCGTAAAGAGAATCCCTGCGGGTACGCCGCTCGTTACCCAGAATGCGTCCTTCCATGTGAGGCGGCGTTGCAGTGTGTGGCCTGCTTGCCGCTCCGTATCCTGCTGCGCGCCTTGCGCGCTACGCGTTCGCGGTGTTACCTGTTCCATCCAGAGCTCTCCAGTGACGAGCCTGCCCCGGGCCGAAACGCGTACAACACAACACACGGTACAAGCGATCACACCACCGCCTGTACCGTGCCCATGCAACGTCAAAGGAAGGACGTTACTGCGCTCCAGCCACCCAGCTATCCACCCGATCGCCATGAGCGGCGATCCACGCATCAGCTGCAGCAGCAGGCTTGGTACCGTTCTCCGTCGCCAGCATCACGCTGTCGATTTCGCCCGGCTTCCATTGAAATTTCTTCAGAAACGCAACCACGGGTGCTGCCTTTGTCTCCAACCCGGGGTTGATCACATTGTCGACGTGTTCCGCATCGCCGTAAACCTTCTTGGGGTCGTCGAGGAACTTGAGCTTCCACTTCGCAAACATCCAGTGCGGCGCCCAGCCCGTGACGATCACAGGTTTATTGGCATGCATCGAGCGCGCAAGTTCCGCAGTCATGGCGCTGCCCGAACTCGGCATCAACTGATAATCGAGGCTATACGCCTTGATGGCGTCGTCGGTTTTCTTCATCACCCCGGCGCCCGCATCGATCCCGACAATACGTCCACCAAAGTCCGCCTTATGCGCCTCAAGATCGGCAATGCTAGTTTCCGGCACATCAGCCGGCACGATCAACCCAATCTTCGCGTCCGGAAAGTTAGTACCGAGATCAGCCACCTTGGTCTTGAACTGATCCCAGTAGGCACCCTGCGTCACCGGCAGCCAGGCCGAGAGCGTCGCATCCAGATCGCCCCGCGCCACGCCCTGCCACATGATGCCGGCCGCCACCGGCACGAGTTGCACCGGATAACCCAAACGCTTTTCGATCACCTCGGCCGCGACGTTCGACGTCGCTACGCTATCGTCCCATCCTTCGACGTAGCCAATCTTGATCGTCGGTTTCGTGTCTGCGGTAGCCGTCACGCTTGCGCCCATCATCGTGATCAGCGCAGCCCCCAAGGCGCTGCATAGCAGCTGCTTTTTCAAGCCTTTCATGGTCGATCTCCTTGTACCCGCCCACGCGGTGAGCCTTTAGAATCCCCAGCCAGAAATCGCCACGAAGTAAGCTTTGCGACGTCTGCTTGTCCAAATGCGACCTGCATAAGTCGTTCATTCAGCAGACTATTTATCCACCACCAGATCGGACAGCGGCTTGCTGCAACACAGCAGCACCATGCCCTGGTCGATCTCGCGCTGACGGATGCCGCCGTTGTGTTTCATCTCCACCTGTCCCGACACCAGCTTGACCTTGCAGGTGCCGCACATGCCCTGCGTGCACGACGCAGGCAAGCGCACGCCGGCCTGGCGGGCCGCATCCAGAACGTGTTGATCCGTACCGCAATGAATCTCGCGGTTGCTGCGCGAGAAGCTCACCGCGAACGTGTTCGCGAGCGCGTCTCCGTTTTCGGCCGGCGCAACTTCGGCCAGCAGTTCCGGCGCCTCTTCAATCAGCGTCTCGAATGAGAAACTCTCCTCGTGATAGTGCCGGCGATCGAAGCCCGCTTCGTCCAGCAGGTCGCGCACGGCCTTCATATAAGGCGCGGGACCGCAGGTAAATACTTCGCGCTCCATAAAATCCGGCGCGATCAGTTTGAGCAAGGGCAGCGTCAGAAAACCGGTGACCCCTGGCCAGTTCGTGCGTGTCCCGACCCGCTCGCACACAAACGACGCGCGGAAATTGCTCTGGTTAGCCGCAATCAGATCGAGTTCGCGTGCGAAGATGATGTCCTCCGGCGTGCGCGCGCTATGCACGAAGGCAATGTCGCGGTCTTCGCTCAACTCGTGATGCGCGCGGCTCATCGACATCAGCGGCGTAATGCCCGAGCCCGCCGAGAGAAACAGATACTTGCGCGCCGGATGCCGTGCGCAGGTGAATTCACCGGACGGTCCCAGCACGCGGACCTGCGCACCGGCTTGCAGATTGTCGTGCAGCCAGTTCGACACCTTGCCGCCCGGCACCCGTTTCACGGTGATGGAGATCGTATGCGGACGCGTCGGCGACGACGAAATCGTGTAGCACCGGTTGATCGTCTCGCCGTCGATCTCCAGTTCGAGCGTCACGAATTGCCCAGGCTCGAAGGAGAACCCATGCCCTGCCGGCGAGCGGAAGAAAAAGCTCTTGACGTCATGGGTTTCCTGACGCACCTGGCAACAGACGAGTGTCTCTTCGACGTCGCTCGTCCAGCGCGCCGGCAGCGTGCCCCAGAATTGCGGCTTGGTCAGCCGGCTTTCGACGGGTTCGAAGGTTGCCGCATCCCGCATCATTGTTCGCTCCACCTGCCGCCAGGCATCCGGTTGTTAATCTGCTGTCACTTGTTGATCTGTGCTGCGAGGCGCCCGATATACCAGTCGCTGAACTTCTCGACGAGCCCTTCCGTGTACGGCGAATACGGACCCGGCTCGTACGCGCTGCTCGCGGCGCCGCGTTGCGAATATTCGACCAGCGCACGGTCCTGATCGTTGGTCGCATTCCAGACCGCGGTCAGGTTCTTGACGTCGTAGTCGATGCCCTCTTTCGCGTCCTTGTGCACGAGCCATTTCGTGCGCACCAGCGTTTCGTCGGCGGAGAGCGGAATCACCGAGAACGTCACGATGTGATCGCTCATGAAGTGGTGCCACGAGTTCGGCTGGGTCCAGAACGAGAGTCCGCCCAGATCGGCTTGCCTGAATTCGCCGAGCAGTTTTTTCGAGGCCACCTTGGCATCGAGCGTCTGCGATTCGCCGCTACGATCGAGCGGCAAACGTTGGGTGCGAAAACCCGTCACGTCGGACAGGCGATCCACTTCCACCGATGGCAGGTCCATCGCTTCCCATTGCGCGGAACGCTCCACGCACTCGCGCTCGAACGCCGCCATGCCCTCGGCATTCGCCGGCGAAGGCTGATAGCCGAAGCCGTATTCGTACAGCGAAATGGTCAGCTCAGGATGGTTCGCGACGCAGTGATAGCACTCGCGGTTGTTCTCCATCGTCAGCTTCCAGTTGCCTTTCTCGATGATGTCGATGGTTGCCGCAATCTTGCAGTTCGGCAGATCGTGCGGCAGCAGATACGGCTCCATGGCGGCGCGCATCACGTCGAAATCGACGGGCGGTTCTTCTGCCAGGCAAATGAAGATCAGGCCGGCGAGACTCTGCACGTGGACCGTCTTGAGGCTGTGCTTGCAGCGGTCGAACTGTTCGCCCATATGCTCGGCAAACAGCAACTGGCCGGTCAGGTTGTAGGTCCAGCTGTGATACGGGCAGACGATATTGCCGACCGAACCCTTGTCCTCATTGCACAGCCGCGCGCCGCGATGACGGCAGACATTGTGGAAGGCCCGCACCTGCATGTCGTCGTCGCGCACGATCAGGATCGAGTCGTTGCCGAGTTGCACGGTCGTGTAGTCGCCCGGTTCGGGAATGTCCGGCTCGACGGCGACCTGAATCCAGTGCTGGCGGAAAATGGCTTCCATGTCGAGCGCGAAAATTTCGTCGCTCCGATAAAACGGCGCTTCGAGGCTATAACCCTTCTTGCGCCGGTCGACCAGCGTGTGAATGTCTGCCGATACTTTCATGTGTGCTCCGGAATTGCTAGGGCCGTGGTGCGGCGCAAAATCAGTAATCGATGAGTTGATGCTCGCGCAAATAGCCGAGGATCACTTGTGCTTTTTCGACCGAAGTCCCTTCAATTACGACGCTGCCGCCGCGGCTTTCCGTGGTCGTCGCCGAGAGCATCCGCGCATGGCCGGAACGCTTCTCCTGAGCGGCGAGCCGAACCGGCTTGCGCAATGCGGCGGCCACCGTCCACGCGCCGGCATCGGCACTGACAGACGGGCTCACGTGTGCGGTTTCGATGGAGCCGGCCTGCTGGCGCGCATACGCATAACGCGGCGTAACGCCCGCGAGCGGATGCACCGCCACCACGGCGGGCAGCGCGGCCTCGACGCGCCTACGAACACCTTTCGGCAAGAATTGCCGCACAGTGACGCGTCCTTGCGCGACTGAAGCGTCCACGGCCGCGCCGAGCAGCGGATAGCCGAGCGCGTCGGCGAGCTGGTAAGGCAGCATGCCGCTGTCGAACCCGCCCTCCGCGCAGGTGCCGGTCAAGATCAGGTCGTAGTCCTGCAAGCGGAGCGCCAGCGCGGCGACGGCGTCGTCATCCTCACCGCAGGCCAGCACTTCGATGCGTTCGGCGCCGAGCGCCAGATAGTCTTGCAGCGCGGGATTCAACGGATCGCCCGCGTGCAGCGTATCGAGCCGCGCCCCAAGCTGACGCGACAACGTGCGGCCTATTTCCAGCGCGGCGGCATCGTTACGGCTGTAGCGCGCCACGCCGCTGACCGGGTGACGCCCCACTGAAACGAGTACTGCAATGCGTGTCGGTGTGCGGCTCATGCTGCGACTCCTTCGGCAACGGCCACCGTGGCCGGCGTGCTTGCCTGCGATCGCGACGTGCGGGCCAGCGCGACCGCGTCGATCAGCGATGCGATGGTGGCCTGCGTATCGCCGATGATGGTCAGATTGGCCCGTTTGACGATCGGCGCGCTGCCGTCGAGATTGACCGCGATCACGTGACGGCAATCCTTGATGCCCTGCAAATGCTGAACTGCGCCGGAGATGCCGAAGGCGATATACACGCTCGCCTCGACGGTCTTGCCGGTCGCGCCGATCTGCTTGTCGCGTGTGAACAGGCCGTTGTCGACGGCCACGCGGCTCGCGCCGATGGCCGCGCCGAATGAGCCCGCCAGCTTCTCGAAAGCGCCCACGTCGGTCACGCCGTTGCCGGCGGAGACGATGAAATCCGCTTCTTCGAGCGCGACCTGAGCCGCGTCGATCTCCTCGATACCGAGGTCGCCATAGGCGTCGCCGGCGGACTTGCTGCTTGCCGCGACGAAGGGCATTTCCAGATGCTCGCCTGCGCCGATGAACGGCAAGCGCGGATCCACCGCACCCGCTGCCAGCAAAACAATATCCGGCAGCGCGCGCGTCGCGAATGACTTCTTCGCGTGGACATACGCGCCAACGTGAGACGCAGAAAGTTCGACCACGTGCGTCGCAACGCTCGCTCTCGCATAAGCCGCGTAACGGCGGCCAAGGTCGCCGTCGCCCGTCGCGTTGTCGGGGATCAGGATATGCGCGGGGGAAAACTGTGCGACGCAAGCCGCCAGCGCCTGCAATTCGCTTTCAGGCGCGAACGTGCGGCGATCGAACGACGCCACTTCGATCACCTTGTCGGCGCCGAGCGCAGCGGCATCGTCCTTCAGCTCGCCTAGCACCAGCAAGGCGACCTGCGTGTGCGCATCGGCAATCAGCGCGGCGCCGGCGAGCGTCTGGCGCGTATGTTCATCCAGCGAGCCGCGATCGCTATGGGCGACCACCAGCAATGTACGTTGCGCCGCTTGCGTGGTACGGCGCGGCCTGGCGTTACCGCCGCCATGCGCCGTGCCATGTTGATGGGCCTGTGCAGCACGAAGCACATCGTCCTGCGACGCCCCTTCTTCCAGCACCGCGCCCAGCGTAATGCGCTTGAGTCCTCCCGCCGTGATGGTGAACGGCCTGCGCGGATCGATACGTTTGAGGATCGTGTTCATCGCTTCACTCCAGCGCCGCAGCAACGAGTTCGGCTACGTCGAGCACTTCTGGGCGCGGGCCGACCACCCCTTCGAGCATCGCCGTGCAGTTCGGGCAGCCCACTGCGACCACCTCGGCGCCAATCGCGCGCGCATCGGCCATGCGGATATCCGGAATGCGCTGCTTGCCGGGAATGTCCGTCAAAGGCGCGCCGCCGCCACCGCCGCAGCAACGGCCACGTTTGCCGTTACGCTCCATTTCGACCACCTTGATGCCGATCGATTTGAGCAGTTGACGCGGCGCCTCGGTCTCGCCGTTATAGCGGCCCAGGTAGCACGGATCGTGATACGTGATGCGCTTGTCGGCCAACGCCGCGGCCGCTTTCGGCGACAGCTTGCCCAATGCAACGAGGCTCGCAATCAAGCTCGTGTGATGCAGCACTTCGAAACGCGCACCCAGGGCACGGTATTCGTTGCGCAGGCTGTGCATGACGTGTGGGTCGGCCGTGACGATGCGCTTGAACGTCAGGTTCGCCAGCGTGCCGGTCAATTGCTTTGCCATGCGCTGGAAGGTGGCTTCGTCGCCGAGCCGCCGCGCGACGTCGCCGGTGTCGGTCTCGTCGCCGCCCAACACCGCGTAGTCGACGCCCGCCTTGTTCAACACCGTCACCAACGCCCGCAGCGTGCGCTGATAGCGCATGTCGAACGCGCCTTCGCCGGCCACCAGCAGCACGTCGACCGCCTTGCCCGGTTGCGCAACCGGCGCATTCAGATCGACGGCCCAGTCGTAGCGAGCGGACTTGTCGTAGCCGCCTGCCGTGCCGGTTTCGCGCAGATTCGCCAGCACTTCCGGGCCCTTGCCCGGCACCGTGCCATGCACCAGCGTCTGATTGCGGCGCATGTCGACGATCGCGTCCACGTGCTCGATCAACATCGGGCATTCCTGCACACAGGCACGGCAGGTGGTGCAAGACCACAGCGTGTCCGCTTCGATCAGGCTCGAAACGATGGCCCGATCCGGCTCACCGGAATGCTGCCCAACTGCCAGACCAGGTGTCGGGCTGCCGGCATAGGCCGCATCCGACCCGCCCACCATGCCGGTGACCAGATCCTGAATCAGCTTCTTCGGATTGAGCGGCTGGCCGGCGGCAAACGCCGGACAGGCTGCTTCGCACTTGCCGCATTGCACGCAGGCATCGAAACTGAGCAACTGGTTCCAGCGGAATTCCACCGGCTTGCCCACCCCGTATTCGTTCTGCTCGAGTACCGGAGTTTTCAGCGCAGTGGGCGGCGTGGCGTCGGCACGCTCGTTACCGTGACCGGCAAACCGCTCCTGGCGCGGATGAAACGCGAGATGCAGCAAGCCGGCCAACGCATGCTTCATCGGACCGCCGCGCGCCGCGCCCATCGTCATCGCGAAGGCACCCACCGCGATCAGCAACGCGAAAATCACCGCAAGACCGCCGGACATCGCCGAGGCGGGCACCAGCACGAACAGCACCAGACCGAGCGCGAACGAGCCGAGCAACCACGGTAAGGTATCCCAGGGACCGCGTGAAAGACGCGCCGGCACCGCTTTCGCGCCGCTACGCCGGCGCCAGACGAATACGGCGCCCACCAGCATGATCAAGGCCGCAAGAAAGATCAGCTTGTCGAGCCACGGCGAGTAAATCGCCAGCCCGTAGTTGAGGAACACCAGTGCAAACGCGGCAATGGCGCCACCCGCCGTGGCGACGTGTGTCTTCGCGATATACGGATCGCGCGCCACCACATGGTGCAGATCGACAAAATAGCGCTTGGGAATGGTCAACAGGTTGGTCCACCCGAAGGCGCCCGCCGCCGTCGCGCGTCCGAGCCGCCAGTAGGACGAACGTTTCGCGACCGCGAACGCAAGGCCGGCGACCGATACCCACAGCAATGCGGTGATGAGAAACGCCGGGCTCATCGTTAGAAGTCCTTGCAGAGGCGCAGCGCGTCGTAGATCGCGCCGTGAATGTTGTGCATCGAGATGCAGTCGCCGACCCGGAACAGCAGGAAGCGGCCGTTACCCAGTTCTTCGGATAGCGAAGGTTGCGGCTCGGCGGCGAACAGCTTGTGCACGTCGACCTGGCCGCGGTTCACCGATTCCGGCTTCAGCTTCCAGTAGAGTTCGTCGTTAGGCGTGCTGCCGTTTTCGATCACCACCTGATCGACGGCGCGCTCTTCCTGCTCCTCGGTGTACTCGTTGCGCAGCACGGCGATGGTCTTGCCGTCCTCTTCGTAGACGCGATCGAGCCAGTAGTTCGGCGTATGCACCACGCCGAGGGCGTAAAGGCGGCGATAGAAAATCGGGAAGGTCGTGCCGCCGACGTCGTCCGCCACCTTCACGTCGGGCGTGACGATCTCCACTTTCGATCCGCGGCTGGCGATAAAGTCCGCGACGCCCGCGCCCGCATGCGTGCTGACGCCGTCATAAACGAGCACGTTCTGCTTCGGCTCGACCCGGCCCGCGAGAATGTCCCACGAGCTGACCGCGAGCCCTTCCGCCACGCCCCATGCCGGCACCTGCTGCGTAAAGCTTGAACCGCCGGTGGCGAGCACGACGATGTCGGGCTTCTCGGCGAGAATCATCTTGTCGTCGGCCGCGACGCCAAGGCGCCGGTCCACGCCGAGGCGTCTGGTTTCCATGTCGAACCAGCGGACAATGCCGGCCATCTGTTCGCGCTGCGGCGCCTTCGCCGCCAGCATGATCTGACCGCCCACGGCATCGTTCTTTTCGAACAGCACGACGTCATGGCCACGCGAACGCGCAACACGAGCCGCTTCCAGCCCCGCCGGGCCCGCGCCGACCACCACCACCTTGCGGCGCGGTCCACGGGTCTTTTCGATCACATGCGGCATCGTCGCTTCGCGCGAGGTCGCCGCGTTCTGCACGCACAGCACGTCCAGACCGTTGTACTGACGATCGATGCAGTAGTTCGCGCCCACGCACTGCTTGATCTCATCCTCGCGGCCATCGCGGATCTTGATGACCATATGCGGATCGGCGATCTGCGCGCGGGTCATGCCGACCAGATCGACCATGCCGTTCGCCAGCAAACGCTCGGCCTGACCCGCATCGCGGATACTCTGCGCGTGCATCACCGGCAGCTTCACCACCGACTTGATGCCCGCCGCCAGATGCACGAACGGCTCGGGCGGCAACGCCATCGGCGGCATGCAGTTGGCGAGCGTATTGTGCGTATCCGCACCGGAGCCGATCACGCCGATATAGTCGATCAGGCCCGTCTCGGACATTGCCTGGGCGATCTCTTTCAACTGTTCGTGGTCGAGTCCGTCCTCATGAAACTCGTCGCCGCACATGCGCAAGCCGACGCAGAAATCGCGCCCAACGGCTTCGCGCACAGCAGTGAGCACTTCGACGCCGAAGCGCAACCGGTTCTGCAAACTGCCGCCCCATTCATCGGTGCGGAAGTTGGTGCGCGGGCTCCAGAACTGATCGATCAGATGCTGGTGGGCGGCGGATATCTCGATGCCGTCCATGCCCGCCTGCTGCACCCGCTTTGCCGCCGCTGCAAAGTCCGCGATGATGCGGCGAATCTCCTCCTCTTCGATAATCTTGGCATTGCCGCGGTGCACCGGCTCGCGCACGCCGGACGGCGTCATCAGATGCGGCCAATGCTCGCCATGGAACGCCGAACGGCGGCCCATGTGCGTCGCCTGAATCATGATCTTCGCGCCGTGGCGGTGCATCGCTTCGGCGAGGCGGCCGAGCGGATCGACGATCTTGTCGGTCGAGAGATTCACCGACTTCCACCAGCCCTGCGGGCTATCGATCGACACCGGACTCGAGCCGCCGCATACGGCGAGCCCCACACCGCCCTTGGCCTTTTCCTCGTAATAGCGGATATAGCGATCGCCGGGCAGACCGCCCGGTTCGGCGTAGACCTCGGCATGCGCCGTGCTGACAATGCGGTTGCGCAGCGTCAACTGGTTCAGCGTCAAGGGTTTGAACAGATTCGGGTAACGCATCGCGGACGACCTCGGACGGGGTTCGGTTAAAGCAGGTTCTTACGCGTTTTCCACGCGTTTCTAATCAGCCAGCGGCGACACTTCGAATACGCAATGCGCGTGGTGTTCGGCGGCGCACTGCACTTCTTTCGACTGCGAGCGCGGCGCGTTCTTGCCCGCTTCGGTGGTGTCGTTGACCCAGTCCATGGCGCCGGCGAACCAGCCTGCGAACATGTAGCAGAGCTTGCCTTCCTTACCCGGTTGCGCCAGCACGAACGACGAATGATGCAGTTCGATCCGCGCACGCGCGCTCGCCGGGTCGGCTTCGACGATCTTGAAGAGACCCCAGCCGCGCTGCGACAGGCGGTTCAGGTAGTGCTCGAAAACCGCCATGCCGCTGATGCCGTGCTGCTTCGCTTCCTTGTCGCACCAGTGGTAGGCCGACTTGTAGCCGGCCTTGTAGAGAATCTCCGCGTAGACGTCGCGGCCCAGCGCTTCTTCCACTGCCGTATGGTTGTTGGTGAAGAAATGGCGCGGCACGTACAGCATGGGCAGCGAATCGGTGGTCCAGACGCCGGTATTCGCATCGACGTCGATCGGCAGTTGCGGTTGCATCGCGAGTTACTCCGTGGGGTAAGCGGTATCGATCGCGGGTGCTCATCGAGGCACCCGTCGCCGGTTTAATGCATGCATGTCAAAGCGGGCTTGAAGCGCCCCGCGTGGGTCTGGCTCGCCCCTCAGGCGCCCCAGACGTCGCGGAACACGCGCACCCAGTTTTCGCCCATGATCTTGCGAATGCGCGTCTCGCTCCAGCCGGCCCGCTCCATCGCCGCGGTCAGGTTCGGGAATTCGCCGATGGTGCGAATGCCTTCCGGATTCACGACCTTGCCGAAGTTCGTCAGACGGCGATAGCGGCCCTTGTCGTGCGTGATCCAGTCGAAGAAATCGACCGTATAGCCTTGCGTGAAATCGGAGCCGATGCCCACGGTGTCTTCGCCGATCAGATTCACCACATAGTCGATGGCTTCGACATAGTCCTCCACCGTCGCGTCGATGCCGCGCTTGAGGAACGGCGCAAACATCGTCACGCCGACGAAACCGCCCGCATCGGCGATCTCCTTCAGTTGCTCGTCGGACTTGTTGCGCGGGTGCTCCTTCAAACCGGACGGCAGACAGTGCGAATAGCACACCGGCTTCTTCGAGAAGGCAATCGCCTCCGAAGAAGTATTGCCGCCCACGTGCGACAGATCGACCATGATGCCGACGCGGTTCATTTCGCTGATCACTTCGCGGCCGAAACCGGACAGGCCGCCGTCGCGCTCGTAGCAGCCCGTGCCGACCAGATTCTGCGTGTTGTAGCAAAGCTGCACGACACGGACGCCCATATCGGCGAAGGCTTCGATATAGCCAAGGTTGTCCTCGAACGCATGCGCGTTCTGGAAGCCGAGAATCACGCCCGTACGATTTTCCTTCTTGGCGCGCAGGATGTCGTCGGTGGTGCGCACAAGCGTCAGCAGTTCGCTGTTTTCGCGGATCTGCTGCTTCATCAAGGCGATGTTGTCGACGGTTTTGCTAAAGCTTTCCCAAACCGATACCGTGCAATTCGTGGCGGTAATGCCGCCCTTTTGCATATCTTCGAACACCGAACGATCGAAGCGCGAAATATTCAGACCGTCGATGATGATGCTGTTCTCGTGCAGAGTGCTCATTCTGTTTGCTCCATCTGGCTGGCGTGTGGGGCGCTGCTTTTAGCGTAAGTAAGTGGGCGTGACGGCGAATCAGTAGATCGGGAAGCGCTCGCACAGCGCGAAGATCTCGCGGCGCACGCGCTGTTCGGTGGCCGCATCGCCTTCGGGCGACACGCGCAACGCTTCGAACACCTCAAGAATCAGGCGGCCGATCTCGCGGAACTCGCTGACGCCAAAACCGCGCGTCGTGCCGGCCGGCGTGCCGAGGCGAATGCCGGAGGTGACCGTGGGCTTTTCCGTATCGAAGGGGATGCCGTTCTTGTTGCAGGTGATGCCCGCGCGCTCCAGCGCCTGTTCGACCTGGGTGCCCTTCAGGCCCTTGGGACGCAGATCCACCAGCAGCAGGTGATTGTCCGTGCCGCCGGTGACCAGATCGACGCCGCCTGCCTTCAGCACTTCGCCGAGCGCCTGGGCATTGGCCAGCACGCTGTCGATATACGACTTGAAGCCGTCCTGCAGCGCTTCGCCGAATGCGACCGCCTTGCCGGCGATCACATGCATCAACGGGCCGCCTTGCAGGCCCGGAAAGACCGCAGAGTTGATTTTCCTGGCGATGTCTTCGTCATTGGTCAGCACGAAACCGCCGCGCGGGCCACGCAGCGTCTTATGGGTCGTTGAAGTCACAACGTGTGCGTGTTCGAGCGGATTCGGATGGCGGCCCGCGGCGATCACGCCGGCGATGTGCGCCATATCCACCATCAGCTTCGCACCGACGCTATCGGCAATCGCGCGGAACCGCGCAAAGTCGAGCACCCGCGGATAAGCCGAGAAGCCGGCAATGATCAGCGTGGGCTTATGTTCATGCGCCAGCGCCTCCACCTGGTCGTAGTCGATCCGCAGCGTCTCGCGATCCACACCATATTGAACGGCGTTGAACCACTTGCCGGACAGCGCGGGTTTTGCGCCGTGCGTGAGGTGGCCGCCCGCGTCGAGCGACATGCCGAGCACCGTATCGCCCGGCTTCGTGAGCGCCAGCATCACGGCGCCATTGGCCTGCGCGCCCGAGTGCGGCTGCACATTGGCGTACCCTGCGTTGAACAATTGCTTGACGCGCTCGATCGCCAGCGCCTCGATCTGGTCGGCGAATTCGCAACCGCCGTAGTAACGCTTGCCCGGATACCCTTCCGCATATTTGTTGGTCAGCACCGAGCCTTGCGCTTCGAGTACCGCCCGCGACACGATGTTTTCCGACGCGATCAGCTCGACTTGCGACTGTTGCCGCTCGAGCTCCTTGAGCACCGCGCTGCGGACCGGCGCATCGCGTTCGGCGAGCGTCTGCGAAAAGAAGGGGTTTGCGTTCGACATGGGCGTTCCGTGAGAAATGGATTGCAGTGATGGAGGCAGTCCGCGAAACACCGTGAATCCCTTGACTGGCCTGCTGCCACCGGCTACCGACGGCTCTATTCTTCTCCCTCATCGGAAACGTCAATTTACGAATTCAGACGCGTTCTTTGCCTTTTCCGCCATTCAAGTCCGTTTTGGACAAGTGACCGGTCGTGCGATTCGCCGCCCGCCCGCACTGCTTGCGTGCGCGAGCCGCCCGCGAACAGTGCCTGCGCCGCACACGCGCGGTGCGGCGGCGCCCGCCAATCTTTCAACCCGCTTGATAAGGCCAGGGTTTAGCCGTATGGCACGCTTGTTGCCCTCGAACCCAGAATGACGGAGCCGTCCCCCCTCACGACGGCCGCAACACAATACAGAGTCGAAGGAACACCCGCACCATGTCGCCTGACCGCACCGCGTCGCTGTCCCACTTCGCTTTCATGCCGCTGCCGAACTTCACGATGATCGCCTTCACCAATGCGATCGAAGTACTGCGGATGGCGAACTACCTGAGCGGACAACAGCTCTATCGCTGGTCGATCATCAGCCCCGACGGCGGCCCGGTTACGGCAAGCAATGGTCTGGCAGTCGACACCGGTCCCGCCGAATGCGTGGGCCAGCCCGATATCGTGTTCGTGTGCGGCGGCATTGACGTGCAGCGCGAAACCACCCCCGCCCATCTGTCGACGCTGCGCCGCTTCGCGCGTGGCGGCGTGGCGCTCGGCAGCCTGTGCACCGGCACCTATGCGCTCGCCAAGTCAGGGCTGCTGGCCGGTTACGCCTGTGCGATCCATTGGGAGAACATGTCGGCGCTCAAGGAAGAGTTTCCGGACACGCGCTTCCTGAAAGAACTGTTCGTGATCGACCGCGACCGCGTGACCTGCACCGGCGGCGTTGCGCCGCTCGACATGATGCTCAACCTGATTGCGGCGCGCGTCGGCACCGCACGCGTCACGCAGATCGCCGAGCAGTTCATTGTCGAACACGTGCGCGATACCAACGCGCAGCAACGCATGCCGCTCGTCGCGCGACTCGGCTCGGCGAACAAGTCGCTGTTCGAAGTGATCGCACTGATGGAGAACAACATCGAGGAGCCGTTGTCGCGCGAAGAGCTCGCGCGCCTCGCCAACATGTCGCAACGGCAATTGCAGCGCCTGTTCCGCGAGCACCTCGGCATGACGCCGACGCATTACTACCTGACCTTGCGTTTGCGGCGCGCCCGCGAGTTGCTGCTGCAGACCGACATGTCCATCATGCACATCACGATGGCATGCGGCTTCCAGTCGGCGTGTCACTTCAGCAAAAGCTATCGCGACGCCTTCGGCACCGCACCCACGCGTGAACGGCGCAAGCAGGTTGCGCCGCTGGCCCACACCATGCCGCCGGGCGCACCGCTCGGTATCGCACTGCAGGCCTGAGCCGGACCTTACTCGGCCATCTTTGGATTCCATCAAGCCGCGCGCCGTTTAGCGCGGCTTCTTTACGTCTATAACCCCTTCGGCCGCCATGTCTTGGATTGTGGCGAGGCGTCGCGTAAGCTATGGTGAGTTCGTTGCGGCATGTCACCCCGGCGACGCCCACACCCCGCTAGAGTGACTGCTTTCCACCATCGCGCTGCGCAAGCTGCGGCGCCGTTAAAGGCTGGGCCATGGCAGACGACAGCATTGAAACCCGCCCCACTCCCTCCGCACCCCGGCTGCTGGTTGCGCCGCAACAATTCTCGCTCGACGTCCTGCTGGAAAAGTACGCCAAAGGCGACGAGCAAAGCGCCGACGACGTCTACCGGCGCGTCGCCCGTGGTGTCGCGATGGCGGAACCCGCTGCCCTGCGCGAGACCATCGAAGCCCGTTTTGTAGAGAACCTGCGCCATGGCGCGCTCGGCGCCGGCCGCATCATGAGCGCGGCGGGCACGGGTATCGCGGCGACGCTCATCAACTGCTTCGTGCAACCGGTCGGCGACAGCATCCAGGGCGTCGACGAGCAAGGCCTGCCGGGCATCTATGTCGCGCTGCTGCAGGCGGCCGAAACGATGCGCCGCGGTGGCGGCGTCGGCTATAACTTCTCGGCGATCCGCCCCAAAGGCGCGCGCGTTCACACCACCAATTCGTCGGCCTCCGGTCCGTGCAGCTATATGGATGTGTTCGACGCATCGTGCCGCACGGTGGAAAGCGCGGGCTCGCGGCGCGGCGCGCAGATGGCCGTGCTCGACTGCAACCATCCGGATCTGCTCGAATTCATCGAAGCCAAGCATTCAAAGGGCCGCTGGAACAACTTCAACGTATCGGTCGCCGTCACGGACGAATTCATGCGCGCGGTCGAGCAGAATCAACCGTGGCAACTCGTGCATCGCGCCGAGCCTTCGCCGGCATTGCGCGCCGCCAACGACATGCAGCAGCGCGAAGACGGCTTGTGGGTTTACAGCGAGAAACCGGCCCGAGCGATCTGGGACCGCATCATGCGCTCCACTTACGACGTGGCCGAACCCGGCGTGGTGTTCATCTCGCGGATGAACGAGGACAACAACCTGCGCGCGGTCGAAACGATTCGCGCCACCAATCCCTGTGGCGAGCAACCGCTGCCGCCCTATGGCTGCTGCAATCTCGGACCGCTCAATCTGACGCGCTTCGTGCGCGACCCGTTTGCGCAAGGCAAAGGCGGCACGCCCTCGTTCGACTGGGATGCGCTCGCGAACAGCACCCGCACGCAGGTGCGTTTTCTCGACGACGTGCTGGATGTGACGCTATGGCCCCTGTCCGAGCAGTACGACGAATCGCGCGCCAAGCGGCGCATCGGCGTGGGCTTCACGGGCCTCGGCAATACGCTCGTGATGCTCGGCCTGCGTTATAACTCGCCCGAAGGCCGCGAACTGGCGGTGCGCATTGCCCGCCTGATGCGCGACGAGGCGTACCGCGCTTCCGTCGAACTCGCGCGCGAGCGCGGCGCGTTTCCGCTGTTCGACGCCAAGCGCTATCTGGAAGACGGCACCTTCGCTTCGCGCCTGCCCGACGACATCAAGGACGCGATCCGCCGCGACGGCATCCGCAACAGCCATCTGCTGTCCATCGCGCCAACCGGCACGGTGAGCCTCGCGTTTGCCGACAACGCCTCGAACGGCATCGAGCCGGCCTTTTCGTGGACCTACACGCGCATGAAGGTGATGGCCGACGGCAGCCGCGAATCGTTCGCGGTGGAAGACTACGCGTATCGCCTGTACCGCGAACTGGGCGGCGATGTCGAGGCCTTGCCCGACTACTTCGTCAGCGCCCTGGAAATGTCGGCGCGCGACCACCTCGACATGATGGCCGCCGTGCAGCCTTACGTGGACACGTCGATCTCGAAGACGGTGAACGTGCCCGCCGATTACCCATTCGAAGCGTTCGAGAGCCTCTACTTCGACGCATGGAAAAACGGCCTCAAGGGCCTCGCCACGTATCGTCCCAACGAAACGCTCGGCGCGGTGCTGAGCGTGGCGCCACAACAGCCCGATGATTCGCTCACCGAAGCGGATCTCGACCCGCTGCGTATCGCCATCGATCATCGCCCCAAGGGCGAACTCCCGGCGATTATCGAAAAGGTCGAATACCTCACCCAGGCCGGCAAGAAATCGCTGTATGTCGCAGTGTCGTTCATGGAAGTCACGGGGCGCCTCGCGGGCGAGGACGTGACGATCGAGCGGCCTATCGACTTCTTCATTCCGGTGGGTCAGCGCGACGAATCGCAGCAGTGGATCACCGCGCAGATGCGCTCGCTGTCGCTGGCCGCGCGCGGCGGTTTTGTGGCGCGCAATCTGCAGGACCTGCGCAAGGTGTCGTGGGATCGTGGCCAGGTGCGGTTAGGCGACGTGCAACGGCTCGACGGCCACCGCTCGCCGCTGTGGCACGATTCGGAAGTTGCGGCGCTGGCGTACGCGATCCAGCAGATCCTCCACCGGCGCGGCTTTCTGGATGCCGAGGGCAATCAGGTGCCGTCGCGCGTGCTGGCCCGGATTGGACATGAGCAGGTCGCGGCGGCGCCTGCTGCCTCTACCTCCGCTCCCACCACCGTGACGTCCCACAACGATGACGCATCCCCCGACACCGAAGGCCTCAACCAGTTGCGCACGATGCTGGGCCGCAAATGTGGCACCTGTGGCGCCAATGCGGTGATTCGCAAGGACGGTTGCGACTTTTGCACGGCGTGCGGAGAGGTGGGTGCGTGCGGATGAGCGTGGACTGCTCACGCCTGCCAGGCTGAACTCCCGCCAACGGGCCAGGAGGCATGGCGCGATCGTCTCGCCGGTTCGCGCCTGAGCAAGGGCGCATAGCCGTGCAATTCACGCGGCGCGATATCGAACGCACGCCGGAAAGCGCGCGTAAAACTCGACGCGTCATTAAAGCCCAGCCCCGAGGCAATATCCTGCACCGAGAGATGCGGAAAGCGGACCAGTTCATCGGCCGCCATCAAAAGCCTGCGGCTGCGGATATACGCGGCAAGCCCACCCTCATGCTCGAACAGACGGTACACGCTGGCGCGCGACAGATGCAGCGACGCCAGCACGCTCTCCGGCGTCAGATCCGGGTCGTGCAGATTGGCCTCGACAAAGCGCCGCACCTGCCCATACACCGCGGCACGCACCGCCGCGCGGGCGTTGCCGGAAAGCCCCGCCTGCCGGCTGAAAGCCGCAGCGAGGAGTTCGATCGCCGTGAGCAAGGACTGATACGCCTCTTCCTTGCTCAGGCCGGCGATCTGCCGGTTGAGCGCCACCAGATGCGCGATCAGCGTACGCATCAGAGGCGTCGTCGCCTCAACCCAACGGCCATGCAGCGAAGCGGCATCGGGAAACGATCGTTCAATCAAGAGGCGCGGCACGAACAGCAGCAGGATTCGCCCCTGGAAACTGCGCACGGTGCACGGCTGATCCATGTCCAATGCGAGGATGCCCGGCACGGACGGCACGCGCGGCGCGTCGGACCTTTGCTTGCCGCCGAGGAACTGCCCCCGCTCGCCTTCCAGGAAGATGCTGAAGCTGACGTCGTGAATGCTTTCCGTCGAGACGCGCCCCAACGAGCGCACCGCCAGGTTAGGGCCGGTGAGGAAGTCGAACAGGCTCACATCGTCGACCGAGTAACGGGTGAGCGCCGCGTCGAAGCGCTCCTCGCCCTGCTTCGTGGCGGGCCGTATGTCGAAGACCGGACTCATGCGCTCCTGCCAGGCCAGGAAGCTCTGACGGGCATCGCCGTGTACGCTGAAATTGCTGTGGAGGATGCCGGGCGCGAGCATCGGTGGCTGCGGTGGCAAGAGAAAGCGGCTTGGCGGCATGGACGCGGGCCTCGGGTCGTGGATCCGTCGGCGCGCATTTCGGGCTTCCGTCCAGTCTCGATCCGCTTTATCGCCTCAGACAGGCACGAATCGTGTCGGGCCGCGAGCCCGCCCCGTGCGCGCCAATCCGGTTAGCGAAGCATATCCTGTCCACGCTGCCCGCGCCAACGGCGCTTTGCACAGACGCTTTCCGGATGGGCCATCGTTTGGGCTGCTAACTTGCCCGCTGGGTTGAAAAGCACCGCAGCGGGCAGTCCCACTCAGGCGGCCCTCACTTGCTTACGCCGCCTTCAGCAACCCGTGCGGGTCGATCACAAACTTGCGCGGCGCCCCGCCGTCGAACTTGCGGTAGCCTTCCGGCGCTTCATCGAGCGATACCACCGTCACGTTGACGATATCCGCAATCGGCAAGCGGTCCCACAGAATCGCCTGCATCAGATTGCGGTTGTATTTCATGACCGGCGTCTGCCCGGTATGGAACGAGTGCGACTTCGCCCAGCCGAGGCCGAAGCGGATGCTCAGGCTGCCCTTGCGGGCGGCCGGGTCGGTGGCGCCCGGATCGTCGGTCACATAGAGGCCCGGAATGCCGATGGCGCCGGCCACCCGCGTAATGTCCATCAGCGAATTCAGCACGGTCGCGGGCGCTTCCTCGTGATGTCCATGGCTGCCGTGACCGTGCGCCTCGAAGCCGACGCAGTCGACCGCGCAATCCACTTCCGGCTTGCCGAGTATGTGCGCGATCTGCTCGCCGAGCGTCGCATCGAGCGACAGGTCGACGGTTTCGAAGCCCACCGCACGCGCATGCGCGAGCCGTTCCGCGTTCATGTCGCCGACGATCGTGCATGCCGCGCCCAACAAACGCGCGGACGCAGCAGCAGCCATGCCGACCGGACCCGCCCCGGCGATATACACCGTCGCGCCCGGCTTCACGCCCGCCATCACCGCGCCGTGATAACCGGTCGGCAAGATATCGGACAGACACGTCAGGTCGCGGATTTTTTCCATCGCACGATCGCGATCCGGAAACTTCAGCAAATTGAAATCCGCGTAGGGCACCAGCACGTATTCGGCCTGTCCGCCTATCCAGCCACCCATATCCACGTAGCCATACGCCCCGCCCGCACGCGACGGATTCACGTTCAGGCACACGCCGGTATGCTGTTCCTTGCAGGTCTGACAGCGGCCGCAGGCTACGTTGAACGGCACCGAAACCAGATCGCCGATCTTCAGCGTCTCGACGTCGCGGCCCAGTTCCACCACCTCGCCGGTGATTTCATGGCCCAGCACCAGCCCGACCTCAGCCGTCGTGCGGCCGCGCACCATATGCTGATCGGAGCCGCAGATATTGGTCGACACTACCTTCAGAATCACGCCATGACCGATTTCGCGGCCACTCGGATCGACCATCCGCGGATAGTCGATCGGTCGCACTTCAACCTTGCCCTCACCCAGATACACCACACCGCGATTGCTGCTCATTGTCTCGTCTCCATGTTCGTCTAGCTGCTCGATTTGCTGTCTGGTTTGCTGCCTGATCAGCAGCGCTGTTCGCCACGGCATCCGGCAAACGCCGCTGATTCGAGCGTATTCCCTGAGCCCCTGCGACAAGTGTGCAAAACCCGACATGAGCTTTCCCCAAACCGACAAAGCGGTTCGCAAGGCATTTTTCATTGATTGAACGATCAATAAAAAACCGCTAGAGTGAGGTCTTTCGACGCCAGAGCCTGAGAGACATGCCCAAAGTCGGAATGCGCGAAGTGCGTCGCGCGCAATTGATCGACGCCACCCTTTTAAGCATCGACGAAGCGGGACTGGCGGGTACCACGCTGGCCTCGGTAGCGCAGCGTGCCAGGATTTCAACCGGCATCGTCAGCCACTACTTCGGCGACAAGGACGGCCTGCTCGAAGCCACCATGCGGCATATCCTGCGCGATCTGTGGGCGGCCACCACGCGCCGGCGCGTTGCAGCGAAAGCGCAGCCGCGCGCGCGTTTGCGCGCCATCGTGGCGGGCAATTTCGACGTCAGCCAGTTAAGCGGCCCGGTGATGAAAACGTGGCTCGCATTCTGGACGCAGAGCATGCATGAGCCGCAGTTACGGCGCCTGCAACGCGTCAATACGCGCAGGCTGTTTTCCAACCTGTGCGCGGAATTTGCCAAAACCTTGCCGCGCGCCCAGGCACGGCGCGCGGCCAGCGGCCTGGCCGCGATGATCGACGGGCTGTGGTTGCGCGGCGCGCTCTCCGGCGATCCGTTCGACACCAAAGCGGCCCTGCGGCTCGCGAACGACTACATCGACATGCTGCTTGCGCCCGAGGCGTGACCTCTCACACCTGATGTGCCTGCAGTAAAGCCACGCACTGTCTCACGCCTTCAAGGAGAAACCTGATGCCCTCGTTTGGCCTGCAACGTCTCTACATCGGCGGCGAGTATGTCGACGCCACCAGCGGCGTCACCTTCGACACCTTCGATCCCGCCACCGGCGAAAAACTCGCCACCGTGCAGCAGGCGAGCGCCGCGGATGTCGAGCGTGCCGTGCAATCCGCGCAGGAAGGCCAGCGCGCATGGGCCGCGCTGACCGCGATGCAACGCTCGCGCATCCTGCGCCGCGCAGTAGACTTGCTGCGCGAGCGCAACGACGAACTCGCCGAGCTTGAAATGCTCGATACCGGCAAGCCGGTCGCCGAAACGCGCGCCGTGGATATCGTCACGGGCGCGGACGTCATCGAGTATTACGCGGGGCTCGCCACCGCCATCGAAGGCCAGCAGATTCCGCTGCGCGCCGAGTCGTTCGTGTATACACGTCGCGAGCCGCTGGGCGTCACAGCCGGCATCGGCGCCTGGAACTATCCGATCCAGATTGCCTGCTGGAAGTCCGCCCCTGCACTCGCAGCCGGCAACGCCATGATCTTCAAGCCGAGCGAAATCACGCCGCTGTCCGCCGCGAAGCTGGCCGAAATCTATCTGGAAGCCGGCGTGCCGCCTGGCGTATTCAACGTCGTGCAGGGCGACGGCAAAGTGGGCGCCTTGCTTGCCGGGCACGAAGGCATCGCCAAGATCTCGTTCACGGGCGGCGTCGAAACGGGCAAGAAAGTGATGTCGCTCGCGGGCGCTTCGTCCTTGAAGGAAGTGACGATGGAACTCGGCGGCAAGTCGCCGCTGATCGTATTCGACGACGCCGACCTCGACCGCGCCGCGGATATCGCCGTCACCGCGAATTTCTTTAGCGCCGGCCAGGTCTGCACGAACGGCACGCGTGTGTTCGTCCATCAAGCGGTGCAGCAGGCCTTCGAAGCGAAGGTGCTCGAACGGGTGAAGCGCATCCGCGTGGGCAAGCCGTCCGATCCCGCCACCAACTTCGGGCCGCTCGCGAGCGCGCTGCAACTCGACAAGGTACTGGGCTACATCGAAAGCGGCAAGCGCGAAGGCGCGCGTCTGGTAGCGGGCGGCGCCCGTTTGCTCGAAGGCGATTATGCCCGCGGCCAGTATGTGCAGCCCACGGTCTTCGCGGATTGCCGCGACGAGATGAAGATCGTGCGCGAAGAAATCTTCGGCCCGGTGATGAGCCTTTTGACCTTTGCCACTGAGGACGAGGTGATCGCCCGCGCCAATCATACGATCTACGGCCTCGCGGCCGGTGTCGTCACCGAAAATCTCTCGCGGGCGCACCGCGTCATTCACCGCCTCGAAGCCGGCATCTGCTGGATCAACACATGGGGCGAATCGCCGGCGGAAATGCCGGTGGGCGGCTACAAGCAGTCGGGCGTGGGCCGCGAGAACGGCATCACGACGCTCGAACACTACACGCGCATCAAGTCCATCCAGGTCGAACTGGGCAAGTACCAGCCGGTGTTTTGAGGAGGCGCAGCATGGCAGCGAAAGAGTACGACTACATCGTGATCGGCGCGGGCTCGGCGGGCAATGTACTGGCTACGCGCCTGACCGAAGACGCGGACGTCACGGTGCTGCTGCTCGAAGCAGGCGGCCCCGACTACCGTTTCGACTTCCGCACGCAGATGCCCGCCGCGCTCGCCTATCCGTTGCAAGGACGGCGCTACAACTGGGCCTACGAAACCGAACCCGAACCGCACATGAACAACCGCCGCATGGAATGCGGGCGCGGCAAAGGTCTCGGCGGCTCGTCGCTGATCAACGGCATGTGTTACATCCGCGGTAACGCACTCGATTACGACGGCTGGGCCGAACGCAAAGGCCTCGACAACTGGAGTTACCTCGACTGCCTGCCGTACTTCAGGAAGGCGGAAACGCGCGACGTTGGCCCGAACGCGTATCACGGCGGCGACGGCCCGGTTCACGTGACCACCAGCAAGCCCGGCGCGAATCCGCTGTTCGGCGCGATGGTGGAAGCGGGCGTGCAGGCCGGCTATCCGCGAACCGACGATCTGAACGGCTATCAACAGGAAGGCTTCGGCCCGATGGATCGCACGGTGACCGCGCATGGCCGGCGCGCCAGCACGGCGCGCGGCTATCTGGACCAGGCGCGCCGGCGGCCGAACCTGACCATCGTCACGCACGCTACTACCGATCGCATCCTGTTCATGGGCAAGCGCGCCAACGGTGTCGCTTATCTGCATGGCGGCACGAGCGTCGCTGCCTACGCGCGCCGCGAAGTGCTGCTGTGCGGCGGCGCGATCGCCTCGCCGCAAATCCTGCAGCGCTCGGGCGTGGGCCCCGCTGCGTGGCTGCGCGAACTGGACATTCCGCTGATACTCGATCTGCCTGGCGTAGGCCAGAATCTGCAGGACCACCTCGAGATGTACATGCAGTACGAGTGCAAGGAACCCGTCTCGCTCTACCCTGCCTTGCTGCTGCACAACCAGCCGGCCATCGGGCTCGAATGGATGCTCAGGGGCACCGGTATCGGCGCGAGCAACCACTTCGAAGCGGGCGGCTTTATCCGCACGCGCGACGACGATCCGTGGCCGAACATCCAATATCACTTCCTGCCGGTGGCGATCAACTACAACGGCACCAATGCGATCAAGATGCACGGCTTCCAGGCGCACGTCGGTTCGATGCGCTCGCCCAGCCGGGGACGCGTCAAGCTGCGCTCGCGCGATCCGCATGAGCATCCGTCGATTCTCTTCAACTACATGGCTGAAGCGCTGGACTGGCGCGAGTTCCGCGACGCCATCCGCATAACTCGCGAGATCATCCGCCAGCCAGCACTCGACCGTTTCCGCGGCCGCGAACTGAGCCCCGGCGCGGAACTGCAAAGCGACGCGGAGATCGACGCCTTCGTGCGGGCCCGCGCCGAAACGGCGTATCACCCGTCGTGTTCGTGCGCGATGGGTTACGACGAGATGGCCGTGGTGGACAACGAAGGCCGCGTGCATGGCCTGGAAGGTTTGCGCGTGGTGGACGCGTCGATCATGCCGCGCATCACCACCGGCAACCTGAACGCGCCGACCATCATGCTCGCCGAAAAGATCGCCGACCGCATTCGCGGCCGCACTGCACTGGCACGGGTCGATACGCCCTACTTCGTGGCCGCCGGTGCACCGGCACGCGGCACGTCTGCACGTTCGACGAGCCTCATGCAGGAAAATGCCGTGCACGTGGAGTGAGCGGCAGGGCGCGCCATGTCCGGGCGGCGCAACATGGCGCGCCCGTTCCATCCGAATGCCGATTTCGTTCTATGTCGGCCTTTAATGGTCAAGTCTACTGAAATGAACCAGACCTCGAATCCAAACGGGTCGTAAGGTCTTCGAACCATCCATTCAGAGGATGCCATGCCGAGCGCCGCTTCGCCCAGCGTTTTGTCTCCCGCCCGTCCCAGTGCCGCAGCGCGTCTCGAACGCCTGCCGTTTTCCGGCTATCACCGGACCATTTTTATCATCATTGCCGCGGCGTTTTTCTTCGATTCGATCGACCTCGGCACGATGACCTTCGTGCTCGGTTCGATCAAGACCGAATTCAAACTCTCCAGCGCGATGGCCGGACTGGTTGCGAGCGCAAGCTTCTTCGGCATGGTGCTGGGCGCCGCGGTTGCGGGATTGCTCGCCGACCGTTTCGGACGCCGTCCGGTGTTCCAGTGGAGCATGGTGCTGTGGGGGATCGCGTCGTATCTGTGTTCGACCGCGCATTCCGTCGATGCGCTGATTGTCTACCGCGTGCTGCTAGGCATCGGCATGGGGATGGAGTTTCCGATTGCGCAGACCCTGCTCTCCGAGTTTGTACCCGCTGCCTCGCGTGGCAGGCTGGTTGCGTTGATGGACGGCTTCTGGCCGCTCGGCTTCATCACGGCCGGCATCGTCTCGTACTTCGTGTTGCCGCAATTCGGTTGGCGCACGGTGTTTGCACTGCTCGCGATTCCGGCGGTGTTTGTGCTGATCGTACGCCGCGTAGTGCCCGAGTCGCCTCGCTGGCTCGAACATCACGGCAAGCCGGATGAGGCGGACGCCGTTCTTGCCGGCATCGAAGCGAAAGTGATGAAGGCCAACGGTCTCACGTGGCTGCCCGCACCGTCGATGCTCGCCGAGCCTGCGCCCGCCTCGAAGCAGGGTGCGTTCCGCGAGATCTGGAGCGCGGCGTACCGTCAGCGCACCATCATGGTGTGGCTGCTGTGGTTCTTCGCTTTGCTCGGCTTCTACGGCCTCACCTCGTGGCTCGGTGCGCTGATGCAGCAAGCCGGCTTCGCCGTGACGAAGTCCGTGCTCTATACCATGCTGATCTCGCTTGGCGGCGTACCGGGTTTTCTGTGCGCGGCGTGGCTGGTCGAACGCTGGGGACGCAAGCCGACCTGCATCGTTTCGCTGGTCGGCGGCGGGATCATGGCGTTCCTCTACGGACAGACCGCACTGCATGCGGATAGCGTCAGCCTGCTGATCTGCGCGGGGCTGTTGATGCAGTTCTTCCTGTTTGGCATGTGGGCCGTGCTCTACACCTACACGCCCGAGCTGTACGGCACGGGCGCACGCGCAACCGGTTCGGGCTTCGCCTCGGCGATTGGCCGGGTCGGTTCGTTGATCGGGCCGTATGCGGTGGGTGTGGTGCTGCCGGTGTTCGGCCAGGGCGGCGTCTTTACGCTGGGCGCGCTGTCGTTTGCCGTGGCCGCGCTCGCGGTCTGGGTGATGGGCATCGAAACGAAGGGCCTCGCCCTCGAATCGCTCGCCTCGCTTGACGCTGCGGAAAATGCGCCGGCGTATGGCGTCGCGGTCGACTAGGCGCATCGAATCGTTGCGGCTGCAACGGTCGATCCGCTGACCGCCGCAGCAGCATCGCAGCAGCACCGCAAAGAAATAAAGCCCGCCTGGCACAGACCTGATGATCGATCGACGATCAGGCGGCACAGGCGAGCTTCGCAATGAGGTACCGGCCAACACCTGCGACCGGTTGCGTCCGTTTCTAGCGCGGCCCGGGGATGAACTGCGGCGCCGACCGCCGCGTGACCCAGCTAACTACGAATACGCTCACATTTTATCGGCGAATGTGGTGAATCCTTCATGAGTGATTTCCCGATGTTGACGGCACTACACGTCCAGCGACCCTGCTTCGACCGCAGTGCAGCATAGCGTCCACGTTGCATCTCTGCGTGCGTCATCGTGGGCACACGCCCCCTCCTGAGCCCCCTCCTCGTCCCTCCATTGCGGCCTTTGGCCGATGCCGTCGCGCCCGAAAGGTAAAATACGGGATGAGGCCCACTGGGCCATGCCCAACCTGGGCCGCCAAGCCAACCGATGACGCGTGTCGCGCATCGACGTCCGCAACCCGATAACCCGCGGCGACCCCGGCTCGAGCCGGCATCGCCCGAGGACAGCTCGTCCTTTAACAGAGCCCTCAGGAGCCACTTTATGACCGACTCGAACGTGTCTTTCCTCGGCCGGATTTCGCTAGCCGTCGGAACGTTCTTCAGCATTCTGGGCGACGGCGAGTTCGCCGCCCGCGTACAGCGCCTGCGCAGCGGCGCGCCCGTCACGCAGGCCCCGGTGGCCACGCCCGCACCGGTTGCTGCACCTGCACCCGCACCCACGCCTGCTCCGCAACCCGCAGCGCCGGCGCTGAAGCAGGCCAGCCCGGATGCCGCGCTCCAACTGCTCGGCCTGCTGCAGCGCGATGCGCGCTTTATCGACTTCGTCGAAGAAGACGTGGCCGGCTACTCGGACGCCGACATCGGCGCCGCCGCCCGTGTCGTGCACGGCGGCTGCCGCACCGTGCTGCGCGAGCACTTCACGATTCGCCCGGTGCGCGAGGAAGCCGAAGGCAGCCGCGTGACGCTGCCCGAAGGCTTCGATGCCACCGCCGTCCGTCTGACCGGCAACGTCGTCGGCAAGGCGCCGTTTACCGGCAGCCTCAGCCATCGCGGCTGGCGTGTCGACGACGTGCGGCTGCCGAAGCTGGCCGCGAGCCACGACGCGTCCGTGATCGCAGCAGCCGAGGTGGAGCTATGAGCGAGCCGCGTTACTCGATCGGGATCGATCTGGGCACGACCCATTGCGCCCTCTCGTATGTCGACTTCGCCGGCAGCGACGGCGAAAAGACCACCCAGGACGTGCTGCCCATCACCCAGCTCACGGCACCGGCCACGATCGACGATCTGCCCTTGCTGCCGTCGTTCCTCTATCTGCCGCATGCGAGCGAACTCGCGCCCTTCGACCTCGGTCTGCCATGGACCGGCGCGCGTGACTTCGCAGTCGGCGAAATGGCGCGCAGCCGCGGCGCGGGCACGCCGATCCGCCTCGTCTCGAGCGCCAAGAGCTGGCTGTGCCACCCGGGTGTCGATCGCCGCGCCGCGATTCTGCCGAACGACGCGCCGCCCGAAGTAAGCCGCGTGTCGCCGCTCGAGACGTCGATTCGCTACCTCACGCATCTGCGCGAAGCCTGGGATCATGGGCATCCCGATGCGCCGTTCAGCGAGCAGGAAATTACCGTCACGATTCCTGCGTCGTTCGATCCCGCTGCCCGCGAGCTGACTGCCGAAGCAGCCCAGGCCGCCGGCTACGCAGGCATGACGCTGCTCGAAGAGCCGCAGGCCGCGCTGTATAGCTGGATCCAGAAGAGCGGCGGCCAATGGCGCAAGCAGGTGCGCGTGGGCGACATCATCCTCGTAGTGGATGTCGGCGGCGGCACGACTGACCTGTCGTTGATCGCGGTGATCGAACGCGAGGGCAACCTCGAACTGCATCGCGTTGCCGTGGGCGAGCACATCCTGCTCGGCGGCGACAACATGGACCTGGCGCTGGCCCACGTGGTGGCGCGCAAGCTGGCCGCCCAGGGCACGCAACCCGATCCGTGGCAACTGCGTGCGCTGACCTACGCCTGCCGCGCGGCCAAGGAGACGCTCCTCACCGACGCCGCCACCGACACCGTGCCGCTCGTCGTGCCGAGCCGCGGCGCCAAGCTGATCGGCGGCTCGATCCGCACCGAACTGACCCGCGCCGAACTCACGCAGACGATTCTCGAAGGCTTCTTTCCGCAAGTGGACAGCGCCGCGCGGCCGGTGAGCCGCGCTCGCGCAGGCTTGACGCAATTGGGCTTGCCGTACGCGCAGGATGCCGCCGTCACGCGTCATCTGGCAGCGTTCCTCGGCCGTCAAGTCGCGGCACTGGCCGAACTCTCCGGTCTGCCAAACGCTCAACCGGAAGGCGCCAGCTTCCTGCATCCCACCGCCGTGCTGTTCAACGGCGGCGTGTTCAAGTCGCCGCTGCTGGTGGAGCGCATTCTGCAGACGCTCAACGGCTGGCTCGCGGCAGAAGGCGCGGCGCCCGCGCGTCTGCTGGAAGGCGCGGACCTCGACCTCGCGGTCGCACGCGGCGCGGCCTACTACGGCTACGTGAAGCGCGGCCAGGGTGTGCGGATTCGCGGCGGCATTGCGCGGGCGTTCTATATCGCGGTCGAATCCGCCATGCCCGCTGTGCCCGGTCTCGAACCGCCCATCCAGGCGCTGTGCGTGGCGCCGTTCGGCATGGAAGAAGGAACCGATGCAGAGCTGCCCGCGCAGGAGTTTGGTCTCGTAGTAGGCGAGCCGGTGCACTTCCGCTTCTTCGGTTCGTCGGTGCGTCGTCAGGACCAGGTCGGCACGCTGCTCGACTACTGGTCGCCGGAAGAACTGCAGGAACTCGACGAGATCGAGGCCACCTTGCCGACTGAAGGCCGCAGCCCCGGCGAGATCGTCGCTGTCAAGCTGCATGCGCGCGTGACCGAAGCCGGCACGCTCGAACTGGAAGCCATCCCGCGCGGCACCGGCGAGCGCTGGAAAGTCGAGTTCGACGTCCGCGGCAACGCCCACGCCTGACCGAGATGAAGCAGTACATCGTCGGGATCGATCTGGGCACGAGCAATACGGTCGTCGCGTATGGAGAGGCGGGCTCCGAGGACATCCGCGTCTTCGAGATCGATCAGCTCGTCAGTCCCGGCGAGGTCGCCGCGCGGCCCTTGCTGCCGTCCGTGCGGTATCACGCGGCGCAAGGGGAATTGAGCGCGGGGGATGTGCAACTGCCGTGGTCGGGTGCGCAGGTGGGTGCGGGCGAGGCGCTTGATCCGAATGTTGAGCAGCCCGTAGTAATCGGCCGGCTCGCACGCAGCCTTGGCGCACAGGTGCCGGGCCGGCTCGTCGCCAGCGCGAAAAGCTGGCTTTCGCATGCCTCAGTGGATCGCACCGCGCCGATTCTCCCCTGGGGTGCCGGCGACGACGTGCACAAAGTCTCCCCCGTCACCGCCAGCGCCAGCTATCTGGCCCATGTGCGCGCGGCGTGGAACCAGCGCTTTCCGCACGCGCCGCTTGAACAGCAGGATGTCGTGCTCACCGTGCCCGCCTCGTTCGACGACGGCGCCCGCGCACTGACGCTCGAAGCGGCACGCATCGCGCAGTTACCGAAGCTGCGGCTGCTGGAAGAGCCGCAAGCGGCCTTCTACGACTGGCTGTTCCGGCATCGCGGCTCGCTCGGCGCCGAACTCGCCGACACGCGGCTCGTGCTGATCTGCGACGTGGGCGGCGGCACCACCGACTTCACCCTGATCAAGGTGCAGATGCAGGACGGTCAGCCGCAACTGACGCGCGTCGGCGTGGGCAACCACCTGATGCTCGGCGGCGACAACATGGACCTCGCGCTGGCGCATCTGGCCGAGAGCCGTCTGTCGACGCCGCAATCGCGGCTATCGGCGGCGAGCCTCTCGCAACTCGTCGAACGCTGCCGTGGCGCCAAAGAGCAACTGCTCGGCGCCGAAGCACCGCAATCCGCGTCGATTACGCTGCTGGGTTCGGGGTCGAAGCTGATCGGCGGAGCGCGCACGGCGGAAATCACGCGCGAGGAAGTCGAACAGATCATCGTCGACGGTTTTTTCCCGAGCGTTGCCGCGGATGCGCGGCCGGGACGTCCGCGTGGCGCAATCGTGGAATTCGGTTTGCCCTATGCTAGCGATCCGGCCATTACCCGCCACGTCGCCGCGTTTCTGGGCCGGCTCGCGGCGCAATCGCGCGAAGCCCTGGACACAACAGGGCCTGCCGACGACGACGCGTTACCCGTGCCCGACACGCTGCTGCTCAACGGCGGCGTGTTCCGTGCGCCGGCGCTTACCGGGCGCCTCGCCGGCACGCTAGGCGCGTGGCGCGGCGCGCCGCTGCATGTCCTGCACAACGACAATCCCGACGTCGCGGTCGCGCGCGGCGCGGTGGCCTATGCGCTGGCGCGTGCGGGTCGCGCGCCGCGAATCGGCGGCGGTTCGCCGCGCAGCTACTTCCTCGTGCTCGATGAAGACGGTGAGGCGCTACGCGGTGTCTGCGTCCTGCCGCGCGGCACCGAGGAAGGTCGAGAGATTCATCTGGCGGACCGCACGTTCGCTTTACGGCTGGGGCATCCGGTCCAGTTTCATCTGGTCTCCTCAGTATCTGACGCGAAATGGCAAGCGGGCGAAATCGCCGAGCTTGCGCTGGGCGAGTTCGTGCGCCTGCCGCCGATCGCCACGGTCGTGCCGCCGCGCGAGGCCGGCCAGTCCGGTGAAACGCCGGTCCAGCTCGTCGCCTCGCTGACCGAAGTGGGCACGCTCGACGTGCACTGTATCGACGCCGGCGACGCCGCGCAGCGCTGGCTGCTCGAATTCCAGTTGCGCCGCGGCGAGGCCAAGGTCACGGTCTCCGGCGCAGCGCCTCATCCTGCCCTGCCCCGCGCGCTCGAACTGATCGACCGCACGTTCGGCTCGCGGTCGCAGAAGGTCGACCCCAAAGAGGTCAAGCGTACGCGCGCGGAACTGGAGCAGATCCTCGGTCCTCGCGCGAACTGGAATAGCGCCCTGCTGCGCGAACTGTTCAACGCCCTATGGGAGCGCGCCAAACGGCGGCGCCGTTCGGCGGACCATGAGCGGCTCTGGCTGAACCTGGCCGGCTATTGCCTGCGTCCCGGCTTCGGCTACCCGCTCGACGAATGGCGAGTCGAACAACTCTGGTCGCTGTTCGACGACGGCATTCAGTACATCAACGACAGCCAGGTCTGGTCGGAATGGTGGACGCTATGGCGGCGCGCAGCGGGCGGCCTCGGCGAACGCGAGCAGCTCGAAGTGCTCGACGCCGTAGCGTTCATGCAGGCCGCCGGCACGGCACGCGCAAAGCTGCCGTTCGACCCCGCGAAGTCCGGCTATGCCGATATGCTGCGCCTCGAAGCGTCGCTCGAACGGGTGCCTGCCGAGCGCAAGATCGAACTCGGCGAGCGGCTTATCGAGCGGCTCAGGAAGCCGTCTGAAAACCACCAGGGATGGTGGGCCGTGGGCCGCATCGGCGCGCGCCGGCCGTTCTACGGCAGCGCGCACAGCGTCGTGCCGCCGGAGGTCGCGGTGAAATGGCTCGACGCCGTGCTGGCGCTCGACTGGAAGAAGGTCGAACCGGCCGCGTTTGCCGCCGTGCAGATTGCGCGCATGAGCGGCGATCGCTCGCGCGACCTCGCCGACGAGGTGCGGGCGAGCGTCGTCAAGCGGCTTGAAACCGCACACGCACCGGCGCAGTGGATCACGATGGTGCGCGAGACCGTCGAACTCGACGAGGCCGATGAGGGACGGGTATTCGGCGAATCGCTGCCGCCGGGGCTCAAGCTGATCGGCTGATGGGCGGGCGCAGTGCGCGCCCGCTGCCGCGGCTCCAGTACCCATCCGTCCGCGCCGCGCATTCACTCACCCGCTTGCTCAGGCGCGCAATCCGCTTGCCGTATCAAGCTGAAAAAACGCCACCGCCTGATTCAACTGGTGCCCCTGCCCCTCCAGCGACTTCGAAGCCGCGGCTGCCTGCTCGACCAGCGCCGCGTTCTGCTGGGTCACGGAGTCCATCTGCGTAATCGCCTGGTTGACCTGTTCGATACCACGGCTCTGTTCGAACGAGGCCGCGGCAATCTCGCCCATGATGTCCGTAACGCGCGCCACCGCCTGGGTGACTTCCGACATCGTCTTGCCCGCTTCGCTCGCGCGCGCCGAACCGTCCTGAATCTTTTTCACCGACTCGGCGATCAGGTCCTTGATCTCCTTCGCCGCACTCGACGAGCGTTGCGCGAGACTGCGCACTTCGCTTGCGACCACTGCGAAGCCGCGTCCCTGTTCGCCGGCGCGAGCGGCTTCGACTGCCGCATTGAGCGCGAGGATGTTGGTCTGAAAAGCGATGCCCTCGATGATGCTGGTGATGTCCGCAATCTTCGTCGAGCTGGCGCTGATTTCGCCCATCGTCTCCACCACCTGGCTCACGACATGGTTGCCCTTCAACGCCACTTCCGACGCGTTCGCCGACAGCACGCTCGCCTGTTGCGAATTCTCCGCGTTCTGCTTGACCGTGGAGGTCAGCTCTTCCATGCTCGACGCGGTCTCCTGCAGCGACGACGCCTGCTGCTCGGTACGGGCGGACAGGTCGACATTGCCGGAAGCGATCTGGCTCGACCCGGTGGCAATGCTGTCGGCCGCGACCCGCACGCGCCCGATCAGTTCGACCAGACTGGCCTGCATGCGCCCCATCGACGCCAGCACGCTGTCGGCCGGCGCTTGCACCGCGCCGCTGACCACGCGCAGATCGCCCGCAGCGACACGCTGTGCCAGGCTGCCGAGCTCACCCGGTTCGGCGCCGAGCGAGCGCAACAGTCCGCGAGCAATCAGGAATCCTGCCAATACGGCCAGGGCAACGGCGCCCAGACAGGTTCCGATCAGGATCAGGCGCTGCGACGCATACTGGTCGGCGGATGCCTGCAACAGCAGATCGGCACGGGTTCGCGTGTAGGTTTGATACGCGTCGGTGGCCTTGATCAACGCCGCAAGCAGCGGCCGGCAATCGTTATCGATCTTCGCGACCGCTTCGTCGCGTTTGTTCGCTACCGCGAGCGCCACGATCGCCTGTGCCACCGGCGTGTAATCGGCCTCAATGCGATTGATCTCGTTCACCAGATCGCGGCCCTGCTGGGTGACGTCGGCATCCGTCGCCATCATCTGGTTGAGCTTTGCGAGCCTCGTCTGCACATCCTGCTGGGCCTGTGCTTCGGCATCCTTTTCAATCGCGAAGTCTTCCGGTTTCGTGACAAGCGCCATATTGCGCGCCGCAATCGCGCGCCGGTCGACGGCCGTTCTCACTTCCTGCGCGGTAATAGCCCGCGTATCGATACCGGTGACGAAGCCGGAGAATCGCTCATGGGCATCGCTCAACGCGCTCAACGATATGCCCGACACCACCATCACCACCACCGTCAGCATCCCAAAAGCGCCGTACAGCTTCGCTTTTACTGACATACCTTTAACGTCCATACCTCACCGCTCCCATCGAACGAATCGAGAAAATTATTTTGGATTGTTTTTGCTTTGTTGGTTTTCTCTCAGATTCCGACGGCCGGGTCGGCTGTGACGTGGCACGTCATCTCTCCGAGTTAACGGCAGACCGGCGGCATTCATTAATTTCGCAAAGGTTTGCGGGAAATTATTTATTTGTTGGCGGCGTGTTTTTCTTTTATCTCATTCACGCTGATATTTAACATTTATTATTGGCGCTAGCCGCAAGCGCTGACGCGCGCGGATTCGAGCGGGGTCGGGCCGCGCCCCGCTCTTCGATACGACAATCCGCCGCCGCCCTGCTCAGATCGGCGTCAACACCGGCTCGCCCGCAAAATGGCGCGTCGCGTTGGCGATGAAGTTCTGCACCGAGGCCGTGATGGCCTCCGGCGACCTGCCGCCCACGTGCGGCGTCACCACGAGGTTGCGCAATTCGAGCAAGGACGCGGGCAGATGCGGTTCGCCCTCGTACACGTCGAGCCCGGCCCCGGCAATCGTCCCCGCTCTGAGCGCGGCGGCGAGCGCCTCCGTATCGACGACGCTGCCACGCGACACATTCACGACGAAGCCGTCCGGCCCCAATGCCTCGAGCACGGCCTTGTCGACCAGATGCTTCGTGCCGGGTCCGCCCGGCGTCGCAATCAGCAGGAAATCGCACCATTGCGCGAGCGCCGTGACGCTCTCGAAGTAGCGCATGGACTCGCCTTCGCGCGGCTTGCGGTTGTGATAACCCAGTTCCATGTCGAAGCCCGCGCCACGTCTGGCCATCTTCTGACCGATATTGCCGAGACCGAGAATGCCCAGACGCTTGCCCGACACGTTCGGCCGCATCGGCAGCGTGTCGCGCCAGGCGCCCTCACGGGTCGCCTGATCGAGTTGCGGGACGTCGCGCACCACCGCCAGCAGCAGCGCGAAAGCATGATCGGCGACGCAGTTGTCATTGGTCCCCGCGCCGTTGACCAGCACGATGTTGCGGGCCCGGGCGTGGTCGAGCGGCAGGTTTTCATAACCGGCGCCCAGCGCGCTGATCAATTCGAGTTTCGGCAACCGGTCGACTTCGGCGGGCGTCAGGCCGGTCGTGCCGTTGGTCAGCACGGCGCGAACCGTGGCGCCGTGCGCGGCGACCGCTTCGGCGCGCGAGTCCGGATCGGGGGCATAGATAACGTCATAAGCGGCCGCGACACTGGCGCGGCTTGCATCGTTCAGGTGAATCAGAACCAGCAGGGTAGGTTTCATGGACTCGACGCGTTGATTGGCGGGACACTGCAACGCCGGAAAGTGTAACAAGGGCTCGGCGAGCATGCTGGCGGCCGCTCCGCCCCCTGCGAGGCACGTTATTGCCCCCTTCTGCCTCGCCCGACCCAACTCGTCTTAAAATAGCGGCACTATCGACTTCGGACTCGTCATGCTGGATACCCCAAGTGCAGGAGAGATGCCGCGCGATGAAGCGACGGCCAGCGACGACTCGGAGATGTTCGAGCTCGCCCCCGTTTCGCTCTGGCTCGAAGACTTCAGCGGCGTGCGCACGCTGTTCGACGCCTGGCGCGCCGAGGGCGTGACCGACCTGCGCGCGCATTTCGGCGCGCATCCCGAGCGGGTCGCGCAATGCGCGCACAGCATCCGCGTCATCAAGGTCAACCGCAAGACCCTGGACCTGTTCGAAGCGGACAGTCTCGACACGCTGACCGCCAATCTCGGCGCGGTGTTTCGCGACGACATGCTGAAGACTCACCTCGAAGAGCTGTGCCAGTTATGGGCAGGTCAGCAGAGTTTCATGAGCCAGACCGTCAATTACACGCTCGGCGGCCGGCGGGTGGATGTACTGCTCAAGGGCGCCGTGCTGCCCGGACACGAAGGGTGCTGGGACCGCGTGCTGGTCTCGCTGGAAGATGTGAGCGAACTGGAAGGCGCGCGCCATCGCTTCATGCACGCCGAGCAATACGCGCGCGGCCTCTTTGAAGATTCGCCGGTGTCGCTGTGGGTCGAGGATTTCAGCGCGGTCAAACGGCTGCTCAATGAGGCGCGGGCCGCCGGCATCTCCGATTTCCGCGTGTTCACGGACGTGCACCCGGAGTTCGTCGAACGCTGCATGCAGGAAATTCACGTGCTGGACGTCAACCGGCACACGCTCGCCATGTTTGCGGCGCCGGACAAGCCGACCTTGCTGGCCCGTCTGCCGCAGGTGTTCCGCGACGACATGCGGCCGCATTTCCGCGAGCAGCTTGTCGATCTGTGGGACGGCAAGCTGTTCCAGCAACGCGAAGTCCTCAACTACTCGCTGGACGGCAGCGAGGTGCATGTGCATCTGCAATTCTCGGTGCTGCCGGGGCACGAGCAGGATTGGGACCTCGTGCTGGTGGCGCTCACCGACATCACCGCGCGCAAGAAAGCCGAGGCCTATCTGGAGTTTCTCGGCAAGCACGACGTGCTGACCAAGCTGCGCAACCGCTCGTTCTATGTTGACGAGTTGAACCGGCTCGAACGCAAGGGGCCGTTCCCGGTGACCGTGATCATGGCCGACCTGAACGGCCTGAAGCGGATCAACGACCAGCTCGGCCACGCGGCCGGCGATGCGCTATTGCGGCGCGCCGGCGAGGTGCTGGCGAAAGCGATGGAGACGCCCTATCAGGCGGCACGCATCGGCGGCGACGAATTCGCGGTGCTGATGCCCAGCACCGATGAGCACGGCGGCGCGGCGATGATCGACACGATCCGGCAACTGGTCGAGCTGAACAATCAGTTCTACCCCGGTTCGCTGCTGAGCTTTTCGATGGGCGCAGCAACCTGTCAGCACGGCGAACGGCTCGAAACCGTGGTACAGCGGGCGGATTTGCTGATGTATGAAGAGAAGCGCGCACACTACGCGAACCCGAGAGCCAGTGAATCGAATGACGAATGAGGCAGCGCCTGCCCCGGCTTGAAACCGTGCAACCCTTCACGCAAGGAGATTTGCCATGTACAACGCCGTTCTGCCGTCTGTATCACGCCGCCAGTTGCTGTTCGCAGGCGCCGCATCGTTGACTCTGACGGGTCTCGCACCTGGAGAAACCCAGGCCGCCGCGCCGGCGGACGCCGACGCACCCAACGCGATCACCCCGTCCGAGGCGCTCGCGCGTCTCATGGACGGCAACGCGCGCTACGCCGCCAATACACCCTCCAACAAGGACTACTCGGCTGGCCGCGCGAGCCGGGTCGCCGCGCAATATCCGATTGCGGCGATCGTCGGTTGCGCGGACTCACGCGTCGCCCCGGAATTGGCCTTCGATCAGGGGCCAGGCGATATTTTTGTGGTGCGGGTGGCCGGAAACTTCGTCAATGAGGACGGGCTCGCCAGTCTCGAGTACGGGGTGAAATTCTTGCAGGTGCCGCTTATCATGGTGCTCGGCCATACCCATTGCGGCGCGGTGAGCGCAACCGTCGACACGATTCAGAAAGGCATCGCGCTGCCGGGCCACCTTCCCGATCTGGTGCGTTCGCTCAAACCGGCCGTGGCGATCGCCCAATTGCACGGCCACGCCGATCTGAAAGCCCGCGCGACCGTCGAGAACGTGCGGCTCGGCGCCAACCGCTTGAGCGTGTCGAAACCCATCATCGGCCGCTACGTCAGTGAGGGTAAAGTGAAGGTGGTCGGCGCAATCTACGATCTCGCCACCGGCAAAGTCAGCCTGTTGTGAGCGCAACGAATTAGAATCGGCCGGTCTATGAATGGGACCGGCTACTCGCAGTGAAATAATAAGTAATCCATAGCGTTAGCGTCATCCAGGCATCCGGCGCACCGGCTGTTGCGTTGCACAAAAGTTGACTCCTGGGCCCTTACGGACTAACCCGAATGCAAGAAAGTATCGGTTTGCGGTCGTATTTTCAGTGGTGAGATGTCTGCAACAGGGCTAATTTTCGGTCATGGCGAGGCGCACGGCGATGCAAGCGACCCGCCCGAAAATATCGGCTCAGGAGGAAGACAGATGCACACCACGCGGGGTGCCACGGCGCGTCAGGAAGCCCGTAGCGCCAACATCGTTCAACCGGATCTGGAACTGGTCGCCGTCGCGAGCGACGAGTCGTTCAAGGTCTGGTCGCACGGGTACCCCTATCGCACGGTGCGCTGGCACTTCCATCCCGAGTACGAAATTCATCTGATCACCGCGACGACTGGTAAATACTTCGTCGGCGATTACATCGGCAACTTCGCGCCCGGCAATCTCGTGATGGCCGGATCGAATCTGCCGCACAACTGGGTGAGCCATGTGCCGCAGGGCGGCCAGGTGGATGAACGCGGCCTGGTGCTGCAGTTCGATGCCGGGTTCGTCGAGCGCGCCACCCGCGCCTTCCCCGAACTCAAGCGCGTGGAAGGCTTGCTCGATGCCTCGCGCTGGGGTGTGCTGTTCGCCCAGAAAACCGGTCTGACCGCCGAGCCGATCATGCGCGAGATGATGGGCGCGCAAGGCATACGCCGCATCACCCTGTTCATTACCCTGCTCGACCTGCTCCTGCAAAGCGTCGAACCGGTGAAGCTGGCGAGCGCCGCTTATCGTGCGGAGCCGGCCCGCTATGCCGGGACGCGGATCGATCACGTGCTGGCGTATATCGGCAAGAACCTCTCGCAGGAGTTGCGCGAAACGGAGTTGGCCGAACTGTCGGGACAGAGCGTGAGCGCCTTCTCGCGCTACTTCCGACGCCATACCGGGGTGCCCTTCGTCCAGTACGTCAACCGGCTGCGCATTAATCTGGCCTGCCAATTATTGATGGCGGGCGAACTGAGCGTGACCGATATCTGCTATCAGGTCGGCTTCAACAACCTCTCGAATTTCAACCGCCAGTTCCTGTTGCTGAAGGCGATGTCGCCTTCGCGCTGGCGCGCCTGGCAACAGCTTAACGCCGCCAGCGCAAGCGAATCGCCCGACGCCGCACACGCCTCGCAAGCGTTCGGCTAGCGCCTGCTTTACCGAAGCCGCAAAGCGAAGCTCACCCGCAGTTCAACCACGGCACCCCATACGCCGGGGTTTTTCTAATAAACGGAGACACTCGATGACCAGACTATCGAAACACCTGATCGGCGCCAGCGCGCTGACCCTGAGCCTGATGGGCAGCACGGCGGCCTTTGCGGCGCCGAGCGGCACCGTCGCCTTCCTGATGCCCGACGAGGGCTCGACGCGCTACGAGCAGCACGACTTCCCCGGCTTCAAGGCCGAAATGGGCAAGCTCTGCCCGGACTGCAAGGTGCTCTATCAGAACGCCAACGGCGACGTCTCGCAGCAACAGCAGCAGTTCAACTCGGTGATCGCGCAAGGCGCCAAGGTGATCGTGCTCGATCCGGTGGACTCGACGGCCGCCGCGTCGCTGGTGCATATGGCGCAGGGTCAGGGTATCAAGGTGATCGCCTATGACCGGCCGGTGCCTTCGACGCCGGCCAATTACTACGTGTCGTTCGATAACGAGGACATCGGCAAATCCATCGCGCAGTCGCTGGTCCAGCACCTCAAGGAGATGGGCGTGCCGACCGGCAAGGGCGGACTGCTCGAAGTCAACGGCTCGCCCGTCGATGCGGCCGCGGGGCTGATCAAGAAGGGCAGCCACGAAGGCATCGAGGGTAGCGGTTACAAAACGCTGGCCGAGTACGATACGCCGGACTGGGCGCCGCCGAAGGCCCAGCAGTGGGTCAGCGGACAGATCACCCGCTTCGGCTCGCAGATTGTCGGCGTGGTGGCCGCCAACGACGGCACCGGCGGCGGCGCGGTCGCGGCCTTCAAGGCAGCCGGCGTCAATCCGGTGCCGCCCGTGACGGGCAACGACGCGACGCTCGCCGGGCTGCAGTTGATCATCTCGGGCGACCAGTACAACACGATCCTGAAGCCGAGCGAGATCGTCGCCGCAGCAGCGGCGAAGGTGGCCGTCGGCTTCCTGTCCGGCCAGACCCCGAAGGGCCAGACGACGCTCTTCAACACGCCGTCGCAACTCTTCAAGCCGGCCGTCATCACGTCGAAGAACATCAAGGCGGAGGTGGTCGACAAGGGCTTCGCGAGCGCCAAGGACCTGTGCACCGACCGCTATGCGGATGGCTGCAAGAAACTTGGCATCACGAACTGATCCGTTGGGGTGCCGAACGGGATCCGGCGCGTGCCGGGTCCCTCTTCCGATCAATGAGGTATCCGTCCATGACTGACAACTCCCATACACGGTCCGGGCCAGGCGAACTGGTGCTGAGCCTGCGCGGCGTCTCGAAGCACTTCGGAGCGGTCTCTGCCCTGACGGACATCGAGCTCGACGTGCATGCCGGCGAAGTGGTCGCCCTGGTGGGCGACAACGGCGCCGGGAAGTCCACGCTGGTGAAAGTGCTCGCCGGCGTCCATCAACCCACCACCGGCACGATCACCTTCGGCGGCAAGGAGGTCACGCTGCCCAACCCGGCCGCGGCGCTCGATCTCGGCATCGCCACCGTGTTCCAGGATCTCGCGCTATGCGAAAACCTCGACGTCGTCGCCAACATCTATCTCGGCCGCGAGCTGAATCCGCTGCGCCTCGATGAAGTCGCGATGGAGGTCAAGGCCTGGACGCTGCTGAACGAACTCTCGGCGCGCATTCCCAGCGTGCGCGACGTGGTCGCCTCGCTCTCGGGCGGCCAGCGTCAGACGGTGGCGATTGCCCGCTCGCTGCTGCTGGACCCGAAGCTGATCATGCTCGACGAGCCGACCGCCGCGCTCGGCGTGGCGCAGACGGCCGAGGTGCTGAACCTGATCGAGCGGGTGCGCGACCGCGGCCACGCGGTCATCATGATCAGCCACAACATGGAGGACGTTCGCGCCGTGGCGGACCGGATCGTGGTGCTGCGTCTCGGCCGCAACAACGGCGTGTTCTATCCCGACTCGTCGAATCAGGAGCTGGTGGCCGCGATCACCGGCGCCACCGAGAACGCTGTCTCGCGTCGCGCCGGCCGACGTCAGGCCGAACAGGGCGCACCGAGCGCCTGAACCAAGGAACCATCATGAGCAACAAAATGCAAGGCGCCCCGCAGCCTGAGACGCACGGGACGGCAACGCCGTCCACGCTGCTCGACCGCAGCGACGTGCGCGTCAAGCACGCGGCCGGAGTCGGCGGCACCGTGTCGGCCTTCGTCGAGCGGGTGCGCTCGGGCGATCTGGGCTCGCTGCCGGTCATTGCGGGACTCGTCATCATCTGGACCGTGTTCACCGCGCTGAACCCGGTGTTCCTCTCCGCCGACAATATGGTGAACCTGCTGTTCGACTGCTCGACGGTCGGCGTGATCTCGCTCGGCATTGTCTGCGTGCTGATGGTGGGCCAGATCGACCTGTCGGTGGGTTCGATGAGCGGCTTCGCTTCGGCCCTCCTCGGCACGCTCTGGGTCAATCACGGCTGGCCGGTGCTGCTCGCCATCGTCGCGGCCGTCGTGGTCGGCGCGGTGGTCGGCGCCGTGTATGCGCTGCTGCTCAACCGCTTAGGCATGCCAAGCTTCGTCGCGACGCTGGCCGGATTGCTCGCTATCCTCGGGATGCAGCTCTACGTGCTGGGCTCGAGCGGTTCGATCAACCTGCCCTACGACTCGGCAATGGTCAACCTCGGGCAGCTCATCATCATCCCCGCGGTCGTGTCGTACCTGCTTGCGCTGGTGCCGGGCGCCGCGCTGCTCCTGCTTGGACTGCGCACCCGCGAGCGCCGCCATGCGTCCAATCTCTCCGCGCCCTCGGTAGGCAGCCTGCTGGTGCGCAGTCTCGCCATCACCGTGCTGCTGGAGATCGTGGTGGTCTACCTCAACCAGGGACGCGGCGTGCCGCTGATGTTCGGCATTTTCCTCGGCCTTGCCATCGCCATGGACTATGCGCTGAAGAGGACGCGCTGGGGCCGCTCGATGCATGCGGTGGGCGGCAATCACGAAGCCGCGCGGCGCTCCGGCATCAATGTCGGCGCCATCTATATGAGTGCCTTTGTGCTGTGCGCGAGTTTCGCCGCGCTCGGCGGCGTGCTGACGGCGGCACGGCTCGCCTCGGCCAGTCAACAGGCCGGCACCGGCGACGTCAACCTGAACGCCATCGCCGCGGCGGTGATTGGCGGCACGAGTCTGTTCGGCGGGCGCGGCAGTGCATTTTCCGCGGTGCTGGGCATTATCGTGATCCAGTCGATTGCCAGCGGTCTCACGCTGCTGAACCTGTCGTCGTCGCTGCGCTTCATGATCACCGGCGCGGTGCTGGCGATCGCGGTGATCGTCGACTCGCTCGCCCGGCAGTCCCGCGTCTCGCATGGCCGCGCCTAATTGCATCAATTCGCAACCCAGTTGCAGGAGAGCATTGCATGTCTGAATCAATCAAGGGAAAAATCGCCGCCATCACCGGTGCGGCATCCGGTATCGGCCTCGAATGCGCGCGCGTGCTGATCGAAGAAGGCGCCAGGGTCGTGCTGATCGATCGGGCACAGGAGAAGCTCGAGACACTGTGCGCGGAGTTGGGCGAGAATGCGTTTCCGCTGGTCGTGGATCTGCTGCAGCCCGCCGAGGTGTCCGGGATTCTGCCGAAAATCCTGGCGCTTGCCGGCGGGCTCGACATCTTCCACGCCAATGCCGGCGCTTATGTGGGCGGCGAAGTGGTGGACGGCAATCCCGACGAGTGGGACCGCATGCTGAACCTGAACATCAACGCCGCGTTCCGCTCGGTCCACGCCGTGCTGCCGCATCTGGTGGCGCAGAAGTCGGGCGACATCATCTTCACCAGCTCGGTGGCGGGCTTCGTCCCGGTCGTCTGGGAGCCGATCTACACCGCCTCGAAGTTCGCGGTGCAGGCCTTCGTCCACACGACGCGGCGCCAGCTTGCCAAACACGGCGTACGGGTCGGCGCGGTGGCGCCGGGCCCGGTCGTCACCGCCCTGCTCGACGACTGGCCGAAGGCGAAGATGGACGAGGCGCTCGCCGCCGGCAGCCTGATGCAGCCCAGAGAAGTCGCCGAAGCGGTACTCTTCATGCTGACGCGGCCCCGCAATGTGACGATCCGCGATATTGTGATCCTTCCGAACAGTGTCGATCTATGACTTCAGATAACCCGACCTCCCCTGCGTCGGAGAGCACGCGCGACGTCCGCGACGCGCGCTATATGATCGGCGTGGATGTGGGCACGGGCAGCGCCCGCGCCGGCATCTTCGACCTTGCCGGCCGCATGGTGGCATCGGCCAAACGTGATATCACGCTGTTCCATGCGAGCGGCTCCATCGTCGAGCAGTCGAGCGGCGAGATCTGGCGCGCCGTCTGCGCTTCCGTGAAGGATGCGCTGGCGCACGGCAAGGTGGCGCCCGCGCAGGTGGCCGGTATCGGCTTCGACGCCACCTGTTCGCTCGTCGTGCTGGGCCCGGGCGGGCGGCCCTTGCCGGTAGGCCCCTCGGAGCAGGCCGAGCGCGACATCATCGTCTGGATGGACCACCGCGCCGTGGAGCAGGCGGAGCGCATCAACGCGACGGGCCATGAGGTGCTGAAGTTCGTCGGCGGCAAGATCTCGCCGGAGATGGAAACGCCGAAGCTGTTGTGGCTGCTCGAGAACCGGCCGGCCGTGTTCGAGGCCGCATGGCAGTTCTTCGACCTGACCGACTTCCTGACCTGGCGCGCAACCGGCGATCTGTCGCGCTCCACCTGCACGGTCACCTGCAAATGGACCTATCTGGCACCCGAGCGGCGCTGGGACGAGAGCTACTTCCGCACCGTCGGCCTCGGCGTACTCGCGGATGAGGGCTTTGCGCGCATCGGCCAGACGGTCGTCGACGGCGGAACGCCGCTCGGCAGCGGACTGACGGCAACAGCCGCGGCCGAACTTGGACTCCTCAGCGGAACGCCGGTCGCCACCGGCGTGATCGATGCGCACGCCGGCGGAATCGGCACAGTCGGCGCCGACGGCGATCCCGAGGCCTGTCTCGGCTACGTCTTCGGCACCTCGTCGTGCACGATGACCACGACCCGGGAGCCGGTCTTCGTGCCGGGCGTATGGGGCCCCTACTTTTCGGCGATGGTGCCCGACACGTGGCTCAACGAAGGCGGACAATCGGTCGCCGGCGCGGCGATCGAACGCTTGCTTTCGATGCACCCCGCGACGCCCGACGCGCGGCAACAGGCCGAGCAAGCGGGCCAGTCCCTGCCCGTGCTGCTCGCCACCCTCGCCGTGCAATCGGCGCAGGCCGCGGACGGTCTGTCCGGCGCGGCGCGGCTGGCCCACGGGCTGCACGTCGTACCGGAGTTCCTCGGCAACCGCGCGCCGCTGGCCGACCCGCACGCCCGTGCCGTGATTGCAGGCCTTGGCATGGAAGACGACCTGGATAGTCTGGTCGCGCTCTACATTGCCGGCATTTGCAGTATCGGTTATGGTCTGCGCCAGATCATCGAGACCCAGGCGAGCGCCGGTGCGCCGATCGAGCGCGTGGTGATCAGCGGCGGTGCAGGACGGCTCGATCTGGTCAGGCAGCTACTCGCCGATGCGACCGGCAAACCCGTCCTCGCCACGCAAGCGGAAGAACCGGTGCTGCTGGGTGCCGCGATGCTGGGCGGCGTGGCGGGCGGGTGCTTCGACGACGTACGCGCGGCGATGGCCGGCATGTCGCAGATCAGCAGGACCTACGCGCCGGATCGAGGCGACCTCGCAGCCCTGCACGATGCGCGCTTTCGCGCCTTCACGCAGTTGCAGAACGTAGCCAGGGAGATTCGCTAAACTCATACCGGCCCACGTCACAGCGACCCGTTACAGGAAAGGAACGAGCGAGATGCTATCCCACGTTTTCGTCGGCATTACCGATTTCGAACGCGCCTTCGGCTTCTACGCCCCGCTGCTGGACACACTGGACCTCAAGCTCAAATTCCGCGACGAGCAGACCGGCTGGGCCGGCTGGACGGCGGCAGACCAGCCCCGTCCGCTGTTTGTGATCAGCCGGCCCTACGACGGCAAGCCGGCTAGCGTCGGCAATGGCCAGATGCTCGCGCTGCTGGCGCGGGACCGCGCCGGCGTCGACCGCGCGCATGCCGTTGCGCTCGCACAGGGCGGTTCATGCGAAGGGCCGCCGGGTTTGCGGCCGCAGTATCACGAGCATTACTACGGCGCCTACTTCCGCGATCCGGACGGCAACAAACTCTGCGTGTGCTGCCACGCTGCGGACTGAACTCGCGCAGCGCCTGCCTTGGGCAACCCCGCTCACACAGCGGTCACATACTTCTCGGCCGGCGGCACGACCCGTGCCTGAGGCGCCACGCGCGGCGGCGGCGAATCGAACACCGCGCGCATGCGCTTCACTTCGTCCACGGGACTCAGGCCGAACAGCCGCTTGAACTCGCGGCTGAACTGCGAGGCGCTTTCATACCCCACCCGCGCCGCGGCGGCGCCCGCGTTCAGACCATCCTGCACCATCAGGAGCCGCGCATGATGCAGCCGCGTGGTCTTCACGTACTGCATGGGTGAAGTGGACGTCACGCCCTTGAACTGCGCGTGAAACACCGCGAGACTCATGCCGGCCTCGCGCGCCAGCGTGTCGACGTCGAGCTCGCCTTGATAATCCGCGTGAATGCGCCGCAGCGCCTTGGCGATGCGGCCAAAGTGATGCTGGTGCGTGAGCGCGGCGCGGATCGCATCGCCCTGCTCGCCGGTCAGCACGCGATAGCAGATCTCGCGCATGATGGCGGGCGCGAGAATACGCGTATCGAGCGGCGAAGCCAGCGCTTCGAGCAGACGTTGCACGGCATTGCTCATGACCGGGTCGAGCGAGGTCGAATAGATGCCGCGCGGCTCGCTCACCGTCGTGCCGTGCGTTTCGTTCAGCGCCATCAGCAACTCCGCGACCACCGTCAGGTCGACCCGCACCGAGATGCCCAGAAACGGCTCTTCCACGCTCGCCTCGGTTTCGCATTCGAACGGCAGCGGCACCGACAGCACCAGGTACTGCTGGGCGTCGTACAGATAGGTCTGCTCGCCAAGGTAGCCGCGTTTGCGGCCCTGGCACACGACCACGATACTCGGCTCGTAGAGCACCGGCATGCGCGGCATGGGCCGGTTGGAACGCATGAACTTGACACCGTCCAGACTTGAGGGCGTGAAGCCCTCGCACGGCGCCAGCACGTCGAAGAGTTCGACCATGCGTTGCTGGGCGGGACTGATGGCCGCGCGGGGCGTTTGAGTCGTTTGCATGACAATGCCTATTGATACAGCAGAGAATAAGGCTTGAAATTTAGCACCAAACGGCCTATAGCGCTCGCACTCAGGAGAAATAGGCAAGCCTTCGAGATATTCAGGTATTCCCGAGGTGGCCCTCGCCGCCTACGATGGGAACCCTGCCGGATCACCCATTCCCGCCGCTGCAGCCCGAGAGGACTGCGGCCGGTAAGCCGGCCTTCCAGGGGCCGCCGTCCCGCCACGCACACTGTGGCGAATCCGATGGCCCGCCCGCAGAAGGCCGGTAGAGGGAGCCCACCCGCGATTCACTGCGGCGATCCCGGTCCCCGTCAAGGCAACGCCGCCCTCGCGACCCTGCGTCGCGACTGCCGGCACCTTGTGCAACCCATCTCATTGCAGGAGCACTCATGACCACGACTTATGCCTATGCCGCGAGCGACGCCAAAGCGAAGCTCGCCCCATTCGAATTCCAGCGCCGCGAACTGCGTGCCCATGACGTGCAGATGGAAGTGCTGTTTTGCGGTGTCTGCCACTCCGACCTGCATCAGGCGCGCAACGAGTGGAAGAACTCCATTTATCCGGTGGTGCCGGGTCACGAAATCGTCGGCCGCGTGACGGCGGTCGGTCCTGACGTCACCAAATACAAGGCCGGCGACCTGGTCGGCGTCGGTTGCCTCGTCGATTCCTGCCGCACCTGCCCGAGCTGCGCAGAAGGCCTCGAACAGTATTGCGAAAACGGTTTTGTCGGCACCTACAACGGCGCGGACCGCGAGACCGGCGCGATTACCTTCGGCGGTTATTCGACCCAGCTGGTGGTCGACGAAGCCTTCACGCTGCGCGTGCCGCAGAACCTCGACCCGGCCGGCGTCGCGCCGCTGCTGTGCGCCGGCATCACCACCTACTCGCCGCTGCGCACGTGGGGTGCGGGTCCCGGCAAGAAGGTGGGGATTGTCGGCCTCGGCGGCCTCGGCCACATGGGCGTGAAGCTCGCACATGCGATGGGTGCGCATGTCGTGCTGTTCACGACCTCGCAGTCGAAGGTCGAAGATGCGAAACGCCTCGGCGCAGATGAAGTGGTGATTTCGAAGAACCCGCAGGAGATGGAAGCCCATGCGAACAGCTTCGACCTCATCGTCAACACGGTGGCGGCCCAGCACGACCTGAACCCGTTCCTGAATCTGCTGCGCCGCGACGGCACGATGGCACTGGTCGGCGCACCCGAGCACGATCACCCGTCGCCGCAGGTGTTCAACCTGATCATGAAGCGCCGCCGTCTGGCGGGTTCGCTGATCGGCGGCATTGCTGAAACCCAGGAAATGCTCGATTTCTGCGGCGAGCACGGCATTACATCGGACATCGAAATTATTCCGATGCAACAGATTAACGATGCGTATGAGCGGATGTTGAAGAGCGACGTGAAGTATCGCTTTGTGATCGACCTCGACTCGCTCCGGAAGTAACTGCCGGTCGCTTTACCCCAAGGATTCATTCCGGTAGTTCCACAGGTCGTCACGCCGGCGGGCCAAGCGCCAGCCAGCCGTGATGCACAGGCCGCGCCCGTTGCGGCGGCCTGCCCTGCTCCCGCCTCGCATCGTCATGCCGACACGCCTCCCCAACGGGACGAGGTGCGTCGGCTGTACGTCCTTATTTCGGATTGTCCCGCGTATGTACTGTTTGACAGGAGATTGCCCGTGATTGACCGTATTCAGGCGATGCGCACTTTTATCCGTATTGTCGATACCAATAGTTTCACACGCGCCGCGCAATCGCTGGATATGCCGCGCGCGACGGCGACGACGCTGGTTCAGAATCTCGAAGCGCTGCTCGGCACGGTCTTGCTGGTGCGCACGACGCGCAGGCTCAGCTTGACGGCAGAAGGTGCTGCGTACTACGAACGATGCGCGCAGATCCTTGCCGACATCGACGAGATGGAGGCCAGCCTGCGCCATTCCACCGACCAGTTGAGCGGTCGCCTGCGCGTCGAAATGCCGGGCGCGGTAGCCACCGCGCTGGTGCTGCCGGCGCTCGACGATTTTCATGCGCGCTATCCGAACATCGACCTCGCGATCGGCGTCAGCAATCGCGCGGTGGATCTGGTCGGCGAAGCGGTAGATTGCAGCATCCAGCTCGGCGAGTTGCCCGACTCCGGCCTCGCGGCCCGGCGTCTCGGCATGCTCGAACTGGTGACCTGCGCGAGTCCCGATTATCTCGAGCGCCACGGTGTGCCCGCGGATCTCGAGGCGCTGGAGCATCACGTCGCCGTACACTGCCTCTCGCCGCACAACGGGCGCGCGGTGGACTTCGATTTCGAGGTCGGCGACACAGCGTTGAATGTGAAGGTGAACGGCTTCCTGAAGGTCAGCGACGAGCAGGCGTATCTCACCTGCGGGCTGGAGGGGCTCGGGCTGATTCAACCGGCACGGATTGCCGCGCAACCTTACCTGGATGCAGGGCAGTTGCGCGAAGTCTTGCCGCAGTGGAAGCCGGCGCCGATCCCGGTCTCGGTGGCGTTTGTGAAGAGCCGGCGCGTGTCGCCGCGAGTGCGGGCTTTCGTCGACTGGCTCGCGGTGCTGTTCGAGCAGGCCGAAAGTGTCGATCAGGATCTGTCGCGCGTGCGGCAGTTGCTGCGCGGCGGGTTGCATACGGCTTGATGGGTTTCGGCCTCGGGCTCGAAGCGAGCCTGGGGCCGACCTCGCCTCATTCCTCACGCATCTTCTTCAGGTGCCGCGTGTCGAGCAGCGGCACCTGCTAGCCCTGGTCCTGGCGCTAAGGCTGCTTGGGCGGCGTCGCCGAACCCGGACAGGAGGGGTCCTTACCCCAGTGTCCGTCGCACACCCGCCAACGGCACAACTGATCCTCAAAGAAGCCACGCGTGCCGCACTCCTTCACGCGTTCGGCGAGCTTCGGATCGCCGCCGTTCGCCACGGCGCTCACCTTGGTGGTCGCGCCTTTCGCATCCGCGGGCTTGGTGCGCGCCACCAGCGCCGCGAGCAGATCGGCGTCCGGATCGTCCTTCGGTGCCGCAGCGCTATTGGCCGTGTGCGGCTTGTCCTTCTTCGCCTGTGCGAGCGCGGTTGGCGCGGCGTGACGATTCGCAGGCGGCGCTTCGTGCTTCGCATGCGCCGAGGCCGTTTCATGCTCGCGATGCGCATGATTCGAAGCCGCCGCCGGCGCAGCCGGCTTCACATTCTTCGCGGCGTCCGCGGGCGCCGCCGACGCCCCGCTCTCCTCCGCGCCGTTCGCCAGCGCGCGTGACAGACGGTTGTCGTCCAGTCCACCAGGCGCCGATGCGGCCGCCTCGTCAGAAGGTTTGGAGTCCTTGTTTTCGCTATCGTCGGCGACGATGGTCGCTGCCTGCGGAGCAGACGCCGCCACTGCCGACGCGGCTTTGGCCAGCGCCTGAGCGGCACTGCCGCCCGCAGGCGCCGCGGCCGTCTGCGCCGCCGCGGTTGCAGGCGTTGCGGCTACTTCGGCGTGTCCACCGGCGGCGCGCTGCTGCAGGTGCCATGCACCCCAGCCGCCCGCAGCGACGACCAGCAGCGCCACCAGCACGGCAGGTGCCTTCGAGCGGCGCGACCTGGCAGGCGGCGGTACGACGCGGCCTTCGAGGTCCGCGAGAATCCGCGAGCCATTGGCCTGCGCGCCTTTTGCCGCATTGGTTTGCGGGCCTTTTGCCGTATCGGCAAGCAGGCTAGGCGGGGCTTTGGAATTCGAGCTGTCCGGCGCACTCATTCACTGTCTCATTGAATCCTGGTTTATTTCGCCGTGATAATACGTTTCGGCTCGTCTTCGAGCAGGCCTGATTCTAAGAGCAAGCATTCCAAAATACAATTGTTTCCAATTTCCCGGGGTTACCTTTGATCGCCGTCGTACTCGTCGCTTATTTCGCCATCGCGGTGCTGATCGCAGCCATGCTGCTATTGCCGCCCGTGCGATCTTCAATATTAGCCATTGCGCGCGATTTACAAGGCCGTTTTATGCGCAATGCATCTTATGGCGCATCGCGTGCGCGTGGTCAATTAAGTCGCTCGGCAAAAATTTCGCAATCAACTGTAGTTGATATGCAAAATTTACTGGTAAAGCGGCGCTTGCTGATTTTAACGACCGCAGGTATTCTTGCGACGCCTCCATTGGTCGCGATCGCATTGCGCGGTCGGCAGTTATTCCAATACGACGACACAGTCAGGGTACCCGACGAAAAAATCGCCGCGCTACTGAACGGCGAGCAGCTCGTGCCGCCACCCTCATTGCCGCCCGAGGTATTTGCAACGCAGGAAGTGGAGCAGGTTCGCCCCGCGCTACAGGATGCAAGCCGCGACTGGAATCTGCTCGACGCCGACTTCAGAACCCGTTTATTGCTCGTCTACAAAATCATGCACGAACAATACGGCTACGAAATGGCCTTACTTGAAGGCTATCGCAGCCCGGAGCGGCAAAACCGGCTGGCGCAAATGGGCGGCAACGTCACCAATGCCGCAGCGTTTCAGAGCTATCACCAATACGGGCTAGCGGCGGACAATGCGTTTTTGCGCGACGGCAAGCTGGTCATTTCAGAAAAAGATCCATGGGCCATGCGAGGCTACCAGTTATACGGACAGACCGCCGAACAGGTCGGTCTGGTGTGGGGAGGCCGCTGGAAAATGATGGATCTGGGACACGTCGAATATCACAAGCCCGGCTTCGTACTCGGGCGGCATTAAGTGGCACAAAGCGGCAAATAATGGGGTTGACATGGGGCGTTCATTTATTCTTCTCGGCGACAAGACCGATCTGCACGGCTCGGTCATTAGCGCGCTTTCTCTCCAGCCTCAACCCCGTCCTTCCGCACGCAACCCATAACATTCAGACCTGAACGGCCTATGCAACGCTTCCTCAACGGGTTGACCCACTCTCGCACGCTCTCGATCATCGGGGTGCTCGCGCTCGCAGCCGTGCTGTTCATCGCGGCGGACACCTTGCAGATCGACCCGATCTGGGCCGCCGCCGCGCTGGGCGCCGTGCTGGTCCTCTGGTTCCTCATCTGGCTGGTCCGCAGGCTGCTGGCGCGGCGCGCCAACCGCAAGCTCGGCGACATGCTCGAGCAGCAGGCCGAAAAGCAGACCGAAGCAGGCGCCGCGGCCACCCCGGCGCGCCAGGCCGAACTCGACGCGCTGCGCACGCGCCTCGTCGACGCGGTCAAGACCATCAAGACCTCGAAGATCGGCCAGGTTTCGGGCGGCGCGGCGCTCTATGAGCTGCCGTGGTACATCGTGATCGGCAATCCGGCGGCGGGCAAAAGCAGCGCCGTGCTGAACTCGGGCTTGCAGTTTCCGTTCGCGGACAAGAACAACGCGGTGATTCACGGCATTGGCGGCACGCGGAACTGCGACTGGTTCTTCACCACCGAAGGCATTCTGCTGGATACAGCCGGCCGTTACTCGGTGCACGAGGAAGACCGCACCGAATGGCTGGGCTTCCTCGGCCTGCTCAAGCGTCATCGTCCGAAAGCGCCGATCAACGGCATCATCGTGACGGCGAGCATTGCCGAGCTGACCGGCAGCCGCCCCGAGTTCGCCATCAACCTGGCGAAGAACCTGCGCCAGCGCGTGCAGGAGCTCACCGAGAAGCTCGAAGTGTTCGCGCCGGTGTACGTGATGTTCACGAAGACCGACCTGATCACGGGCTTCACCGAATTCTTCAGCGGCAGCGAGCGCCACGAATACGACCGCGTGTGGGGCGCCACCCTGCCCTACGAGCCGGACGAGAAGCGCGACATCGTCGCGCTGTTCGACGAGCGCTTCGAAGAGCTGTACGAAGGTCTCAAAGAGATCAGCGTGGCGCAGATGTCGATCAGCCGCGGCAATAAACTGTCGCCGGGGCAACTGAGTTTTCCGCTTGAATTCTCGACCATCAAGCCGGCCTTGCGCTCGTTCCTCGCCACGCTGTTCGAAACCAACCCGTTCCAGTACAAGCCGATTTTCCGCGGCTTTTACTTCACGAGCGCGCTGCAGGAAGGCGAAACCAATAGCGCCGCCGCACACCGCATCGCCAACCGCTTCGGCCTCGACGCCGGCGGCATCGCCAAGCCGCAGAGCGCATTCTCGAAGAACGGCTTCTTCCTGCGCGACCTGTTCTCGAAGGTCATCTTCGCCGACCGGCAAACCGTCAAGCAGTTTGCGAGTCCCGCCAAAACGCGGATGCGTTATGGGACTTTCTTCGCTTTCGTCGCCGTGCTCGCGTTGGCGCTGGGGGGCTGGACCTGGTCGACGGTCAACAACCAGCAACTCGCCTCGAACGTGCAGGCCGACCTCGACAACGTGGTGCGCCTGCAGCAGAACCGCAACGACCTGCAATCGCGCCTGCAGGCCATGGACATTCTCGAGGACCGCATCGACCAGCTCGAACAGTTCCGCCGCGACCGGCCGCTTGCCGTGTCGCTCGGGCTGTATCAGGGCGACCGTCTCGAACAGCATCTGCTGACCGAGTATTACAACGGCGTGAAGCAGATCATGCTCGACCCGGTCGCGCAGAATCTCGAAGGCTTCCTGAAAGACGTCAACGCCCATCCGGAGCAGCTAGCGCCGATGACGCGCGCACCGGACTCGGGCGCGGTTCCCGTGTCGGCGCACGGCTCGGCCATGGTGGCGACGAGCCAGGGTGGCCTGTATAGCGACGCCTCCCCCACCAACGTGGAAGACGCCTACAACGCGCTCAAGACCTACCTGATGCTGGGCGACAAGCGCCACGTCGAAACGGCCCACCTGACCGATCAGGTGGCGCGCTTCTGGCGCGGCTGGCTCGAAACCAACCGGGGCAACATGCCGCGCGACGAAATGATCCGCAGCGCCGAGCGCATGATCACCTTCTACCTGTCGCGGGTCTCGGACGACGACTGGCCGATGATCGACCAGAACCTCTCGCTCGTCGACCAGACGCGTGAAAACCTGCGCCGCGTGGTGCGCGGCATGCCGGCCCGCCAGCGCGTCTACGAAGAGATCAAGGCACGGGCGTCGACCCGCTTCGCGCCGATGACGATCGCGCGCATTGTCGGCGACAACAACACGTCGCTGGTGGCGGGCAGCTATGCGATCCCCGGCACCTTCACGCGCGACGCATGGTTCCAGTACGTACAACCGGCGATTCGCGATGCCGCCACCAAGGAACTGCAGGCCAAGGACTGGGTGCTCAACACCTCGGCGCATGACGACCTGACGCTCGAAGGCAGCCCGGAGCAGATCCAGAAGGCGCTGGTCTCGATGTACAAGACCGAGTATGCGATGCACTGGCAAAAGTTCATGCAAGGCATTGCGGTGCAGAACTTCGGCAGCTTCAATCAGGCCGTGGATGCCATGAACCGCCTCGGCGACCCGCAGGACTCGCCGATCCGCAAGGTGCTCGAAACCGCCTACGACCAGACCTCGTGGGACAACCCGTCGCTCGCCAGCGCCACCGCGAAGGGCGTGCAAAGCGGCGTGACCGGCTGGTTCAAGCAATGGTTCTCGCACACCGCGGCGGCCCCGGTCACGGCGAACATCGACATCAACGGCAACCCGGTCGACCTGCCGATGGGCCCGATCGGCCAGGAGTTCGCGGGCCTTGGGCGGATCGTCGCCAGGCAGGACAACGGCTCGATGCTGCAAGGCTATATGGACACGCTGTCGAAGGTTCGCACGCGCTTTAACGTGATCAAGAACCAGGGCGACCCGGGACCGGGCGCGCGTCAGCTGATGCAACAGACGCTCGACGGCAACGGTTCGGAACTCGCGGATTCGCTGAAGTACGTCGACGAGCAGATGCTCACGGGTCTGACCGACTCGCAACGCAAGGGTCTGCGTCCGCTGCTGGTGCGGCCGCTGATGCAGGCGTTCGCGGTGGTGATCCAGCCGGCCAGCGTCGAAGTCAACAAGGTGTGGAACGCCCAGGTGTATCAGCCGTTCCAGACCTCGCTCGCCAACAAGTATCCGTTTGCGGGCGACGCCAAGGTCGAAGCCGGTGCGAATGAAATTGCCCAGGTGTTCGGTCCGGACGGCTCGGTCGCGAAGTTTGTCGGCACGACGCTTGGGCCGCTCGCCGTGCGCCGTGGCGATACGCTGACGGCACGCACGTGGGGCGACATGGGCCTCGCGCTCACACCTGACTTCACGACCGGCTTCGCGCGCTGGGTGGCCCCGCTCTCGGGCGGCGCCGCGGGTGGCGCACAGGGCGGTTCGTCGGAACCGCAGACCGTGTTCCAGATCCTGCCGCAACCGACCACCGGCACGACCGAGTACACGCTGGCAATCGACGGCCAGCAACTGCGTTACCGCAACACGCCGCCGCAGTGGACCAACTTCGTCTGGCCGAATCCGTCCGGCTCGCCGGGTGCGACGCTGTCCGCGACCACCTTCGACGGCCGCACGATCCAGCTCGTCAACGAGCCGGGACGCTACGGTCTCGAGAAGCTGATCAACTCGGCGCAGCGCAAGCGCGAACCGGATGGCACCTTCGACCTGTCGTGGACCCAAGGCGCCGTGACCGTCGCGGTGAGCATGCGCATCATCAGCACGTCGCAGCCTTCGAGCGGCGCTGGCGACGCGCCGCAGCAGCAGAGCCTGCGCGGCTTGCACCTGCCGTCGTCGGTGGCGGATGTGAGCGCGGCGGCGAATTCGGTTAACGCCACGCAGGCCGGCGCGTCCGGCCCGGCAGGTTCGGCAGGCGGCAGCTCGCCCGCCCCGGCCGCCGGCAACGGCTCGGCTTCGACCCAGGCGAACCCGGGTGCCGCCGCGACGGCGGACTCGAACACAGGGGGTGCGCAATGACGCAGACCGTACAGGCGCAAATCGCCTACTTCGGCAAGATTCCGTCGCGCGGCGACTTCGTCAAAAGCGCGCATAACCCGCAGTTGCTGCAGACGCTCGACCGCTGGATCGCCGAAGCGATGGAACTGCTGACCGACGACCCGCGCTGGAAGATCGTCTACGAAAACGCCCGGCCGCTGCATTTCGCGTTCCTCGGGTCGCGCAGCAAGCTGGCGATTGCCGGTCATATGGTGGCGAGTCACGACCAGTCGTCGCGGCGCTTTCCGTTTCTGGCGGCCACCGCGCTCGAAGTCGAACGGCCGCTGACGTTTCTGGCCCGCAGCCCGCTCGCGTTTGCGCGGCTATGGTCGCGGGTGGCGGCGCAAATGCGGCCGCTGCTGGACGCAAGCGAGCCCGCCGGCGCGCTGCAGGCGCTCGGCGACACGCAGGTGCCGATCGAAGTCGGCGGCGGTCCCGGCAATCCGCACGACGGCACCTTCAACGATTTCGTCGAGCACCAGACGCTCGCCGGCCTCGAACAGATGCTGCTGGCCAACGGCCACCCGGTACGGCTGCGCGGCGCGATGCTCGCGCTCGGTTCGCTGCTGCGGCCGGTGATGACGAGCGGCTCGTCGCATCTCGAACGCGGGCTCACCTTGCCGCTGCCGAACGACCCGTTCTATCGCAGCCTCGTCGCCGCGTTCTGGCTCGAACTGATCGCGCCGTTCGTGGCGCAGGCCGATTTCGAACTGGCGATTTTCATCGGCACGATTGCGCAGCGCGAGCGGCTCGTGATCGGCTTTAACGGCGCCTCGGCGAAAACGCTGCATAGCGTGGTCGATCCGCAGGCCTACGCGGCACATAACATCGATATCGACGATCCCGAGTGGATCGACGAACATGCACAAAACGACCATGGGATCAGCAAGCTCGTCAGTTACCTCGATCAACCGCAACTGTCGCTGCGCGTCAGCATCGACACGTTCCGCGAAGCGTTTTCCGGGGAGTGAGACGATGCTGAGCCAAGCTGATCGTTCGATCGCGCTGCGGTTACGCCTGAAGCGTGCCGTGCCGGTGGCGTCGTTGCTGGGCGCGTTGTTAGGCAGTGTGCTGTTCAGCGGCCTGGCGCTTGCGGATAACGCCGGGCCGGCGAACGTCACGCCCGTCGACAATAGCGGCAACACGATTCGCACGACGGTCCTGCCGCCGGGGCCGTCGGCGAGCGGTACGGCGCCTGCTGCGGGGGGCGGAAGCACGGGCGGCGGCACGGGTACGGTCACGCAGATGCCTGCGCCGGCCAATGCCACGCCGGGCCAGGTGGTGGTGGGCGGCAAGGTGCCGGACGAGGCCACCAAGGCGGCCGTGCTGCAACGTCTGCGCGACACGTATGGCGCCGGCAATGTGGTCGATCAGATCGAAGTGGGCGATGTGGCGACGCCGCCGAACTGGGCCACCAACGTGCAGAAGCTGATCGGGCCGCAGTTGAAGCAGATCAGCAAGGGGCAGTTGAAGATCGACGGCACCGAGGTGGACGTCAAGGGTGAAGTGAACAACGAAGCGCAGCGCCAGCAGTTGGCGAGCGATATGGCGAACGCGCTGAACCCCACCTATACGATCAAGAACGGCCTGCGTGTGAGCGCGTCGCAGCAGGGCCTGCTCGATCAGACGCTGGCCAACCGGACCATCGAATTCGAAACCGGCAGCGCCACGCTGACGCCGCAAGGCAAGGCGATTCTCGATCAGATGGCGGCGGTGCTGGCGAAGATGACCAACAACACCGTCGCGATCATCGGGCACACCGACAACTCGGGCAATCGCACGTCGAATATCGCGCTGAGCCAGGCGCGTGCGGATGCGGTGAAGGGGTATCTGGTGTCGAGGGGCATCCCGTCGCAGCAGTTGTCGACGACGGGTGTTGGGCCGGACCAGCCGATTGCTTCCAACGATACGAACGATGGCCGCGCGCGGAACCGGCGGATTGAATTCCGGGCGGGGTTGGGGGGCGGTGGGGCTTGAGTGGGCCGCCTGGCCCGGCTTGGCTTGTGGCCTAGCTGCGCAGTCCCAGGATGCCCAGGTAAGTGTCGAGCGAGCGCTGCACCGCGTTCGCCACTAACTGCGTGATGGCGCTGTAGTTGCCGCTCACGCACGCCTCGTCGAGAGCGTCGTAGTAGGCCAGCCGGTCCTCTTTCTGGATGATTGCCGGCGGGTAGCCGGCCTTCATCAACTCGAAGTTGAGAAGCAGCCGACCGGTGCGACCGTTGCCATCCACGAACGGGTGGATCTTGACGAAGCGGGTGTGAAGTTCAGCGGCGCGTTCGACTGGGTGCATCGCGCCGGCCTTGGCGTGCCATTCGAGCAGCGCCTGCATTTCCTCCGGGAGATGAAGGAAGTCAGGCGGCGTGGTGCTTGCGCCGGCTATCACGACGTTTTCCTGGCGGTAGCGGCCGGCTTCGTTGTGGTCGATGCCTTTTAGCACGAGGCTATGAATGTTCTTGATCTGCCATTCGCTGAGCGCCTCGTCTCCACCAACAATCGATTCGACGTACAGAATGGCGTCGCGGTGATTCGTGGCCTCGAAATGCTCGCGCAACGATTTGCCGCCCACCGTAATGCCCTCGAGCACGACCTTCGTCTCGCGCAACGTGAGCGTGTTGCCTTCGATCGCATTCGAGTGATAGGTCCATTCCAGCATCAGCTTCTCGCGCAACGACGCAAGCGTGTGAGCCGGCAGCGGACGCGCAGCATCCAGTGTTGCCTTGTCGGCATCGATGACTTGCAGCAGCGCCGTCGTTGGGAGAGCCATTACGTTTCTTTAAGGCCAGGTGTCGTCAGATCAATGGAAAGCAGCCTCGCTAATCATAGCACTGCGATCACACCCTCAATTGCCGCCACGTTCGACGGCACAACGCCCCTCTCCCCTGCGGCAACCAGCAAGCGCTCCCGTTGCATCCACAACTACTTAAACACCAACGGTTCCGAAAACGGCGCCTTATCCGGCTCGGCCCGATACTTATCCTCGATCGCACTCACGCAGTTCGTGAGCTGGGTGCGAAACGCGACGGGGTTATCGCTCGGCGGCGAAAGGCCGTCGGACGTGACGTTCCAGCCATCGTCCGTGCGGATCGCATCGAGATCGAAGGAGGCCTCGGTGCCGCTGTCCAGTATCACCGCCTCGCGCTTTTCGCCGCCCGGCAGACGGAGAATCGCCTCGCACCCCTGCTGGAGCCGCACTGGCCCATGAGGCGCAGCACTGCCGAAGGGCGCGGCGTTGTCGGGCGTCGTATGGTACATGCGCAGGGACTCGAACTGCGACGGCATCGCGGACACGACGAATTGCACATCGGACGGGGAAATGCCGTCGCTGCAACCCGCCAGAGCACCGCTCAGCACCACCAGCTTCAGGCCGGCCAGCATACGCCGCGGCGAAGGATAAGGGTAAGGACGCAAGCGCTTCATCGAGCCGACACTCGCCGCGCGGCGTTTGCCGAATCCATCCGCGCGAACCCGAGCGGGTTCCGCACCTCGGCCGGAACCCTCATCCGGCCGTTCGATGTCGCAGTTGCAATGGTCATCTCCCCGCATCTCTTTCTAATTCCTTTCTGGACCGCAAGGCATCAGTAAAGTGAGGCTCGTCGGCTACCTCGTATATCGGCAGGCCGGGGGATTTCTTTAGATTGGGGAGAGAGGAAACGCTGCGGGCCGCCTTTCAGAGCCGGCCCGCCTGAACCGAAAACCTCATTTCGCCTCGTCGGGCTTCACGCCCAGCAACTCGCGAATATGGGCAAGCGACCCATCGTCCTTCACGACGGTCGACAACCATTGATGCAGCGGCATCTCCGCCCACTCCGCCGCCTTGTCGGCCAGATACGCCGCCGGACTATGCGGCTCCGTGCTGCGGAAGAACTTCGCCACCGCGCGCAATTGCGCCACCGCCTGAGCACGGTTCTGAATCCCTGCGATGCCCACCTGCGGGTGAGTCGATACGGTCGTCAACACGGGTTCCTCCCGTTGCGTTGAATTCTTGAAGCTGGGCTCGGCACGTTCGACAGCCTCCGGCTTCTGCACTTTAGGCGTCGCTTCGGCCGTGACCCCGAGTTCGCGCGCAAAGCGTTCGGCGAGCCGGTACACGCCTTCATACGCGTCCTTCGCCTGACGGAAACTCGGCGCCTGATCTCCTGCGCGCCGGTCCAGTTCCTGTTCGAGCGCGAGCATGGCCGCTTCAAACGCCTTCAGATCGGCCAGCAACGCCGAGTAGAACACCACCGGCGTCACCCGTTTGGAGGCCTCGATCTGGTCGATGGAAGGCTTGCCGCGAGCGATATCGTCCGCGTGATCGGGGTCGCGCTTGACCGCCTGGGCAACGTGGGTCGCCACCTCCCAATCCACGGTGCTGTAGAGATTGGCGGGCGCAGCAGTGAGCGGCATCGCGCGCAGCAGCTCGGCCGTGCGCCCGACCAGCCACGCGACATTGCCGAGGCGGTACTCCGCATCGTCGCCTTCGGGCAGCGGATGCAGATGGTCCCAATAGCGCTCGGAGAGTCCCGCGATCAGGCTATAGCCGTCGGTGAGGCCCGTGAGGCCGTCCTCGATCGCCAGGCCTTCAGTGAGCCACACGGCAAGCCGCAAGTCCTTGGTTTGCGTCTTGAGCAGACTCGTGCTGCGCTCGACCACGAACGTCCAGTTGGCTTCCTTGATCTCGGTGACCCACTCGCCCTGATCGAGCGACGGGTCGTCGAAACGGCGCGCGTTCTGGATCGCGTCGAAATCGGCCGAGAACAACAGGTCGTCGCCGCAGGGCGAAACTTCGCTGATCGGATCCAGCAGCGTGTTGATGTTAGCGGGCATGAGCATGACAAAAATGCGGTAAGTGCCTGGCGTCAGGCGTTAAAACGGAAAAAGCCGCGCGCAAACCTGAACGTTTCAAACGACCGTGTATTCGAATTCACCGGCCTCGCTCGCGCGCACCGCAATGCGTTCGAGCGCCGTGCCGTCGGCGATCCGCTCCAGCACCTGTTGCGCCACTTCAGGCAACAAGGTGCCGTTGAGGATGTGATCCACATTGCGCGCGCCGGAATCCACCTCGGTACAACGCGCCAGCACGGCGTCCACCAGCGACTCGTCCCATTCGAACTTGGCCTTGTGATTCGCCTCGATACGACGGCGAATCCGCTCGAGCTTCAGTTCGATGATTTCCGCCAGGACGTCATCGGAAATCGGATAGTACGGCACCACCTTCATCCGGCCGAGAAACGCCGGCTTGAACGCCTTGTACAGTTGCGGCCGCAACGTTTCAGCCAGCTCGTCGGCGCTCGGCAATTCTTCTTCGGCCTTGTTCAGGCAGGCCTGCATCACCGCCTGCGAGCCGACGTTCGAGGTGAGAATGATCAAGGTATTGCGGAAGTCGATCTCGCGCCCTTCCGCATCGTCCATCGTGCCCTTGTCGAACACCTGGAAGAACATTTCGAGCACGTCGGGGTGGGCTTTCTCCACCTCGTCGAGCAGCACCACGGAATACGGATTGCGGCGCACGGCTTCGGTCAGCACGCCGCCTTCGCCATAACCGACGTAACCCGGCGGCGAGCCCTTCAGGCCCGACACGCTATGCGCTTCCTGATACTCGCTCATGTTGATGGTGACCATCTTGCGCTCGCCGCCATACAGGATGTCGGCCAGCGCCAGCGCCGTTTCCGTCTTGCCGACGCCCGATGGACCGACAAACATGAACACGCCGCGCGGCTTGTTCGGGTCTTCGAGATTCGCGCTGGCGGTCCGCACGCGCTGGGCGATCGCATCGAGCGCGTGGTCCTGGCCGATCACACGCGCAGCAAGCAACGGCTGCAGGTTCAACACGGTCTGAATTTCGTCCTTGACCATGCGACCCAAGGGAATGCCCGTCCACGACGCGACGATCTCGGCGACGACGTGTCCGTCCACCTGCAACGGCACCATCGGCTGGCCGCCTTGCAGCGCGTGCAATTCGCTCACGCGCACAGCCAGCGTCTCGCGCGCACGCGCTGCGTTTTCCGCCTGCTCCGCGTCGGCCGTGCCGCCGCGCGCCGCATCGATCTGCGCGCGCAATTCGCCGATCTCCGACACCAGTGCGCGCTCCTTGTCGTAACGCGCTTCGTTGGTCGCGAGCGCGGCGACGTCGGCCTCGCGCAGGCTGCGCAGTTCGGCGAGACGCTCGTCGTGTACCGCACCGCTCGCCACCTCGCGCTCGAGCGCGGCCACTTCGGCGTCGATCCGTTCAAGCCGTTTTTTCGTATCGTCAATGGCTGCGGGTGTCGAGCTATGCGCCAGCGCCACTTTTGCGCAGGCCGTATCGAGCACGCTGATCGCCTTGTCCGGCAACTGGCGTCCGCTGATATAGCGATGCGACAGGCGCACCGCTTCGGTGATGGCGCCGTCCAGCACGCGCACGTTGAAGTGCCGCTCCATCAGCGCCGCCATGCCGCGCAGCATGGACGCCGCCAGCGCCTCATTCGGCTCCTCGATCTTCACGACCTGAAAGCGCCGTGCGAGCGCTGCGTCTTTCTCGAAGTACTTCTTGTATTCGCTCCACGTGGTCGCGGCAATCGTGCGCAGTTCGCCGCGCGCCAACGCAGGCTTCAACAGATTGGCCGCATCGTTCTGCCCCGCCTGACCACCCGCGCCGATGATCGTATGCGCTTCGTCGATGAATAGAATGATCGGATGCGCGCTCTTCTTGACCTCGTCGATCACGTTCTTCAGGCGGTTTTCGAATTCGCCTTTGACGCTTGCGCCGGCCTGCAGCAGGCCCATGTCCAGCACGTGCAAGGCCACGCCTTTGAGCGGCGCGGGCACATCGTCAGCGGCAATCCGCAGCGCCAGTCCTTCGACGACAGCCGTTTTACCGACGCCCGCTTCGCCCGTCATGATCGGGTTGTTCTGGCGCCGGCGCATCAGGATGTCGATGGTCTGGCGAATCTCCGCCTCGCGGCCGATCACCGGATCGATATGGCCGTCGCGCGCGCGCTGCGTCAGGTTGGTGGTGTACGTATCGAGCGCAGGTGTCTTTGACGGGCCGCCGGCCTGTGTTGGGTTCAGATCATCCGCGCGGTCGTCAACGGCATCGTCAGCGTTAGATGCACGGCTGCGCTCCACCTCGCACGACCCTTCCGTCAGTTCATCGAACTTGTGCTTCAGATCGGTTAGCCGCACGTCGCGGAACAAGGGCGACATGCGCTGCGCAAACTGCGCCAGATCCGGCGCGCTCAGCAGGGCCAGCAGCAGATGCCCCGAGCGGATGCGGCCAATCTGCGAATCGAGCGACGCCACCAGCCACGCCTGCTCGAACAGCGCGATCAGATGCACGGAAAACACCGGTGTGCGCGTATTGCCTGTCTTCAGGCGCTGCAGTTCGCGTTCGAGGTCGGCGCGCAGCGCGTGCGCATCGATCCGGCTCGCGCGCAGCACGAGCGACGCATCGCTCGCCGGCTCGTCGAGCAGGGCGAGCAACAGATGCTCGAGGTCCACCTCGTAGTGACCGCGCGACAGGCATTGGCTCGCCGCCCGCTCAGTGGCCTGGCGGCAGGTCGGATTCAGTTTCGCGATCAGGGTCTTGAGAGGCGTGCTCATGTCGTGCGGTCCAGGTCCTGTGGGTATCGTGACGTCTTGTTGTGTTCAGTGAATGACGTGCAATTCGTAACGCGCATCGGCACGGTCGCGGTCGGCGTCGTGCGTGCAGAGAAACGCGTCCCAGCCGAGCCGCGCGCCCTGCCCGAGCTGGATCGGGCCCACTTCCGTGCGGCGCAGCACCAGCGAGACTTCGTATTCGAGCGTCACGCCGGCGAGCAAGGTCAGCATCCGTTCCAGTGCAATTGCGCGCTCAGCGCCCGGCAGGAAGGCTTCATAGTCTTTCTTCGCCAGCGGGCCGATCACGAGCCGCGCCCGCATGTCGCGCTGCCAGACCCGTTCGCCCGCGAGCGCGGTGGCGCCGAGCGTGGCGTTGACGCTGCCGAGCACCGTCAGTTGATCGCGCGGCACGTCGTACCATTTGCCGACAAACTGGTCGACGCGCACCGGCACCTCGAAGTACTCCGACAGCGTACGCTGCAGATACGCCGCCGACACCGGCCGGTGTCGTGCCGCGAGCGCATAGCCGGCAATCGCTTCGTCGAACAGCGCGCCGTCGCCCTCCTGCAGACTGCCGCGCGTATCGCCGTCGGCCACGCCGGCCAGCGCCAGCAATAAGGGCAGATAACGTTCGTCGCGGTCGAGTTCGTAGTGGAACGGCAGGCGGTACTTCTTCCACGCCGAGTAGAACAACGCGGTCGCACGATTCGAGAAGACGTCGAAGAATTCGCGCGCGGCGCGGTCACGCCGCAACTGTTCGCGCGCAATGATCTGCTCGGTGTAGTGCAGCGGCAACGCGCCCTGCCCGCCCAGCAGACCGAAAAACGCCGGCGTAATGTCGACCCGGCCCAGCGTGCCGTCTTCAACCGCGGTATCGCGCTGGCTCTTGTCCTTGAGCGCCGCGCCCTGATCGTCGTAGGACTGCGCGCCTTGAATCTCGCTGGGCGGAAAGCCGAGCGACAGCGTGTTGCGAAACGCAATCCGCTGCGCCACGATTTCGCCGGGGCGCGTGGAGTTTTCCTTGGCGAACCACTTCTCGAGAATCCGCACCGCCTGAAAGAACTGGAAGCGGTGCGGCTCGTCGAGCAGTTGCTCGATTACGCCAGGATCGATTCGCCGCTGCGGGGTTTGCATCGCAGGATCTCCTCGCCAGTGCGCTTCGACACGACGACCAGTTGCACAAAGCTGTTCAGATGCACGTACAGCCCAAAAAACGTGTCGATCACACGCACGAACGACGCGAGGCTCGTGCCCACAAAATGGTCCTCGTCGATGGTCAGGCGAATCTCCATGCCGCGCACGAAGGTGGCAAACGGTTTGCCGGGCAGCCATTGCACGGCCGCGCGCTGCTCGATGCCGACCAGCCCGTCGATATGCCGCGCCGACACCGCCGTGCGCCGCACGTCGTACAGCACCAGCATTTCCTTGAGCGCCGCGAGCCCGCTGCTCGCGAGCGACACGTGATTGAGCGCCAGATGCGAGATCAGGCGCCAATGCACGGCGCGGCCGCGCTCGAAGCGCACGCTCGGCGTGGGCCGGCGCAGCATCGAAATGTTGCTGGTCAACGAGCCGCCTTCGAGGTGCAGGTCGCCGCCTTCCAGGCCCATGGCGAGTCCCGCCGGCAGGTCGCGATTGGTGCAGGTCAGCTCGATGCTGAGCGTGTCGGTTTGCGGCGCCGCCGGTTCGAAGTCGATATCGACGATCGAGATTTCGGTTTCATAGCCCGGGCTTTTCTGCGCCACCCAGTCGTTGCGGCGCGCGAACCAGTAATGCCCGGCGCGTTGTTTTTCGCCGTGATGCAGCGAGTAAAACGGCCGGAATTCAATCACCGATTCTTCGTGCGCCTGCTGCCTGACGAGCTTCACCGAGTCGATCGAATACACGTCGTAGGCAAAGGCGCGGCGCGCCTCGGCGATCACCGGATAGGCCACGGCCTGATGGGTCAAACGGATCGGCTCGCCGTGCTGCTTGAACAGATTGACCACCGGCGTGCAGAACAGCCGGAAATGTTGCGCCGACAACGAATCGAGCAAGCGCGCCACATGCGAGTCGCTGCGCACGTCCTTGAGTACGACGTGCAGCGTCAGGCGGTTGCAGCGGCCGCTCGCGCGCGTCATCGCCGCCAGATCGAAGTCGACGAAATTGAATTTGTCGGGGAAGGCAAAGTATTCGGTCAGCAGCCGGTAGGCCGGATGCGATTTGGCCGGGTAGTCGATCAGCGCGTCTTCTTCGTCGAAACCCGCCTGCGCGAGCGGCGAGGTGCGCAGCGCGGTCCATTGACCGCGGCGGTCGGCCTCGACGTAGGTGGCGAGCGCATTGACGAACAGGCAATCGGTCAAACCCGCGATAAACGACTGCTCGCCATGCAAATGCGTGCGCAGATTGCCGAGCTTCAGCGCGCCCAGATCCAGTTGCGGTGCGGTCGACTCGAAGGTGATCGACACGATTGCCGAGGCGTTGCCGGGCAGCACGGTCGCGCTCGGCGCCATCGCCACCGAGGTGTACTTCGCCTCCGAGATGCGGATCGGCGCAAGCGTCACGTCGTAAGCGGTGCGAAAGCGGCATTGCACGCCCCGGATGGCGCGCGATTTGAGTTCGGTGCCGCGCTCGATCGTGGCCGGCTCGGTCAGGTGACTGTACGCGCTAGAGGTCCCCAACTGCGCGATCGAACATGACGGAAACGGCCGCAGATAATGCGGATACAGCACTTCGAGCAGCGCTTCGGTGAATTCGGGGTAGTCGTCGTCGAGTTTCTTGTTGATGCGTGCGCCGAGCAGCGCGAACGATTCGATCATCCGCTCCACATGCGGATCTTCGCAATGCTCGCCGGACATCGCGAGGCGCGCGGCGATCTTCGGGTACCGATCCGCAAAATCGTTCGAGTAGCGCCGCAGGAATGCCAGTTCGCGCTCGTAATACGGCAGCAATTCTTCCATCAACCTATCCCCGGACCTGATACTTCCACACCGCCGTTGCGCGTGACGGCGGCCAGCATGCTGGTTTAAAGCTTGGCGCGTGCGCGCGATACGGAATACTGCAACGTCGAAGGCTGCAGCATCGCGTCGAAACTCACCGGTTCTTCCGCCGGATGTACGACCAGCAGCGCCTGAATGGCAAAATTCAGCGCGTTGGTCGACTGTTCGTTCAGTTCGAGCGTGACAGCCACCTGCTTCAGGCGCGGCTCATGCCGCGCAATGGCCTGCTGAATCGATTTGCAGATGAACGTACGGTCGTAGTGGCTCGCCAGGCTCAGGCCCGCGAAGTCGTTCAGACCGTACGTCAAGACCGACTTCTGACATTCGGGCAACGCCGCCAGCTCGTGTTCGGTCAGGGCGATCCGCGTATTCAGGATCGCCTCGACGTCACGGGCGACGGTGGCCTTCAGCTCGTCCAGCGACAATTGCCGCATCGCCGGAGAAGCCGGCAAATGCGGTTCGTCGTCGAACAGCTTGTCGAGGAAGCTCGGTTCGAATCGTTTCATCAGATGCCGAAGAAGCGGTGCAAAACGGCGTGCGGCGTCCGCCGGTCAAGTGCGGACACCGCAACCGTCATCAGACTGCGTACGTCTTGTCGTTCTTCGTCAGACTCCACGCGCCTTGCGCGTTGCCGCCCTGATTGCCGCCAATCTTCTGCTGCGTGTACTTCCACTGCACGGCAGCGTACTTCAGCGAGAACTGCTCGTTCGGCAAGGACACGCCCGGCGCGTTGCTCGTACCCGTGGTCACGGTCGGCGAACCGACGCTCGGCGAAACGCTCGAGATGATCACGTACTTGAGCTTGACTTCCAGATACTTGATCCGGTTGCCTTCGCCATCCGAACGCATGAAATCGATCGTCACTTCGTCGAAGGTCGTACCGCCCGACGCGTGTTGATAGATGAGCGGGCTGACCACATCGATGTCTTTGGTAAAGACCATGTCGCCGTGTTCGCAGCGCTCCGCCGTATGGCCGCCGGCCGTCGAAGCCGTTGCCGAACGCGGTTGCGTGATGGAGTGGCTCCACGAATCGATTTCGATCCAACCCTGGTGATCCTTATCGGCGGACTCGCCCTTGATCGCCGGATTGCCGAATTTTAAATAGAGGTCCTTCATAACTCATCGACTCCCCAAAGAGGTGGTTTTTACAGTCAGCCCGGGCGGCCAGCCCGGGCATTCTGACTTCATTTATGAATTTGCCGGTTTCGGCAGGTCAGCAACAAGACGCAAAGAGATCGACAGCTCGTCCAGCTGGAAGTGCGGGCGCAGGAACGCGACCGAACGATACGAGCCGGGTTTGCCCGGAATCTCCGAGACCTGTATGGATGCCTCGCGCAGCGGAAACTGCGCTTTCTGTTCCTGGGTGGCGTTGTCGTCGAGCAGGACGTACTGCGAGATCCAACGGTTCAGGAACACTTCGACGTTCTGTGCCGAAGCAAAGCTGCCGATCTTGTCGCGCATCATCGCCTTCAGATAGTGCGCCACGCGCGACACCGAGAAGATGTACTGCAACTGCGCCGACAGCACGGCATTCGCGTTGGCGCTATCGGTGCTGTACTTCTTCGCCTTTTGCACCGACTGCGCAGCGAAGAACGCGGCGTAATCCGAGTTCTTGCAGTGCACGAGCGGAATGAAGCCGAGGTCGCTCAGTTCCTTTTCGCGGCGGTCCGTAATGGCGATTTCGGTCGGGCATTTCAGCGCGACTTCGCCGTCGTCGGTCTTGAAGGTGTGGGTGGGCAGGTCTTCCACCAGCCCGCCGCCTTCCACGCCGCGAATCGCCGCGCACCAGCCGAAGTCGTCGAAGGCTGCCGTGAGACGTGCCGCGAAGGCCCATGCCGCGTTACACCACAGATATTTGCTGTGATCCGTGCCGTCCACGTCTTCGACGAAGTTGAAGCCTTCAGCGGTGGCGCCGTCCTTCGGGTTGAACGGCAGGCGGCCGAGAAAGCGCGGCAGCGTCAAGCCGACATAGCGCGAGTCTTCCGAGTCGCGGAACGACTTCCACTTGGCGTATTCGACCGTGTCGAACACCTTGCCGAGGTCGCGCGGCTTGCCGAGGTCGGCAAACGATTCGAGGCCCATCAGTTCCGGCGAGGCCGACGCGATGAACGGCGCATGCGCCGCCGCGGCGACGTGCGCCATCTGCTCGATGAAGTAGACGTCTTCCGGCTGACGCGTCACTTCGAAGTCGCCGATGATGGTGCCGAACGGCGCGCCGCCGAAGGTGCCGAACTCTTCTTCGTAGACCTTCTTGAAGAGCGCGCTCTGGTCGAATTCGATGGCGTTCTTGAAGTCGCGCACCAGGTCGCGCTTGGGCGCGTGCAGCGCCTTGATCTTGACGGTCGAGCCGGTGTTGCTTTCCTTGCACAGGTAGTCGAGGCCGCGCCAGGTGCCTTCCAGACGCTGGAATTCGGGCGCGTGCATCACCGCGCTCAGTTGCGCGGAGATCAGCCGGTCGAGCTCGGCTACGCGGGCGTCGATCGTAGCCGACAGGTTGTCGGACACGATCACCGTGCCGTCGAGCACCTGGTGTACTAGCTCGCCGATCAGGTCTTTCGCGCGCGCATGTTCCGAGTCGGACTTCGCCACCTTGCTCTTCTCGACGATCTCGTCGAGCAGCGAGGTCTCCGTGCCGCCTTGCGCACTGGCTAATTGGGCCGCTGCCGTTTGCTGGTTCATCTCACACCCCGTACTTATTCGCCCTGCTGGTCTTTGTCCGGCGTGCTGCCGTGCTGTTCACCTGCATCGCCCTGGCCTTTCGCGAGGGCCTGCAACTGCTGGGTATTGGTGAGCACTTCGCTCAGCAGGTCTTCGAGCTTGTCGTTGCCCGCGAGCTTGTTGCGCAGGTCGGCGAGCTTCGAGCGCGCATCGAGCAGGCGCCGCAGCGGATCGATCTGCGCCACCACTTCGTCCGGGCTGAAGTCGGCCATTGAACGGAACCGCAGGTCCACCGCAAAGCGGCCGCCGGTTTCGCTCAGGCGGTTTTCCACCTGGAACGCAGCACGTGGTTCGATACCTTTCATCACATCGTCAAAATTGTCGCGGTCGATATTGACGAACTTGCGATCGCGCAGCTTCGGCTGTTCCACTTCGGATTGCCCCGCGAGATCGGCCACCACGCCGACGACGAACGGCAGTTCCTTGATTTCAATCGCGTCGCCACGTTCGACCTCATAGGTCAATTGAACGCGCGGCGGCCGCACTTTTTGCAAGCGCTTTTGAATACTTTCTTTCTTCGCCATCGTCGGCTCCCGGAGGCAGGTGGTCTTGCGTGTGAATTAGCGAAGCGCGCTGAACGGATCCGATGCGCCGCCGCTTTGCGCTGCCTTGGCGGGTGCAGCCGGAGCGGCCGGCGGAGTAGCGGGCGCCGGCGTGGCCGGTGCTGCGCCTGCCGTCGTCGCAGCCGGGCTGCCGTTTGCGGCATCCGTGCTGTCAGGTTTCCTGGTGACGCGCTTCACGTAGCGCTTCTTCTTGACCACCGGCTTGTCCGAGTCGTCCGGCGGGAACAGGGTGGCTTCGCCTAGCGTGTCGCGCAGTTCCTTGGCGAGCGCCTGAGCGTCCGTCTTGGCATCGCCCGCGAGCGAGGCATCCTGGCGCAGTTCGCCAAGCGACTGCGTGGCGACGCGCAAGCCGGCGACCGCCAGCACACTCTTCGCCTGGCGATCGGTCTGGTCGCGCTGCAGCGCTTCTTGCGCCGCCACGATGGCCTGACCGTAGTGCCCCTGGGTGAACTGGATCTGCGCAATGCGCGACCACGGTTCTTCACGCGTCGGATCGGTCTTGGCCAGCTCCTGATAAAGCCCGATGGCCTTATCCTGATCGCCGGCCTTGGCGACCGTATCCGCGTCCGCCAGCGACTTGTTGAAAGCCTCCGGCGTAGTCGCGACGTTGTTGCCCTGGGTTGCACATCCGGCCATCACGCCACATGCCAACACCACCCCTGATAGTTTTACAAAGAGACGCTCTTTCATCGCTTTTTCACCGACGTGCGAGTTTTTTAATTCAAGGAGAAACCGGAGTTTTGCTTTGCTTCAAGTGCGCGGGTATAGTACAGGTCAATTTTTGATAATTCAACTTTCGTGTGACAAAGCATTGCATGAAAAAACGATATTGGGAACACGTAAGGACCGAAATAAGAAAGAGTTTCCGGGCGTAATGTCCAGCATTGTCGAGTGCGGAAATTTTTTCCGCCCGTTCGGACGGGGTTGTGCCGCCAATCAATGCGTTTTGCATAGCAATGGCGTACCGCCCTGATAGTTTTGGCTTAATCGCGATTTGACCGGGGGCGATCGGCATAGACCGATCGGTATAAATGAATTCGCGCCTTATTCGTTATGCATCGTTACTGGCTGCATGCGCGTCGCTCGCAGGCTGCGCGGCGGCTATACCGATGCTCGGCTCGGCTGCCTCCGCCGCCTTGCAGGCCACCGGCCTCGGCAAGCCGGACGTGCCGGACGCCCAGAAACCGCCGCGCAATATCGGTTTGACGCTGTATGCCGCGCAGAATCTGAATGCCGCCATGGACCAGCACCCGCTGGCGCTGGTGGTGCGCCTGTATGTGCTGAAAGACCCCACCTCCTTCCAGCAGGCGCCATTCGATGCGTTCACCGACCCCGACAAGGAAAAAAGTACCTTGGGCGGCGATTTGCTGAATGTCCGCGAAGTGACTTTGATTCCGGGCCAGCACTATACGGTGACCGAGAAGGTCTCGCGCGAAGCGCAGGCATTCGGTATCGTCGCGCTATTCCGCGACCCGGCAATGCAGCGTTGGAAATTCGCCTTCGACCCGGCGAAGTCCGAGAAATCCGGCATAATGATCGGCCTGCATAACTGTGCAATGACCGTGACCAACGGGACTGTGATCCCGGCTCAACAGGGATTGCCGGTTCAATCGCTGAATATGCTGTCTTCGGTGAGTTGTGGCTAAAAATGCATTTGAATGGCGATTTAACCGTTTTTGACGATTTAACAATTGCTGGGGCCGATTCGGTTATCGCCGGGCGCGCAACCCGCTTGACGCATATAACAGAACAGGTTTGAGATGAGTTATTCCGCAAAGGTGCTCTGGGGGGAAGGCCTGTTTCTGAGGCCGCAGCATTTTCAGCGTCAGGACGCCTACCATGAGGCGCGCCTGTTCGAATCGATTCAGGCCATCCAGCCGTACAACTGGGGCGTGCGCTCGGTGAAGTTCGACCGCGACGCGCTCGGCAGCAACGTGCTGCGCGTGAGCGAACTCTCGCTGGTGTTTCCGGACGGTGCGCTGTACTCCGCCCCGCAAGCCGACGAGCTGCCGCCGCCCATCGCGCTCGACACGCTGCCCGACGGCATCACCGAATTCACTTTCTACCTGGCGCTGCATCCGCTGCGCGAGACCGGCGCGAACTATTCGCCCGACCGCAACTCGGGCTTCGTCTCGCGTTACGTCAGCGAGCAGTCGCCCGTCGCCGATCACTTCACGGATGCGGCCGAAGCCGACATCACGTTCCTGAAGACCAGCGTCAAGCTGATCGCCCATAGCGAGCCGCGCGACCAGTTGCTTTCGGTGCCGCTCGCACGGGTGCGCCGCACCGCGACCTCCGGCTTCGAATTCGACGACACGTTCGTGCCGCCCTCGCTCGCTATCGACGCCTCGCCGATCCTGCATCAGCGCCTGCGTCAACTGATCGATGCGCTGCAGGCCAAGGTCAATGCGCTGTATGGCTTCCATCGCGAGCCGACCAAGAACATCATCGAATTCCGCTCCGGCGACATCGCCTCGTTCTGGCTGCTGCATACCGCGAGCGCGGCATTCGCATCGCTCGCGCATCTGTATCAGCATGCGGCGTTGCATCCCGAGCGGCTGTTCCAGGAATTGCTGCGCCTCGCCGGCCAGTTGATGACCTTCTCGAAGGGCTATGCGCTCGCCGACCTGCCCGCCTATCGTCACGACGATCCGGGTCCCGGCTTCGCACGACTCGATACGATTCTGCGCGACCTGCTCGAAACGGTGATCTCCACGCGTTACTTCGCCATTGCGCTGGACGAAGTGCGGCCGTCGTTCCACGTGGGCCGGCTCGACTCGGGCAAGATCGACGACAAGACCATGTTCTATATCGCCGTCTCGGCGGATATGCCCACCGCCGAGCTGGTCGAAGCGGTGCCGGCGCGCTTCAAGGTCGGCGCCCCGGACGACGTCGACAAGCTGGTGCTCTCGGCCATGCCGGGCGTGCGTCTGGTCTACACGCCGCAAGTGCCGCCCGCCATTCCGGTGCGTCCGGGTGCATGCTATTTCTCATTCGAATCGCGCGGCGCGCTGTATGACCGCATGCTGCAGGCCCAGTCGGCGATGATCTACGCGCCGTCCGGTATCAACGATCTCAAACTCGAACTGATCGCCGTCACATCATGAGCTACGCGCCCTCCCTGTTTGGCGGCAGCACGCCGTCTGTTACGCCCGCTCCTACGGTCGAACCCACCTATCAGGTGCGCTCGCTGCTCGATCTGCTGTACGACGGGTTCTTCATGCTGTTCCTGCTGAAGAACGGCCGCGAACCTGGCGACGCCAATGAATTCAGCCAGCGCATCCAGCAGTTTCTGGGCGATTTCGAGCGCGGCGCGAAGAAGCTGAACGCCTCCGCTGACGACGTCTATGCGTCGAAGTTTGCGTTCTGCGCGGCGGTGGACGAATCGGTGCTGTCGTCGTCGTTCAAGATCCGCACGGAGTGGGAGCGCCGGCCGCTGCAACTGATCCTGTTCGGCGAGCAACTGGCGGGCGAGAAGTTTTTCCACTACCTGGAAGAATGCCGCGCCCAGGGCGCGGCGCGCCTGCAGTCGCTGGAAGTGTTTCATATGTGCCTGCTGCTCGGCTTCCAGGGCAAGTATCTGCTCGAAGGGCCCGAGAAGCTCGCCTATCTGACCGCGCGGATCGGCGATGAAATCGCCCACATGAAGGGCAAGCGCGCGCCGTTCGCGCCGCACTGGCCGCTGCCGGATCAGGTCGCGCACCGTCTGAAGCGTGAGGTGCCGCTGTGGAGTATCGGTGCGGTGTTCGCGCTGGTTGCGCTGCTGGCCTATCTCGGCCTGAACAGCTATCTGCGCGACAGCACGCTGCACACGCTCGCGCCGTACTCGCAGATCATCAAGCTCGGTCCTCAATCGGCCAATCTGACGATCTCGCTACCTTAGGCTTGGCCTGGGTCTTGGCCTGGGTCTTGGTCTTGACGTCCGGGGCCGGCGTGCTGCGCGCCGCGCGCATGCGGGCCTCGCCCACCAGGCGCGTCAACGTCGCCGGGCTCATGCGTGCCGCCACCTCGCGCACATAGTCGTGGTGACGCGTCTCCAGCGGCGCATGCAGATGCCGCGCCTGCAGATAGCGCAGCAAGGCGATCCGCCGATGCCCTAACGCCATGCTCTGCTCCAGCAAGGCAAGCGCCGCGTCGCGATCGCCCGCTTCGTAGGCCTGTTTGAGCAGTTCAGCGGTGCGCGCGCGTGGCATCGTCATTCCTCTCGTGGCTCAATCAATGGGCTCAATCAACAGGCTCGCCGGACTTCAAGGCGCTCAACGCGCCCCGACCACAGCCTGCACGCTGGCTCGGGCACGCAGCGCGTCGTAGTCCGCCCGGGTCCAGTCCAGTTCGACGCCAATGCGGCGTGTGCCTGCGCGGATCTTCGGCTTGTAGAGCGCGAGCGTCAGCGCATCGAGCGCGGGCCACTCGCGAAACGACAGCTCCGCCACTTCGACGGCCAGGGTTTCCAGCATCCGCGTATGCGCTTTGTCCGCGAGAAACGCGCTCACGCATTCGCAATAGCGCTCGTAGTCGATCATCGCGTGCGCGCCCTCTTCCGACGGCTCGCCGCGATATAGCAGGCTCGCGTCGATCACCACCGGTTGCGGCGCGGCATACTCGTGCGCATGCAGGCCGATCCGCGTCGCCACCTCGAGTTCGTCGATAAACACCCGCCAGCCGCGCCCTAAGCGCGGCGGCGCGGCGAACGAACCGATGCCCTCTTCGAACGGCTTCACGACAGCAGCGGCGCAGCCGCGTCGAGCATGATGCGGCAGAAGTAATCGGCGAAGCTGCGGCGCACGACCAGTTCGAAGGTGTCGTCGCTGACCGGGATCAGCACGATCGACGCCTTGAAATAGTGGCTCTGCGCGCATTGGCCGGGAGCAAACACGCGCGGATGCAGATCGAGCGGACAACCGCGCGCCAGCACGTCGCGTACTTTTTCGCCGCCCACTTCGAGCAGCGTGTAGCCGCTGCCGATATCGACCGCCGACGCAAACTGTCCCGCCAGCGCCTGTGTGAGTTTCGCTTCGAGCGTCGCAGCCTGTTGCTGCTGCGAGCGCACCAGCCACTCGTCCGGGCCGAGCCACAGCACGTCGTAGCCGTTGCCGCGCGCCACGGTGTTCGGTTTGGCGGGCGGCCGGCAGCCGGTGACGCTTTCCACGGCGGCGGCAAAAGCCGGATCGTCAGGATCGCCACGCAGATTGGCGAGATCGCGAAACGGCCGCTCGCTCAAGCTGAACTTCTTCGAGGCGCCAGCCTGATGCGCCTTCAGCAGATCGCCGACACCCACCAGCGGCGACTCCTGCCACACCTCGCCCGCTGCGCGCTGCACGATCGCCGAAGCCGTGCCCGGCGCATTGCTTCTTGCTTCATTCCACATGTTGACGCACTCCTTCGGTGTCGTAGAAAACCGGGCTGGCAATCCTGGCTGCGATCTGCTTGCCGTTGGCGAGCGGGATCGTCACGTTCTCGCCCATCTTGCCGAGGCCGCCCTTGATGACGGCCAGCGCGATCGAGCGCTTCAGGATCGGGCTGTAGTAGCTCGACGTGACGTGACCGAGCATCGGCGCGGTGTCGCCGGAGAACGGACCGGCGACGATCTGGCTGCCTTCCGGAATCACATACGACGCATCGTCGGAGAGCAAGCCCACGAACTGCTTGCGGCCCTCCTTCGCGGTATCGGAGCGCGTCAAGGAACGCTTGCCGAGGAAGTCCTTCGACTTCGCCACCAGTCCGCCCATGCCGAGGTCGTACGGCGTGATCGAGCCGTCCGTATCCTGGCCGACGATGATGTAGCCCTTCTCCGCACGCAGCACGTGCATCGTTTCCGTGCCGTACGGCGTGATCTCGAACTCGGCGCCCGCGGCCATCAACGCTTCCCACACGGCGCGGCCCATGTTGGCCGGCACGTTCACTTCGTAGGCCAGTTCGCCCGAGAAGCTGATGCGCATCACACGTGCGGCGACACCCGCGACCGTGCCTTCGCGATACGACATGAACGGGAAAGCGGCGTTGGCGAAGTCGATATCGCCGCACACCTTCTGCAGCACCTTGCGGCTCTTCGGCCCGACGACGGCGAAGGTCGCCCAGTGGTCCGTCACCGACGCGAGCCGTACCTTCAGGTTCGGCCACTCGGTTTGCAGCCAGCGTTCGAGCCATGTCAGCACGCGCGCGGCGCCGCCCGTCGTGGTGGTCATCATGTAGTGCTGGTCGGACAGGCGCACCGTCACACCGTCGTCGAACACCATGCCGTTCTCGTCGAGCATCAGACCATAGCGGCACTTGCCGACTTCGAGCTTGCTCCACGGATTCGTGTAGACCCAGTTGAGCAACTGCGCCGCATCCGGGCCCTGAATGTCGATCTTGCCGAGTGTCGACGCATCGAGAATGCCCACGCTGTTACGCACCGCCAGGCATTCGCGCGCCACCGCGGCGTGCAGATCTTCGCCCTTCTTCGGGTAGTACCACGGTCGCTTCCAGTTGCCCACGTCCTCGAAGGCCGCGCCGTTCTCGACGTGCCATTCGTGAACGCAGGTCTTGCGGATCGGATCGAGCAGGTCGCCCAGTTCGCGGCCCGCAAACGTCCCGAAAGTGACCGGCGTGTAGTTCGGCCGGAACGTCGTCGTGCCGGTTTCGGGAATCGTCTTGCCGAGCGCGTCGGCGAGGATCGCCATGCCGTTGATATTGCCGAGCTTGCCCTGATCGGTGCCGAAGCCCATCGCCGTATAGCGCTTCACGTGCTCGACGGATTCGAACCCTTCACGCGCGGCGAGCAGGATATCCGCGGCGGACACGTCGTTCTGGAAATCGACGAACTGTTTCGGGCCACGCGCAGCTGCTTCGCGACTGCCCACCAGCCACAGCGGCAACAACGGCGCTTCAGCAATCTCCGCGACATGCGGCACCTGCGGACGCGTCACGTTGAAACCGAGCGATCTGGCGGCTTCGACACCGGCGTCCACCGCAAGGCGCAAACCGCGTGCGAGACTGAATTCGCCCGCCGCCGCGCCGACGCTGGTTTCCGGTTGCATGGCCTTGCCCGGCACGAAGCACACCTTCTCGTCGTTCCAGTGCGCCTTGCCGCCCGACTGCGCGAACAGATGCAGCACGGGACTCCAGCCACCGGACATCGCGAGCAGATCGCAAGGCAGATCAGGCTGCTTCGCGCCCACTTTGCCGTTCGCGTGCGCGGCGACTTCGACTGAGCCCACCCGCAACTTGCCTTGCGCGCTCGTGACCACCGCGTTGTTCAACACCTTCACGCCATGGCGGCGCGCCGCGGCCGGCAATGCGCCATAGCCTTGCGCGCGCGGATCGACCACCGTCACCTTCGCGCCGCACGTCTTCAGATCGAGCGCGCACTGATAGCCGTCGTCGTTATTGGTGAACACCACGGCCTCGCGGCCCGGCAATACGCCATAACGGTGGATATAGGTCGACACAGCCGAAGCCAGCATCACGCCGGGCAGATCGTTGTTGCCGAAAACAATCGGACGCTCATGCGCACCGGTTGCGAGAATCACGCGTTTGGCGCGAACTTTCCACAGCAATTCCCGCGTGCCCTTCCTCATCGACACCGGCAGATGCTCGGTCAAACGCTGCGTCACGGTGACGAGGTTGTGGTCCTGATAGCCGAACGCCGTGCTGCGGCTCAGGATCGTCACCTCCGGCATCTGCCGCAGCTCGGCCTCGATCTTCTCCACCCAGTGCGATGCGGCGCGGCCGTCGATTTCCGCGCGGCCCGATAGCAGGCTGCCGCCGAGTTCGCGCTGATCGTCGACCAGCATCACGCGTGCGCCCGACGACGCCGCCGCATGCGCCGCGGCCAGTCCGGTCGGGCCGCCGCCTACGATCAGCACGTCGCAATACGCAAAGCACTTGTCGTAACGGTCGGCGTCGAGCTCCTCGGGTGCCTTGCCGAGACCCGCGGCTTCGCGAATCTTGTCTTCGTACTTCGGCCACCATTTACGCGGCCACATAAAGGTCTTGTAGTAGAAACCGGCCGGCAGGAAGCGCGAAAACTTCTGATTGATCGCCATGCGGTCGTGCTCGAGACTCGGCTCGGCATTCACGCTGGTGGCCACGAGACCTTGATACAGTTCCACTTCCGTCGCACGCGCATTCGGCACGGTGTAGGCGCCGCGTTCCAGTTGCACGACGGCGTTCGGTTCTTCCACACCCGCCGTCACGATGCCGCGCGGACGGTGATACTTGAAACTGCGCGCCACGAAGTGCACGCCGTTGGCGAGCAACGCCGAGGCCAGCGTGTCGCCCTGAAAGCCCTGATAGGTGCGGCCGTTGAACGTGAAGGTCAGCGGGATCGCGCGATTGATGCGCCCACCGGCGCCGAGGCGGTCTTTCTGGCTCATGGCTTGTTGCCCTCGTGAGCGTCGTTGGTAGCGGGTTTAACACCTGACCCGGCGGTCGAGCCGCCGAAGGTCTCATAGCCGAGAAACTGATAGGACACCGTATCGCGCGTCGCCATGAACCAGCGGCGGCACCCCTGCGTATGCAACCATTGTTCGCGGTGCACACCGCGCGGGTTCTTGCGCATGAACAGGTAGTCGCCCCATTCCTTGTCGGTGAGTTTTTCGGTGTCGAGCGGACGGGCGATATCGGCTTCGCCGCCGCACGAGAATTCGGATTCGGCGCGCGGCCCGCACCACGGGCATTCGATCATCAACATAGGTTTCTCCGGTGCGTTCAGCGTTAGTGGGCCACGGCGGCAGCGCCGTGTTCGTCGATCAGGTGTCCTGTATAGAACCGGTCCAGCGAGAACGGTGCGTTCAGCGGATGCGGTGCGTCGTTGGCAATCGTGTGGGCGAACACCCAGCCCGACCCCGGCGTCGCCTTGAAGCCGCCCGTGCCCCAGCCGCAGTTGAAATACAGCCCCTTCACGTCGGTCTTGCTGATGATCGGGCACGCGTCCGGCGACACATCCACGATGCCGCCCCACTGCCGGTTCATGCGCACACGCGAGAACACCGGGAACATTTCGACAATCGCTTCAAGCGTGCCTTCGATGATGTTGAAACTGCCGCGCTGGCCGAAGCCGGTGTATTGATCGACACCCGCGCCAATCACCAGATCGCCCTTGTCGGACTGGCTGATATACGCATGCACCGCGTTCGACATGATCACGGTGTTGACCACCGGCTTGATCGGCTCGGACACCAGCGCCTGCAGCGGATGGCTTTCCAGCGGCAGACGCACACCGGCCATATCGGCCAGCGTCGAGGTATTGCCCGCGGCCACCACGGCCACTTTCTTCGCCTTGATGAAACCCTTGACCGTATCGACACCGGTCACCGCGCCGCCTTCACGGCGAATGCCGGTGACCTGGCAGTTCTGGATGATGTCGACGCCATGCTGATCCGCACCGCGCGCAAAACCCCACGCCACCGCATCGTGACGCGCTACGCCGGCGCGACGCTGGATCGACGCGCCCAACACCGGATAGCGGCTGTTGAGGTTGATGGTCGGCTCGATTTCCTTGATCTGTTCGGGCGTGATGAATTCCGCATCCACCCCGTTCAGACGGTTTGCGTTCACACGACGCTCGGTATCGCGCACGTCCTGCAACGTGTGCGCCAGATTCAACACGCCGCGCTGGCTGAACATCACGTTGTAGTTGAGGTCTTGCGACAGGCCTTCCCAGAGCTTCATGGCCTTCTCATACAGCGCGGCCGATTCGTCCCACAGGTAGTTCGAACGCACGATGGTCGTGTTGCGCGCGGTATTGCCGCCGCCAATCCAGCCTTTCTCGAGGATCGCGATGTTGCGCACGCCGTGTTCTTTGGCGAGGTAATACGCTGTGGCGAGACCGTGACCGCCGCCGCCGACGATCACCACGTCGTATTCGCGCTTCGGCTCCGGGCTTCTCCACTGCCGCTCCCAGTTCTCGTGATACGACAACCCGTTGCGGAACAAACTGAATATCGAATAGCGGCTCATGTCGCAGACCCTTTGGTTAGCATTCGATGACGTTCACGGCGAGACCACCGCGCGACGTCTCCTTGTATTTCGTCTTCATATCGGCGCCGGTTTCGCGCATCGTCTTGATCACGTTGTCGAGCGACACGTAGTGCACGCCGTCGCCCTTCAAGGCCATGCGCGAGGCGTTCAGCGCCTTGATCGCGCCCATCGCATTGCGCTCGATGCACGGAATCTGCACGAGGCCGCCGACCGGATCGCAGGTCATGCCCAGGTTGTGCTCCATGCCGATCTCAGCCGCGTTCTCGACCTGGGTGGGCGTGCCGCCCATCACCGCAGCGAGCGCCGCGGCGGCCATCGAGCAGGCCACGCCCACTTCGCCCTGGCAGCCCACTTCCGCGCCGGAGATCGAGGCGGTTTCCTTGTAGATGATGCCGATGGCCGCCGCGGTCAGCAGGAAGGTGACGATGCCGTCGTCGTTCGAACCCGGCACGAACTTCACGTAGTAGTGCAGCACCGCCGGAATCACACCGGCCGCGCCGTTGGTCGGCGCCGTCACGACCCGGCCACCGGCGGCGTTTTCTTCGTTGACGGCCATCGCGTACAGATTGACCCAGTCGAGCATCGACAGGGGATCGCGCAACGATTCTTCCGAGCGCAGGCGCAGGTTGCTCGACAGATCGGCGGCGCGGCGCTTCACGCGCATCGGGCCGGGCAACTCGCCGCGCACCTTGCAGCCGCGCTCGACGCAGGCGGCCATGGTGCGCCAGATCGCCAGCAGGCCGTCGCGGACTTCCTGACGCGAGCGCGATGCGCACTCGTTCGCCATCGCCACCTCGGCGATCGACAGTCCGCTGTCGCGGCACACGCGCATCAGATCGTCGCCGGTGCGAAACGGAAACGGCACCTCGCCGCCTGCGCGCACGCCGTTGACCCGATCGCCTTCGCGATTCACCACGAAGCCGCCGCCGACCGAGTAATACTCTTTCTCCACCAGCAACTGACCGTTCTCGTCGAAGGCCTGAAAGCGCATCCCGTTCGGATGAACCACGCCGGTGCCCGCCATCAGCTTGCGGAAGAACGACAGGTGTTCCTTCTCCTCGTACTGCACGCGATGCTTGCCGAGCAGCAGCAGCACCTTCTCCTGACGAATCTGCGCGAGGCGCGGCTCGATCAGGTCCGGGTCGATCGTATCGGGCAAATGGCCTTCGAGGCCGAGCAGTACCGCCTTGTCCGTGCCGTGGCCCTTGCCGGTGGCGCCGAGCGAGCCGTACAGCTCGATCTTGACGCGCCGCACGAAGGCGAGCAGGTTGGCGTCCTCGATATGCGACGCGAAGCGGCACGCCGCGATCATCGGGCCGACCGTGTGCGAACTCGACGGGCCGATGCCGATCTTGAACAGATCGAAGACGCTGACGTTCATGTGGGCTGCCTGGTCGTAATGGGGCGAAGGGTTCGATGCGCCGGATCGGAGATCGCCGCCTGGATGGCGCAGACCGTTCGCTCCGGAGCATTCCACGTACTTTTCTGCATGGCGCAAGTACACCAAAGCGTAAAATCGGCTGATAGAACAAAAACGCCATCGACCTGGGACGGCAACGCCAACGCGGCACAGGGCGCGGCGGCCGTTCGTTTCTGCGATGGTTGATGGCGGAAAAGCGCAAGTCGGGGCGGCGCGGATCGGCGACGCTAGGGTCGTCGCGCGCATGCGCCCGCGCGTGTTGGCGGGTTGTTTCGCCGGGGTTGGCCCCGGCCGGCCCCTTGGAATCCCATTTGCCCCTATGACGCACCCTGGCGCCGTTGCACCATGAAAACCGCAGATTCGTTACCGCTGACTTCCATCGACGGCGTCCCCAAGGAGCGCATCCGTTTCGGCATCGTGCTGCTGCCGAATTTCACGCTGACGGCCTTCTCCGGCTTCGTCGACATGCTGCGGCTGTCCGCCGACGAAGGCGATTACAGCAAGCCGGTGCGCTGCTCGTGGAGCGTGATCGGCGACACGCTGGCGCCCGTGCGAGCCAGTTGCGGCATCCAGATCACACCATGGGAGACCTTCGAGAACGCCGAGCCGTTCGATTACGTGGTGGTGGTGGGCGGCCTGCTGCACTCCGGCCCGCAGGCGAACGACGAGACGCTGCAGTTCATCCGCCAGGCCGCGCGCGGCAGTACCACGCTGGTCGGCATCTGCACCGGCGTGTTTGCGCTGATGCGCGCCGGCGTGCTGGACGAGCATCGCATCTGCGTAAGCTGGTTTCACTACTGGGATTTTGTCGAGCGCTTTCCGTCCGTGAATTCGGACGCGCTGATTGCCGACCGCCTGTTCGTGATCGACCGGCGGCGCATCACCTGCTCCGGCGGGCGGGCCTCCATCGACGTGGCCGCCGCGATCCTGCTGAGACATTTCGAACACGCGACGGTGCAGAAGGCGCTGCGCATCCTGCTGGTCGGCGAGATGCAGAAGGGCAATGCGCCGCAGCCGCATCCACCGGGCTTGGAGCCCGCCACGCATCCCAAGGTCAAGCGCGCGATCCTGCTGATGGAACAGCACGTCGGGCGCTCGCTACCGCTCGAAGAACTGGCCTGCAAGCTCGATATGTCGCCGCGGCAACTGGAGCGGCTCTTCAAGGCGGAGACCGGCAAGAGCCCGCAGGCCTTCGCCAAGCAGGTGCGGCTACGGACCGCCGCATGGCTGCTGACGAGTTCGGACCGCACGGTGGCCGATATCGCGTCGAGCTGCGGCTTCTCGGACGCCTCGCACCTGGGGCGCGAATTCCGCAAGCAGTTCGGCGTGCCGCCGGTGATGTTCCGCGAGCAACGCGGCGCCGTGCCGGCTGAAGATGCGGCGGTGTTCGACGAAACGTTTCCGGGGCGCGTGGATGTTTATTGATCGATGCTCACGGCTCGCCACCCGAGGCGGCGGCCAGGGCTAGCGTCAATGACTGATCATCCACGGCCTGCCCGCGGGATTGGTTTTTAGGCCGCCGGCTGTCGTCGAGCCAGAGGTCGCCTTCGCCCCACAACCACAACCGGGTCCATGACGGTGCTGGTACTGGCCCGAGCGCTGCGGCGCATGCGCCGCGCGCTCGTTGACCTGGTGAGCGGTGCGGGTAGTCGCCTGCATCAGCGACAAGGCCGGCAGGCTAAGGGTGCGCGGCGCCTCGCTGCCGCAGGTGGGGCACGTGCAGACCGTATCGCGGTCCGCAACGCGGCGCAGCGCCGCAAATGGGCCGCAGTGGTCGCAGCGGTAATCGTAAGTCGGCATGGTGTTGTCCTCTCAGGTGCGCTGAATCGATGTGCCGCGCCGGAGTACGTTCGCCAGGTAAACGCACTCCGGCTGCTACGCCTCAGACCCTCTCAAACTCTCAAACCCTCAAACCCGATCCGGCGACAACGGCAAATCCACCCCGCCGGCCGCAATATGCCTGACCGGCCCGGCCGCCGTGGGCCGGATATCGAAGTCGAAGATCTGGGTTGGCAACCACAAGGTCGCGCAGGCATTCGGCACGTCCACCACACCGCTGATATGCCCTTGCACCGGCGCGGTCCCCAGAATCGAATAGGCCTGCGCCCGCGAGTAGCCGAACTTCGTCAGATATTCGATCGCGTTCAGACAGGCTTGCCGGTAGGCGATGTGCACGTCGAGATAGTGCTGCTTGCCCTGCTCGTCCACCGAGATGCCTTCGAAGATCAGGTAGTCGTTGTAGTTCGGCGTAATCGGACTCGGTTTGAAAATCGGGTTCCTGATACCGTATTTGGCCATGCCGCCTTTGATCAGCTCGACCTTCATATGCACCCAGCCGGCCATCTCGATGGCGCCGCAGAAGGTGATTTCGCCGTCGCCCTGGCTGAAGTGCAGGTCGCCCACCGACAACCCCGCGCCGTCGACGTACACCGGGAAATACACCTTCGAACCGCGCGACAGGTCCTTGATGTCGCAGTTGCCGCCGTGCTCGCGCGGCGGCACCGTGCGGGCACCCTCGGCAGCGGCCCTGGCATGCGCGTCGCCGCTCAGCCGCCCCATATGCGCAGTCGACGCGAACGGCGGATTGGCGAGGCCGGGCACGCGCTGCGGATCGGTGGCGATGAGGGCCGCTTCGCGCTCGTTCCACGTCGCGAGCATGGCCGGATCAGGCAGGCAGCCGATCAGTCCCGGATGGATCAGGCCGGCAAAGTTGACGCCCGGAATGTGGCGCGAACTGGTGTACAGGCCATGAAAATCCCAGATCGATTTCTGCGCGAGCGGGAAATGATCGGTCAGGAAGCCGCCGCCGTTTTTCTTCGAGAAGAAGCCGTTGAAGCCCCACTGACTCTCCTGCTTCGCGCCGATGTCGAGCAGATCGACCACCAGCAGGTCGCCCGGCTCCGCGCCCTTCACGCCCACCGGGCCGCTCAGAAAGTGCACGATCGACAGGTCGATGTCGCGCACGTCGTCGGCACTGTCGTTGTTCTTGATGAAGCCGCCGGTCCAATCGTAGGTCTCGAGGATGAAGTCGTCGCCCGGATTGACCCAGCAGGCCATCGGAATGTCCGGATGCCAGCGGTTGTGGATGTTCTCGTTTTCGTAGGCCGACTGGTTCAGGTCGACCTTGATCAGCGTTTCAGCCATTGCACACTCTCCTGTTGGAAATGACGGACGGTCGGCTTACACCGACAGGTACTCGCGGATTTTCGCGGTGTCGGCGGCGCTGCGCGGACTCTCGTGCACCAGACGGCCGCCTTCGATGACGAACAGCCGGTCGGCCACATCGAGCGCGAAACTCAGCACCTGCTCCGAGACGACGATCGTGATGTCGCGCAGTTTGCGGATCTCGTTCAGCGCTTTGGCGATGTCCTTGATGATCGATGGCTGGATGCCTTCGGTCGGCTCGTCGAGCAGCAGCACCTTCGGTTCGGTGACAAGCGCACGGGCAATCGCAAGCTGTTGCTGCTGGCCGCCGGACAGGTTGCCGCCCTTGCGGGCGCGCATTTCGTAGAGCACCGGAAAGAGCGCGTAGATCTCCTCGGGCACGCGCTTGTCGCGGGCGTTCTCGAGGCCGGTCTGGATGTTTTCCTCCACCGTGAGCGTGGCGAAAATCTGCCGGCCTTGCGGCACGTAGGCGATGCCTTTGGCAACGCGCCGGAAACTCTCGTCGCGCGACACATCCTCGCCGTCCACGCGCACCGCGCCGCCTTTGAGCGGCAAGATGCCGATCAGCGACTTGAACAGCGTGGTCTTGCCCATGCCGTTGCGCCCCATGATCGCCACGGTTTCGTTCCTGGCCGCCTGGAAGCTGATTCCATGCAGCGCCTCGCTCTGGCCATAACTGACGAATACGTCGTCGACATTCAACATGCTGGGCTCCTCGTTCGCGGGTTCCGCAACCCATTCGATGGCGGGTGAACTGGCCAACTCAGTGGCCCAGATAGACATCGATCACCCGCGGATCCGCTTGCACCTGCTCCATCGCCCCTTCGGCGAGAATCTTTCCCTGGTGCATCACGGTGACCTTGTGAGCGATCTGCTCGACGAACGCCATGTCGTGTTCGATCACGATCATCGAGCGGTTCCGGCAGATCCGTTTGAGCAACTCGGCGGTCACCTCGCGCTCGCGCACGCTCATGCCGGCAATCGGTTCGTCGAGCATCAACAGCTCCGGCTCCTGCATCAGCAACATGCCGATCTCGAGCCACTGCTTCTGCCCGTGCGAGAGCAGCCCGGCTTCGAGGTCGAGCTGGCCGGCGAGACCAATCTCGCCGGCCACGCTGCGCACGCGGTCGAGCACGTCGCTGGTGCGGCGAAACGCCAGGGCGCCGAACACACCGCGCCCGCGCGGAAACGACACCTCCAGGTTCTGGAACACGGAGAGGTTTTCGTAGATCGACGGCGTCTGAAACTTGCGGCCAATCCCTTTGCGCACGCGGCGAAATTCCGGCAGCCGCGTCATCTCCTCGTTGCGGAACTTGATGCTGCCTTCGCTCGCCCGCGTCTTGCCGCAGATCAGATCGAGCAGCGTCGTCTTGCCCGCGCCGTTCGGGCCGATCACCACGCGCAGTTCACCACGGTCCACATACAGGTTCAGCGAATCGATGGCCTTGAAGCCGTCGAACGAGACGCTCAGCCCTTCCACGGCCAGGACGAAATCGGTATTGCTCATGGTGTGCTCCTCGCGCCGCGGCGCAGCAGCCACGGTTTCACATGACTGTCGTAGAGACCGGCGAGGCCGTTCGGAAACGCCATCACGACGCCGATAAAGAGCGCGGCCATCAGAAACAGCCACAGGTTCGGGAAACTTTCGGAGAACCACGTCTTGCCCAGGTTGACGAGCACCGCGCCATAGACCGCGCCCACCAGCGACATGCGTCCGCCCACCGCCGCGTAGATCACCATCTCGATGGACGGCACGATCCCCACGAACGACGGCGACATGAAGCCGACCTGCAACGTGAACATCGCGCCGCCGATAGCGGCCAGCACGGCAGCGACGCAGAACGCGAAGACCTTGAACATGGCGACGTCGTAGCCCGAGAAGCGCACCCGGTCTTCCTTGTCGCGCATGGCGAGCAACAAGGTGCCAAGCTTGCTGCGCTGGATGCGCCGGCAGCAGAGGATCGCCACCAGCAGCAGGACCGCGTTGGCGAAGTACAGGACCAGCTTGGCGCCGTCGCCGCGAATGTCCCAGCCGAGCAGCGTGCGCAGGTCGGTGATGCCGTTCACGCCGCCGGTATAGCCTTGCTGGCCGATGATGAGTACCGACAGGATCAGCGCCACCGCCTGGGTGATGATCGCGAAGTAGACGCCGCCCACGCGCCGCTTGAACATCGCAAAGCTGACCACAAAGGCCAGCGCGCAGGGCACCACCACCACCGCGGCGAGCGCGAACGGCAGTGAATGAAACGGCTTCCACCAGAACGGCAGCGCAGTGAGCTGATTCCAGTCCATGAAGTCAGGAATGCCAGGCGTCGACTGGATCTTCGTGCTGATCGGGTCCGACGCTTCGAGCTTCAGGAACATCGCCATGCAGTACCCGCCGAGGCCGAAGAACACGCCCTGCCCCAGACTCAGCACGCCGCCGTAGCCCCACGCCATCACGAGGCCGACGGCGACAAACGCATAGGTCAGATACTTGCCCATCAGGTTGAGGCGGAACGCATCGAGCGCGAGCGGAAACACCACCAGAATCAGCAGCGCCAGCACGACGATGCTGCCGTAGCCGTCGCTCGTCAGCCAGCGCAGCAGCGCGGGCCGCAGGCCGCCGCGAACGGCCTCGCCATCGGTCTTGGGTGGCGCAGCAGCCGCGCCGGCGGAAGGGTTCAGCGGATCCATACGCGTTTCTCCGGGCTGAATCGATTAAAAGGACGGCTTGACGGCGCCGTCGAAAGACGGGGCTGCCGGACGCGCAAGCGGCCGTTGTCTGGAGCGTCAGGCACGGCGCACCTTCGAAGCGAAGAGACCTTGCGGCCGCAGCATCAGCACGATGACGATGGTGAGCAGCGTCACCACGCGCGCCGACGATCCGGTCATGAAGAACTCGCTGATCGACTGCATCTGGGCAATGCCGAATGCCGAGGCCACCGTGCCGAGCAGGCTCGCCGCGCCGCCGAACGTCACCACCAGAAACGAATCGACGATATAGAGCGAACCGCTGGTCGGCCCCGTCGAGCCGATCGCGGTAAATGCCGCCCCGGCCACGCCCGCCATCCCGCAGCCGATGGCGAAGGTCAAGCGGTCGGTCTTGCGCGTGTCGATGCCGGCCGCGTTCGCCATCTGCCGGTTTGCGACGGTGGCGCGTACCCGCAGTCCCCAGCGCGAGCGGTACAGCGCCAGCAGCACGCCGCCCGTCATCAACACCGCGAGGCTCATCACGAACAGGCCGTTGATCGGGATGTCGAGGCCCGGCTTCGGCGACCACGAACCCATCAGCCAGTCCGGCAGCGTCGGGCTGACCTCCTTCGGGCCGAACACCGAGCGGAACACCTGCTGCATGCCGAGGCTCAGGCCCCAGGTCGCGAGCAGCGTGTCGAGCGGACGCCGGTACAGATGGCGGATCAACGCCCACTCCGCCACCCAGCCCACCGCAAAGGCCAGCGCGAAAGCGGCGCAGATTGCCAGCGGAAAGTAGATCGGCGCGAACCCGTGCCAGTAGTTGTCGGCCACTTGCGAGAACATGTAGATCGTGTACGCCCCGATCGTCATGAACTCGCCGTGCGCCATGTTGATGACGCCCATCTGGCCGAAAATCACCGCCAGCCCGAGCCCCATCAGCAGCAGCACGCTAAACAGGCTCAAGCCGGCGAAGCCCTGCATCAGCGTGATGTTAAGAATGTCCGAAGCCGACATGCGTCTCTCCTCGAAATGACCGGCGCGCCGCTGTGGCGCGCCACGGATACCCGGCTTACTGGTAACCCTTGGGGAACGGATTCGGCTCGATCAGATTCGGCGACTCGGCCACCACCTTGAACTGGCCGTCCGCCTGCGCCTCGCCGATGCGCGTGCGGCTCCACAAGTGGTGATTCGCATGGATCTTCACGTAGCCTTCGGGCGCGGTCTTCAATTCGATGCCCGGCGACGCCGCCACGACCTTGTCCACGTCGAAGCTGCCGGCCTTCTCCACCGCCGCTTTCCATAACCATGGCCCGAGATACGCCGCCTGCGTGACGTCGCCGATCACCGACCTGGGTCCGTACTTCGCCTTGAACGCCGCGACGAATTTCTTGTTGTTGTCGTTGTCGAGCGATTCGAAGTACTTCATGGCCGAGTAGAAGCCCGCCACGTTTTCGCCGCCGATGCCCAGCACCTCGTCCTCGGTCACCGAGATGGTCAGCAGGAACTGCTTGTCCGCTGTGATGCCGGCCGCCTTGAGCTGCTTGTAGAACGCCACATTCGAACCGCCGACGATGATCGCGTAGATGCAATCGGGTTTGGCGATCTTGATCTTGTTGATGAGCGAGTTGAAGTTGGTGGTGCCGAGCGGGTAATACTCTTCGCCGACCACCTTGCAACCGGTCAGATGCTGTTCGATATGCTTGCGCGCAATCTTGCTCGAGGTGCGCGGCCAGATGTAATCGGAGCCGATCAGGAAGAAGCTCTTGGCGTTCTTCGTCTGGTTGGCCCAGTTCAACCCCCACAGAATCTGCTGGGTCGCTTCCTGGCCGGTATAGAACACGTTCTTCGATTGCTCGAGTCCTTCGTAGAACGTCGGGTAGTACAACAGGCCGTTGTCGCGTTCGAAGATCGGCAGCACTGCCTTGCGCGAGGCCGAGGTCCAGCAGCCGAACACGGCGGCCACGTGATCGTTCTCGAGCAGCTTCTTCGACTTTTCGGCGAACGTCGGCCAGTCGGAAGCGCCGTCTTCCTGAATGATCTTGATCTGGCGGCCGAGAATCCCGCCTGCCGCGTTGATCTGCTCGATCGCGAGGCGCTCCGCCTGAATCGAGCCGGTCTCGGAGATCGCCATCGTGCCGGTCGCCGAGTGCAACTGGCCGACCGTCACTTCGGTGTCGGTCACGGCAAGGTGCGTGGTGTTGACCTTCGCGGTCGGAAACTGCTGGGCCCGTGCGATGCCGGACATGGCCAGGGCGGGCGCGGCAGCGAGACCCATCAGGAGTTTGCGCCGGAGCGCCGAAGGCATGCCTTGCTCGTTCTGATCGTCGTGTGACATCGAATTCTCCTTGGTCGTGGTCGGGCGACCCGCGCCGGCATTCCAGGTAACCGGCTGGCGGGATCGACGCCACGAAAGGTAGGTAGCCAATTTGCGCAGCCAAATACGTCACTTGACGTAGGGCGCGGCGAAATTGCGCTTTTTATAATCGCGCCGACACAGCCCCCACAGCGCACCCACAGCGCCTCGACTCATGCCGCTGCGCGCTCGCCGGCCGCCCTTCGCACGTGAACGGCAAAGACCAGGCAAAGGCCGGGCCGCGAGTGGAATGCAATTTGCATGGCCGCACGGCTAGCCCCCGAACCGGTCGACGAAAGGCCCCGATGCACCAAACGGAACCACAGACCCCGCGCTCCACCGGCCCGGCCACCCAAGCTGGGGCATCGCGCCCACCGGCCGGCGGTACCCAGCGCATCGTCAAGATTCGCCGCGACTACAACGCGTGGGTCGGCGACGAGACGCTCGAGGACTACGCGCTGCGCTTCACGCCGCGCACGTTCCGGCGCTGGTCCGAATTCCGCGTCGCCAACACGGCGATGGGCGCGGTGTCGTTCCTGGTGCTGGAGGCGATCGGCGGCGCGCTGGTGGTCAACTACGGGTTCACCAATGCGGTCTACGCGATCCTCGCCGTCTCGGTCCTGATCTTTTTGACCGGCATCCCGATCAGCTACTACGCGGCACGCTTCGGCGTCGACATGGACCTGCTCACGCGCGGCGCGGGCTTCGGCTATATGGGCTCGACGCTGACCTCGCTGATCTACGCGATCTTCACCTTCGTGTTCTTCGCGCTCGAAGCGGCCATCATGTCGCTCGCGCTGGAGCTGTATCTGAAGATCCCGCTATCGGTCGCCTACATCATCAGCGCGCTGGTGATCATTCCCGTGGTCACTTTCGGCATCACCTTCATCAATCGCCTGCAGGGCTGGACCCAGCCGTTGTGGCTCGTGCTGCTGGTCGTGCCGTACGCCGTGGTGCTGTGGCGCGAGCCGCACGTGCTGGCTGAGTGGGTCACCTTCGGCGGCCTGTCGGGCGACGGCCACGAGTTCAACCTGGTCGCCTTCGGAGCCGGCTGCACGGTGGTGTTTTCGCTGATCGTGCAGATCGGCGAACAGGTCGACTACCTGCGTTTCCTGCCGCCGCGCACGCACGCCAACCGGATTCGCTGGTGGGTCGCGCTGATCTCGGCGGGCCCCGGCTGGATCGTGCCGGGTGCGATGAAGATGCTCGGCGGCGCGTTCCTCGCCTTCCTCGCGATCCAGCACGAGATCGATCCGGTCAAGGCCGTCGAGCCGACCCAGATGTATCTGGTGGCCTATCACTACGTATTCCGCTCGCCCGAAGGCGCGCTCGCCGCGATGACGCTGTTCGTGATCGTGTCGCAGTTGAAGATCAACGTCACCAACGCGTACGCCGGCTCGCTCGCGTGGTCGAATTTCTTCGCGCGGCTCACGCACAGCCACCCGGGCCGCGTGGTCTGGCTCGTGTTCAACGTGCTGATCGCACTGCTGCTGGTCGAAATGGGCGTGTTCGAGGCCATCAGCAAAGTGCTCGCGCTGTATGCGAATGTGGCAATTGCCTGGATCGGCGCGGTGGTCGGCGACCTCGTGATCAACAAGCCGCTCGGCTATAGCCCGCGCTATGTCGAATTCAAGCGGGCGCATCTTTACGATGTCAATCCCGTTGGCGTGGGCGCCATGCTGATCGCCTCGGCGATCGCCGGACTCTCCCATGCGGGTCTGTTCGGCGCGAGCGCCGAAGCGCTGTCGTCGTTTATCGCGCTGCTGGTGGCGTTTGTCTGTGCGCCCTTACTCGCCATTGCCACGCGTGGGCGGTTCTATCTGGCCCGCGACGGTCACGACCTCGAACACGGCGCGGTGTTGCGCTGCGTGATCTGCGAAAACACCTTCGAGCGCGAAGACATGGCGCACTGTCCGGCCTACGCCGGTTCGATCTGCTCGCTGTGCTGCTCGCTCGACTCGCGTTGCAACGACTCCTGCAAGCCGCACGCGCGGCTGCCCGCCCAGTTCGGCAAGTCGATGCGTACGCTGTTTCCGCGCCTCAAACTGGGGCCGGCCGGTCTGCGGCTCGCGCAGTACGCCGGTCTGCTGATCGTCGTGCTGGCGCTGCTCGGCGGCGTGCTGGCCGCACAGTGGTACCAGAGCGTGCGGACCCTGCCCGAGCTCGACACCACGGTTCACGACGTGCTGCTGCAGGGCTATCTGAAGGCGTTCTTTGCGCTGGCGCTGGTGGGCTGCATCGCCGCCTGGTGGCTGGTGCTCGCCAATGAAAACCGCAAGGTCACCCAGGAGGAATCGCAGCGGCAAGCGGAGTTGCTGATGCAGGAAATCGAGGCCCACCGCAAGACCGACGCGGCACTCCAGGCCGCGAGCGCCGCCGCCGAATCCGCGAACCGCGCGAAGAGCCGCTATGTGACGGGCCTGAGCCACGAACTACGCACGCCGCTCAACAGTATCCTCGGCTACGCGCAACTGCTGCTGCAGGGCACCGACGAACTGCCGCCGGCCCGGCGCAATGCCGTGGCGACCATCTATCGCAGCGGCGAACATCTGCTGGCGCTTGTCGACGGGCTGCTCGACGTGGCCCGCATCGAGGCGGGCAAACTGCAGTTGAACGTGACGGAGAATTCACTGCCCGAGTTCGTCGCGCAGTTGTCTGCGATGCTCGAACCGCAGGCCACGGACAAGGGACTGCAGTTCGATTTCCAGACCAGCGGCCGCATCCCGGACGTGGTGCGCATCGACGAAAAGCGGGTCCGGCAGATTCTCATCAACCTGATCGGCAACGCAATCCGCTTCACCTCGCGCGGCTCGGTCAAGGTGCGCGCCGGTTATGCCTGGGAGACTGTCACATTTGAGATCGCCGACACCGGTCCCGGCATCCCGGCCGCGGAACTGGAGCGCCTGTTCCTGCCATTCGAGCGGGGCGCCGCCGCGCGCGAGCACGACCATGGCGCCGGACTCGGCCTGACGATCTGCCGTCTGCTGACGGAACTGATGGGCGGCAATCTGGAGGTGCAGAGCGAGGTCGGCAAAGGCACGCGCTTTATCGTCAAGCTGTTCGCTCCCGAGGTGCGTGCGCCGCAGGTGCTGGCGAGCAGCCCGCGTCATCTGAAGGGCTATAGCGGCGCGCGCCGCACCGTGCTGGTGGTGGACGATCTCGCGGAGCAGCGGCGCATCGTCACGCAGACGCTCGCTCCGCTTGGCTTCACGGTGATCGAAGCCGCCAGCGGACCGGAGGCGCTGCAATGGCTCGGCACCGCCGCGGCCGATCTCATTGTGATGGACGTTTCCATGCCGGCCATGGACGGCTTCGAGGCGAGCCGGCTGATTCGCGACAACCAGTTGTCGGGCGCGCCGATCCTGATCCTCTCGGCCAACGCCTTCGCCGACGATCGCGACAAAGGCGCTGCGGCCGGTTGCGACGACTATCTGGCCAAACCGCTGCATATCCCGCTGCTGCTCGACAAAATGGCGGCCCTGTTGCAACTGCACTGGATTGCCGAGACTATCGACCCGGCGCCCCCCGCAACCGGCGCCCCCTTGAGCGACGTGCCCGCAAAGCTGCCCGCCAGCTTGAAAGAGAAATTGCACGCCCAACTGGAAATGGGCTACGTGCAAGGCTTCATCGAACAACTGGACGCCGCCGAACACGGCGCGCCCGAACTCGCTACGCTGCTCGAACCGCTGCGTAGCCTCGCGAGCCGTTTCCGGCTGACTGAACTCGCGCAATTGCTCGCGCCTACCCAGCAGGTCAATCCCGATGCATGACGAATCCCTGCTTCTGCCTCCCGAGACACAACCGGAGTTGCCCGACGGCAAGCCGGTGGTGCTGATCGTCGACGATACGCCGGATAATCTCGCGCTGCTGTCGGACACGCTGCAGGCGGCCGGCTACGCCGTGCTGGTTGCGCTCGACGGACAATCCGCGCTGCAGCGTCTCGCGCGCATCACGCCCGACGCCGTGCTGCTCGACGCGCTGATGCCAGGTATGGACGGCTTCGAAACCTGCCTGCATATCAAGGCCGATCCGCGCAATCGCCATCTGCCGGTCATCTTCATGACCGCGTTGACGGACAGCGAGCATGTCGTACAAGGCTTCCGGGTGGGCGGCATCGACTATGTGACGAAGCCGGTGAAACCGAACGAGGTCAGCGCGCGCATTGCCGCGCACGTGCAGCGTTCGCGCCTGCAGCGCCAGGCCGACATGGTGCTCGAGATCGGCATGCGCGCCGCCCTCATCGCCGCGGCGAGCGGCGAGATCCAATGGCAGAGCGACCTCGCCCGCCAACGGCTCGCGCGCTACGCGGCGGGCGATGCGCATGGCGTGGCGATCGCGGACCGTGCGGATGGTGTGGATGGTGTAGGCGGTGTGGACGGTGCGAATGGCGTGCGCGGCGTGACGGTCGACACCCCTTGCGTGCCGGGTCCGCCGAGCGATTCCGGCTCACGCCTGCCGGCCGTGCTGGCTCAGTGGCTCACGCGCTGGATCGAAGCCGGCTGCGATCTGCAAACCGCGTTCGAGACGGCTGCGGGCGGCGTGCGCCGGGTCGCGCGCGTGCTGGGCCGTGCCACGCGCGGCGACTGGGTGATCCTGCTGGAAGAGTTCGACGATGCCGCGCATACCACGGCGCTCGCGGCGCAATTCGGCCTGACGGCGCGCGAAGCGGAAGTCCTGCTGTGGCTATCGCGCGGCAAAACCAACCGCGATATCGGCGATATCCTGGGGATGGCGCCGCGCACCGTCAACAAGCACCTGGAACATGTGTTCGGCAAGCTGCATGTCGAAACGCGCGCGGCGGCCGCCGCCATCGCAGCAAAGGCGAGCACCCGGTACTGAAGGGACTCGCTCTCTGCAAGCCGCCTGGCTTACTGCGACTCTTCCGCCCACACGGCATTGTCACGCGCCATCAAGGCGGTGGCCGCTGCCGGACCGAAGGTGCCGGCGGAATAGCTGCGCGGCCGTTCGCCCGATTTCGCCCAGCCGTCCAGAATCGGCTCCGCCCACGCCCATGCCGCTTCGAGTTCGTCGCGGCGCATGAAGTGCGTGAGACGTCCGCGCACCACGTCGATCAACAGACGCTCATACGCTTCCGCACGGCGCTCGGTGAAGGCCTGCTGCAGGTCGAGGTTCAGGTTCACCGGCAGCATGTGCATGCCGCTGCCCGGTTCCTTGGCGAGCATCTGCAACTGGATCGATTCTTCCGGCTGCAACTGGATCACGAGGCGGTTGCCGTAGTGATGCGGGCCGCTCGGAATGATCGAGAACGGCAGTTCCGAGAATTCGATGACGATCTCCGACACCTTCTTCTGCATGCGCTTGCCGGTGCGCAGGTAGAACGGCACGTTGGCCCAGCGCCAGTTGTTGATCTGCGCACGCAGCGCAACGAAGGTTTCGGCACGGCTGTTGGCCGGCACATTGTCTTCCTCGAGGTAGCCCTTGACCGCCTCGCCGTCCACCGCGCCGGCGGTGTACTGGCCGCGCACCGTGTCGCGCGCGATGTCTTCGGGCGTCATCGGACGCAGCGAGCGCAGCACCTTGAGCTTCTCGTCGCGCACCGCATCCGGGTCGAGCGATACCGGCGGCTCCATCGCCACGATGCACAGCAATTGCAAGAGGTGGTTCTGCACCATGTCGCGCAACGCGCCGGTCTTATCGTAGAAGCCCGCGCGAGTGCCCACGCCGACCGTCTCGGCCACCGTGATCTGCACGCTCTTGATATACGGCGCCTGCCACAGCGGCCCGAAGATCGCATTGCCGAAGCGCAGCACCATCAGGTTTTGCACCGTTTCCTTGCCGAGGTAGTGGTCGATGCGGTAGATCTGCGCTTCGCTGAAGTGCTGGCCGACGGCCGTGTTGATCTCCTGCGCCGAAGCCAGATCGTGACCGAGCGGCTTTTCCAGCACCACGCGCGCATGCTCGTCGATCAGGCCCGCAGCCGAGAGGTTGTCGCAGATGTTGGTGAACAGATCGGGCGAAGTGGCGAGATAGAACACGCGCCGCGCGTCGGGGCGCGACACTTCCTTCAGACGCTGATAATCTTCCGCCGAATCGACGTCCATGCGCACGTACTCGAACATCGCGAGGAATTTGTCCCAGGCGGCGGCGTCGAACGCTTTCTTTTCGATGAAGGGCTTCGCCTTCAATTCCATGAATTCGTTGATGTATTCGTCACGCGACCACGGCTTGCGGCCGATCGTGAGAATGCGGGTCTCCGGCGGCAGATTGCAGTGCAGATGCGCCATGTAAAGCGCGGGCAGCAGCTTGCGGAACGAGAGATCGCCGGTGCCGCCGAAGATGATCATATCGAGCGGCAGGTCTGGGGTGGCAGATGCGTGTTGGGTAATCATAGCGCGATGTCACCGTCGTAAAAGGCGTCGCGAAAGGCAACGCGAAAGGGCAAAAATGCCGTTGCCGACATTTTCTGACAAACGCCTATGGTGCAACGTTTTCGGATTGTTTGCACGCCGCACGCGGCCGACGGTGTAGAAAAACTACAGGTTCAGGCGCGTTGCAATGCCGCACGCGCGACCCGGCACGCGCCCAGATCCCACGCCGCGCAACCGACGCTCTTGAATAGCACGGGCGTGCTGGCCGCAAGCAGTGGCGCACGTCCCTCCAGCACCGTGGCGATGCCGGTGACGCCCGTCCAGTCCACGCCCGCCTGGATGAAATCGCCGGCTTCGTGTTGCGCGCCGGCCAGATCGTCGACGTAGAGCGCGCTGCCGTGCACGGTGCGCGCGCCGATTTCGAGCATGGCCGGCGTGAACGCCCCGACGCCGATCACCAGCCGCTCCGCGCGCGGCGCTTCGTCGTAGACCGCCTGCTTGCTGGTGGTGAGGGCGATCACGACATCGACCGCATCCGGCACCTGGGCGCTAGCGAGCGGCCGCAGGTTGCGCGCCTTGTCGCGCTGCGCGGCGCAAAACGCTTCGGCCTTCGCCGGCGCGCTGCCCTTGACCCATATGACGGCATCAGGGAACAGTTCGCCGATCGCCTCGGCATGGTTCGCCGCCTGCGTGCCGGTGCCGATCAGCAGAAACTCGCGCGCGGCAGGCCGGCCGGACACGCCGCCTTTGAAGGTCTGCACGCCGAGCATCGACATCGCGGCGGTGCGCCGGCCGGTGACGGTCGGGCCGTCGAGGATGAACAGCGTCTCGCCGGTGTCCGCGTCGAACGCCATGACCTTGCCGTGGATCGTGGGCAGGCCGCGCGGACCGTTGGACGGACAGACGTTGACCAGCTTGTGGATGCCGAGGTCCGGCGCGGTGGCCGGCATCGACAGCATGATGCCGCCTTCGTTGAGCGGCACGACAAGGCGCTCCGGGCTCAGGATGCGCTGCTGGGCGTAATCGACGGACGCCGTTTTCAGGGCCTCCACGAGCGCCGCATAGGGTGTGAGCCGCGCGCTGGCGGCGGCGTCGAACATCTGCGTGGCCGGGTGTGTCATAAGCGGGTTTTCTCCATCGGCGTGCGCCGCCTAGCGCACGAGAAAGCCATACGTTAGCGGATCGCGTTCGTCGACAATCCAGTTCGCGAAGCCGCAGATATGCGCATCGCCCGCGATTTCGGGAATCACCGCATCGAAGCGCTCGAGCTTCGTCTCGGACAGCACCCGGCCGCGAAAAATCGTGCCGATCACCGATTCGTTGACGAGCGTCTCGTCGCGTCCCAGCTCGCCGCGCAGATACAGTTGCGCGACCCGTCCCGCGGTGCCCGAGCCGGTCGGCGAACGGTCCACCTCGCGATCGGCGAACACGCAGCAATTGGCCTGCGTCGAGCCTGGGTGACGCGGCGCGTTATCGATGATCGTGCCGTAAATATGGTTGATTTCGGGGATGTGCGGATGGACCACCTTGAACGCTTCATTGGCCGCGCGCTTCACTTCGGCGCCGAGCTGGATCAGGCGATCCACCTCCGCTTCGCGCACGTTCAGATCGAACGGCTTGCCGGACGTGTAGAAATAAAACGCGCCGCCGAAGACGATATCGCCCTTCACCTCGCCGAAGCTCGGCGTGCTCACCGTGACGTCGCGCTGCCAGATGAACGAAGGCACGTTGACGAAGCGCACGCTGCCTACGTGATCGCCGTCCCACTTGACGAAGGCTTCGATGAAGCCGCACGGCGCGTCGATACCCACGCGCGTCTCCGGCTCGGTGCGCTCGACCCAGCCCAGCGACACGGCAGCGGTGGCGAGCGCGATCACGCCGTGGCCGCAATGGTCGCTGTAGCCTTCGTTGTGCACGAAGATGATGCCGAAGTCGGCGCCTTCGCTGACCGGCTCGGTCAGGTAGCCGCCGTACATGTCCGCATGGCCGCGCGGTTCGAGCATCAGCGCGCGGCGCAGGTGATCCTGATGTTCCTTGAGCCACGTGCGGCGCTCGACGATGGTCTTGCCTTGAAACTTCGGCAGCCCGCTCGTGACGAGCCGGAACGACTCGCCGCCGGTGTGCACTTCAACCGTGCTGATGACGCGATTCAATTTCATGATGCGTGGCCACCCTCTTCCGCTTGCGGCCCGCCGGCCGAAAATACCTTCCTGCACCGCATTCCGAAGTCTCCATCCTGTTCTATACTGGATCAAAATGTAGACCAGCTTTGGTTTCACATCAACCAATTTCAAAATTATTGCGGCAATCTGGTTCGAATTGGGATCAGCCCGCCCTCGCTATGGAAAGCACCTTTCGCCCCAAGCAGATTTACGAGCAGGTCTCCGAGCGCATCCGCACCGAGATCCGCAGCGGGCAGTTCGCAGCGGATTCGCGTCTGCCCTCGGAGCGTGAATTGGCCGCGCGTTTTGGCGTGGGCCGCCCGGCGGTGCGCGAGGCGATCGGCGCGCTGCAGAACGAAGGGCTCGTAATCACGCGCCGCAACTCGGGTACGTATGTCTGCGCGGATGCCTTGCAGCGTCTCGCGGCGGCGCCGCTGCAAGCGGCGTCGTTGGCCGATCCCGACTTCAGCCCGACCTCGACGCTCGACGTGCGCCTGATCCTCGAACCGGCCATCGCCCGGCGCGCGGCGGCGCACGGCCAGCGCGACGAACTGGCGGAGCACTATCTCGCGCAGATGGATTCGATCGTCGACTTGACCGACCCCGAGCAGCGGGTGCTATGGAACAACAGCGACCGCCTGTTTCACCGGCAACTGGCGGTGATGAGCGGCGACGCGTTGCTGGTTAAGATCGCCGACGAAGTGGCGAAGACCATGGACCAGCCGCTCTGGAAGCGGCTCAAGGACGACGGCATTTACGATACCGGTAGGATTCGCCTCTACGTGTCCGAGCACCGGCTGATCTACGAGGCAATCGTAGGCGGCGACGCGGATGCGGCGGCGTTCTACGTCGAGCAGCACATCATGCGCGTGCGGCGCGACATCGCGCCGAAGTGAGGGAAACGCGCGGCGACCAGGATCCGCCGCCGCGTCCCGAGCCTCGGCGCGCCGGCCTACTGCGCCGAGCCCTTGCTCGCGTCCGGGGCGTTGCCGGGAGAATGGCCGCCGTGTTTGAACATCGCCTGGCAGCCGGGGCTCAGTTCGCTCACGTGCTGCTTCATGCAGGCCGTGATCTTGTCCTTGTTGGGAATTTCCGCGCTGCAAAAATGGATCGCATCGCCACGGCAGGCCTTCTTCTGTTCATCGGGAGTGGCCGCCTGCGCCTCGCTGACCATGAGCAGCGCCAACAGCAATGCAAGTGCGCTAGCGGCATTCAGGGCGGGGTATCGGTTCATACGGGCTCCGGGTTGGCAAGTGGATCGAAGGCCGATACAGGGCATGGCAACCATGCTGCCGGACTACGCCGCGCCGACGCGAAAGAATTTTTGCTGCACCGCACACTGCGATTTTTGACACACCTACAATGGGAAACACTTAGGTATTTACCCTTATTCACCCATTGAGCAGGTGCCGCGATGTCCAGCCAATCCGTGTCGTCCCGCGTCGTTCCCGTCACCGCCGGCGTGAAGGGTTCATCGTTGCGCGCAACGATAAGCCGCCTCGCCCGCCTCGTGTGGCGTTCCTACGAGCGTCATAGCCTGTATCAGGTGATGCTGGCGGCCGGTCACGACGAAGCACTGCCGGACACCCTGGTCCACGATCCCCGTCAAACCGGCCAGCACTGATCAGCAGCGGATTCCCCCGCTGCCCATCTGCCGCTCAGCAGAATTCGGACCCGGCAGACCGGCGCGACCGTCGCAGCGTTCAGCCGGCCGGACGGCCGCCAGGACGAGTCAGCGTCAAACCGCGTCCGGCATAAAAGCGCGCGACGGTCGAGAAAGGCATGTAGACATCGCTCTGGTACGGCGCGATACCGGACGGATTGTGAAACCAGACGCCGTCGGCATCGCGCCCGTGCAGCAGGATCAGATGACCGCCGCGCTGCGCGTTCGGCGCGTCCGGGCGGCGGATTTCCGGGCTCACCGAAATGATCGCCAGCGTCTCGCTATCGATGCGCGCGGCGATCTCCTCAAGCGTTACCTCGGGCAACACCTCCACCTGCAGACCAAAGGCCTGCTCGGTCCAACTGGCGAACGGCCGGTAAATCAGGCCGTCGACGCCCCCGTCTTCGCGCATCCGGTACACCTCATGGCGTAGCGCTTCGTCGAGCAGCGCGGCGCGCGGCGCATGCGCGATGCCCCAGAAGTCCAGCGCGGATTCGAGACAGGTCAACCCGCACAGACGTTGCGCCCAGAAACGATAACGCGCCTGCTCGGTGAAGCCGCTGCGTTGCCAGCCCGGGTCGTCGCACGGGTCGGCGTCCTCTTCGACGATCGGCTGTACCCATTCGGGGCTGCCCCATTGCGAGTAGTACGGCACACCGGTATGGCGAATCGCGGTCTTGTCTTTCATGGATGAGATAGGAGTGGTTGGAGCGTCATGGCAGACGAAACTCTGCCAGATCAACCGGGGACTTGTCTCGTCGAATCGCGCAAGCGCGTTCACAGTTCAGGCCGCATCCAACGAAAGACCACAATGGATCACATTTCATTACATGTCGGCGGGGGTTTCCTCGGTAAAATACGCCACGCGCATCGGCCATAACCCGGGCGCGGCATCGGCCCGGGGTACACCGATCGGCAGACCCGCGACATCCTCGCGGTGGCGCCACAAAAGCAGCAACACCAGGTTTTTTTGCTGTACATTTGCTCTCCCATGCGTGGCCGGTCGGCTCGCAAAGAAGGCGGTGCGACCCATCGCCAGCCAGTCTTTTCGCGTCCTTCACCCGATACCATTTAAAAAGACGGACCTCCACGCAGCATGGCCAACGAAGCAACCTCACCTGACTCCATCGCAGTCGCGGAACGCGTGCGCGAGTTGATGAGCCGTCACGGCATCGGTAAGCGGCAACAGACCACGGAGCTGTGCCGCATTCTCGATCTGAGTTTTTCTCAAGGGCACCGCAAGCTGCGCGGCAACAGCCCATGGACGCTGTCGCAGATCAAGCGTGTAGCCGAGGTGTTCGGCGAACCGGCCGCGCAACTGTTCGGCGCGCAATCGCTCGACCCCGGCATGGTCGGCGCCATCGCTCAGGAAGCGGTGTTCTCGGTCGGCGGCGTCGAACTCGCGTGCACCGCCTGGGTGGGCGCGGCGCTCGAACCCGGCAGCCGCCCCGAATTCGTGGCCTATTCGAAGCTGGGACAATGGCGCGTCACGCGTCACGATGGCGCGCTGTATCAAAGCGCATTCGAAGTTCACAAGATCGAAATCTATCCGCGCCGCTCGGAGGCCGACAAGCCGCTGATCGCGGTGGTCGACGACGACCAGGCCTCCGCCGACAACCTGCGCGACTATCTCGAGCGCAGCGGCTTTGCCTCAGTCGCGATCTACGGCCTCGGCGCATTCGTCGAACAGTTGCAGACGCAGGTGTTCGACGGCGTCGTAATCGACTGGCTGTTCGGCAATCAGACCTCCGCGGCGGCGATTCGCGCCGTGCGCGCATCGGAGAACCCCGAGGCGCCGGTGTTCGTGCTGACCGGCGAGCTGCTGACCGGCAAGGCGAGCGAGTCGGAGATCAGCGAGATCATTCGCAACTACAACGTGGCCTGCTATGAAAAGCCGGCGCGTATGGCGATTCTCGTTGCGGATCTGTCCAAGCGTCTGAACCGGGCCTGAAGCGGGGCTGATGCGGAACTGATGCGCTTCAAACCAGACTGCGCGCCGCCAGTGCGCGCTGCAACGCTGCGCGCAAATGCTCGTAGTGCACCGGCTTCACCAGATACTCGAAGAAGGGCGCGGTGTCGGTCGGCGGCGCTTCCGGCGCATAGGCGCTGATTGCAATCACCGGGGCGCCTGCGGACGGTCCGCTGCGCGCGGTGAATTCGGCGAAGAAGGTGTAGCCGTCCTGATCCGGCATATGCAGGTCGAGCAACAGCACGTCGCAACGGCGTGCGTCGAGCCATGCAAGCGCATCCTTGGCATTGGCGACCGCGGTCGCCTCATAGCCCATATGCGTGATCATTTCCAGCAGCGACTCGCGAATCAGGCCGTTATCGTCGACGATCAGCACCTGCGAGCGGCCGCCTTCCTGGGCGCTCGCAGCCTTCGCATCCGGCAGCTTGACAGGCTCGACCGGTCCCACCGGAATCGTCACGTTGAAGATGGTGCCTTCGCCCACCTTGCTTTCCACCGCGACGCTGCCGCCGAACAGTTTCAACAGACCCTGAACGATCGCGAGGCCCATGCCCGCCCCCTCGAAACGCCGCGTGCGCGAGCCGTCGAGCTGGGTAAATTCCTTGAACATCAACGGCAGTTGCTTGGGCGGCACACCCGGCCCGGTGTCGCTGACCTCGATGGTCAGCACCGCCAGCCGCTGCACGAGGCGCACCCGCACCGAACCCTTCTCGGTATAGCGGATCGCGTTCGTCACGAGGTTGCTGACGATCTGGCGGATACGGTGCGGATCGGAGTCCACCGGCCCGGTCAGCCCGCTCGCTTCGCTGGCGAGCGTCAGCCCGCGCGCGAGCGCGGCCGGCGTGTGTTCGTCGACGATCGAAGCCAGCAGTTCGCGCGGCTCGAATTGCTCGTAGCGCAACTCGAGCTTGCCGGCGCCGAGCCGCGCGTAATCGGTGAGGTCGCGCATCTGCGCTTCCAGATGCCGTGCCGCGCTTTCGAGCCGCTGGATCACCTTGCGGTCCGCTTCGGATTGGAAATTGAAGCCGAGCAGTTCGATCGACGAGACGATCGCATGCAGCGGCGTGCGCAACTCGTGGCTGATCATGCCGAGAAAGGCGTCCTTCGCCAGACTCGCCTCACGCGCGGCGCGGGTGGCCTGGTGCTCGGCTTCGAGCGCGGCGCGTTGCTGGCGGATCAGGCGGCTGCGGCGGCGGCCATTCACCACCAGCAGCAGCGTGGCCGCGGCGGAGAGCAGCACCAGCAAGATGCCGGCGGCGAACAGCATGCGCCGCTTGTCGATGAAGTCGCGGCTCAGCGCTTCGCGGTCGGCGACGTCGGCGAAGCGCCGGGTCAAGGCCAGATCGTTGACCTCCTGCCAGTGCGCGCGCAGCGCCGCGACGATGCGGTCGGCCTGACCGGGATCCTGCGGCAGCGCGGCGAGGTTGGGTTCGAGCTGGTCCAGCGTGTCTTCGAGCGAGCGGATCTCGCTGTCCTGGCGCTGCAGCAAGGCGATCTGGCCAACCAGCATGCGCGTCGAGCCGGCCATCACATGCAGCTTCGACTGCAGCACTTCGTAGCGCAACTGCAGGCGCGGGTAATCGACGTCCGTGCCGCTGCGGTACAGCAGCAACTGGTTTTCGAGCCGCGCGTAGGCAATCTGCAATTGCGCGGCATCCCAGTAGAAGCCGTCGTACGTGCCCGTCAACAACTGCGTGGAGCGCGGGTTGAGCAGGTTGGCATACATCAGGTAGCCGATCGCCCCGACCGGTGCGGCGAGCGCGGTGACCCACACCGCCGCCAGCAGCCAGCGGCGTAGCCGATGCGGCATTACTTGACGATCAGGTCCTTGATTTGCCATACAAATTTCGAGTCCGCGGCAGATCCGGAGAGTTCCGTTGGGAACGCGTCGCGCGGATAGATGAGAAACAGCGGTCCGAAGTCGCTGACCTTTAAACGCTTGCCGTTCATGCTATATGCAACGATCACGCCGTAGCGATCGCTGTCCGATAGCGGGATCGTTTCCGTGTAGTCGTCGAGCGTATGCACTTCAATCTGGCTGCCATGCGCGCCGACCAGCTTCAGGATATCCGCGAGCGATGGGCCTGTGAAGGTCGTACGCGGCGTCCACGTCGTCGACGTGGTGATGGAATGAACCGGCAGCGCAAGAAGCTGCGCTTCCGTCAGGTGATAAACCGTGTGGGAGGGATCGTTGGTTGCGGCAATCTTGCCCCCGACGTCGAGCGACAGCGCGGCAGCTTGCGCGAACCCGGCTCCTGCTGTTCCCAGCGCCCCTAGTGCGACGGCGAGACACAAGATCCGGCGCGCGCCTTTCCTGATGGTGTGCATGTAACTGGCCTTCTTTTCATCTGTTTTGTTGTTTCGCCGTGACCCGCTTGCCCGCAACCGACCCGTTTTCTCCAGACGACCCGCAGGTATCCGGAAGCGTCGCAGACCCGATCCCGACGTGCTCTCCGCCATCCATGCCCTCGTGGGGCTGAACGGCCAAACCGGACGCATCATATCGCCAAACCGGGGTGCATCAAAAAGCGCCGCCGGTGTGGTTCTGGTGGCCGTGGCCGTGCAGCCGGCCACCGCTTACACCTTGCCGTCCGCCGCCCGCAGATGAAGCGCCGCGCGCTGCGAGGCCACCACGATCAGCTTCATCGTCGCGCGCGTGGCGCCGACGAACAGCTTGCGGGCGCTACGCTCGTCGAACGTGTCGAAGTCCACCTCCGACAGGATCACGCACGGCGCCGATTGCCCCTTGAAGCGGTAGATCGACTCCAGCAACACGTCGCCCTCGCGATACTCCGGATTGCCGAACAGGTCGTACTTGCCGGTGAAGCTGCGCAGACGGTGCGGTCCGAGTTGATCGAGCGCGCTCAGCACCGAACCTTCGCGGCCGCGAAACGACAGCACCGCAATGTCCTGCTTGCGAAACCCCAGCGACAGCGCCTGGGTGATCGCCCGCTTGGTGGCGTCGATGCAGCCCTCGGCCGCGTGCGCCTCGTCGTAGGTGGACAGCGACAGATCGGAGCCGTCGAACGGACTGCCCGACGAGAGCGCCGCGGCAAGCGGCACCTCGGCGCCCACCACGTCGCGCACGAAGTCGAGAATGTCGCGCGGGCTGCGATAGTTGGTGGTTTCCTTGAGCGTGGTCCAGCCCGGCAGATCGACCGGCGCACGCATGTACAGATTCTGCAGCGGGTCTTCGAGCCACCACCACGCCGCGCCCGGCCGCAACAGGCGTTCGAGCGCGCCGACCCAGGGCTGCTGGAAGTCCTGGCCTTCGTCGACGATCAAGACGTCGAATTGCCAGCGCGCGTCGATTGGCGTGTCGGCAAAGATCTTTTCGAGCTGGTCGAAAATGTCCGCGGCCTGGAAGTCTGGCGTGCGGCCGCCGTCGCGGGCAATCCAGTCGCATAGCTGGTGGTAGTTGGCCACTTTCGCTTCGGGCGGCGCGACCCGTGCGATATGGTCGGCGAGCGGCCGGTTGAAGCACACGTACAAGGGCCGCTGGCCGCGTGCGACCGCATCCTTCATGACCTGCACGGCGAGTTGCGTCTTGCCGGAGCCCGCGGTGCCGGCGACACGCAGGCGAAACGGCGTAAACTCGAGCCGCCGCGCCCACGTGGCCAGGCCGCCGGCGAGACGCGTGACGAGCGTGCCCGCCTGGCCGACCAACGCACTGGCGTCGGGCGACAGCGCCAGTTCGTCGGCGAGAAAGTGGTGAATCTTCGCGGCGCAGGCGAGCCGCGGCTCGTCGGCCGGCAAGGCCTCGCGGATGATCGCGGCGAGACGCTCCTTGCGCGTTGCGTCGACGATCCGCGCCGGGTTCACGCCGGCAATCGCCGCGTCCTTCACGACGTGGTCCGGGCAGTACAGCAGTTCCTCGATGAAATAGGTGCCCGCGCCGAAGGCGGCGGTAAAGCGCCGGTGCATGCCTTCGATGGTGCGCGCCAGCGCGATCGCCACATTGCGTTCGGTCTGCAGATAGACCTTGACGAGCCCTTTGGGGGTCTCGCGCAGGAAACCGGTTTTCTGCTCGACGATCATCACGCGCCCCGAGGGACTGACGATCACGAAATCGGCCTCGCCGAATACCGAGAAGCCCTGGTTGAGCCGCGTCCAGTGCACGCCGTGATACACGGTGTAGTCGCTGGACAAGCCCTCTTCCAGCAGCGCCAGGGTTTCGCGTTCGCGCGCGGCGGCGCCGGTGGCAGCGAGATTTTTCCAGTCGTCAGGGACAATGCGGGCCATGCGGTGCCTCGTCGTCTTCAGGTGCGCCCATTGTACGCAAGGCCGATGTCATGCCGGCATCGGCCATTCGGCCGAATAGGTAATGACAGCCGCATCGTGTATCGTTACCGGTTGAACGCCACACACACGTGCGGCTTGCCAACCAGCAAAGAGGACCTACCGGATGATTACGATCTGGGGACGCGCCAACTCGGTCAACGTCCAGAAAGTGTTGTGGTGTTGCGACGAACTCGTGCTGCCGTACGAGCGTATCGATGCGGGCCTGCAATTCGGCCGCAACAACGAGCCGGAATATCTGGCCATGAATCCGAACGCCCGCGTGCCGACGCTGGTCGACGGCGATTTCGTGCTATGGGAATCGAATTCGATCCTGCGCTATCTGGTCATGCAATACGGCCCGTCGAGCCCGCTCTATCCGCCCGAGCCGCAGCCGCGCTCGAGCATCGACCGTTGGCTGGACTGGTCGCTGTCCACGCTGCAACCCGCCGAGCGCCCGGTGTTCTGGGCCATCGTCCGCACGCCGGATGCCGAGCGCGACACCGTCAAGCTCGCCACGGATCTCGCCGCCGTCACCGTGTTGTGGAAGCTCGTCGACACGCATCTGCAGGGCCGCTTTTTCCTCGAAGGCGAAAAGTGCACGCTGGCTGACATCGTGATCGGCGCGTTTGCGAAGCGCTGGTTCGGGCTGGACGGCATCGAACGCCCGTCGCTGCCGAATCTCGAACGCTGGTACTCGCGCCTCACCACGCGTACCGGCTTCAGGAAGTACGTCGATTTCCCGCTGACCTGAACGCCAGAACGAGCTGAACGATATGACGATTACGCTCTACGCCTGGGGCACGCCGAACGGCCGCAAGGTCAGCGTCGCCCTGGAAGAAATGGAACTGCCGTACACGGTGGTTCCGGTCAACATCGGCAAGGCGGAGCAGTTCCAGCCCGAGTTTCTGCGCATCAGCCCGAACAACAAGATTCCGGCCATCGTCGATCCGGACGGCCCCGCCGCTGCGGGCGGCTTGGGTGGCGGGCCGATCAGCGTGTTCGAATCGGGCGCGATCCTGCTCTATCTGGGCGAAAAGACCGGCAAGTTCCTGCCGGCCAGTCTGCGCGAGCGCGTGCCGGTACTCGAATGGCTCATGTGGCAGATGGGCGGCTTCGGGCCGATGCCCGGCCAGGTGCACCACTTCGCCGCGCTCGAAGCGGAAGCCGACCGCCGTTACGGCCTGAAGCGCTTCTCGGACGAAACCCACCGCCTCTATGGCGTGCTCGACCGGCGGCTGGCGGAGGTGGAGTTTGTGGCCGGCGAACTGTCGGTGGCGGATTTTGCGATTCTCGGTTGGGCGTGGCGGCACGAACGCCATAAGGTCGACCTCGCCACCTATCCCAACGTGCGGCGCTGGTATGAAACGCTGTTCGCGCGGCCGGGCGTGCAACGCGGCTTTGCGGTGAAACTCGACAGCCTATGACGGAGCCACACCGCGCAGCATCGAACATGAATCAGGACATCGCAAGCACGCTCGCCACGGCGCAGCAGAAATTCAGCGCAGGACATCTGGCCGAAGCGGCGGACCTGCTGCACGGCATCCTTCTGCTGCAACCGGAGCACGGCGAAGCGCTCGAAGGGCTCGGCTATATCGCCGCCAAAGAGGGCGACCATCCGCGCGCCGCCGACTATGTGACGCGCGCGCTGCAACACATGGCGGCCTCGCCCGAGCAGATTTACTTCGCCGCCCACGTATGCCAACTGGCAGGACGTCACGCTGAAGCCGTCGCGCTGTACGAGCGCTGCCTCGAACGCAACCCGGATCACGTGCAGTCGTTACACGGTGCGGCGCTGTCGCTCACGAAACTCGGCGAAAACGACCGCGCGCTGCGGTATTTCGAGCGCCTCAGCGCACGCCATCCGCAACTCGCCGAAGTGCATTACAACAAGGGCAGCCTGCTCGGTGCGATAGGCCGCTACGACGAAGAACTCGCGGCGTATCGCAAGGCGATCGCGCTCAAACCGAACTTTGGGGCGGCTTATGTCAACGTCGGCGTCGCGCTGCGCGATCTGCACCGCTTCGACGACGCCTTGCAGCAGTTCAAGAAAGCCCTCTCGATCGACCCGAACGACGCCGGCGCGCGCACCAATCGTGCGCAGACCAACCTCTTGCTCGGCGAATTCGAGCACGGCTGGCGCGAGTACGAGTGGCGCTGGCGCGTCGGCACCGCCAGCCACGGCTTCGATGCGGCGACACTGTGGACCGGCGCGCAAGCCATTGCCGGCAAAACGGTATTCGTCCATCACGAGCAGGGGTTTGGCGACACGCTGCAATTCGTGCGCTTCACCGACCGGCTGACTGCCGCCGGTGCGCGCGTGGTGTTGCGGGTACAGGATGCGCTGCTGCCGCTGCTGCGCGGCTATGCGGGGGTGGCCGAGGTGATCGGCGAAAACGCGCCGGTGCCGCCGTTCGACTATCACTGTCCGACCATGAGCCTCGCGTTCGCGCTCAAGATCCGCGCCGCCGATCTCGCCACAGCGGGTCCCTATCTGAATGTCGACGCAGCCAAAATCGCGCAATGGAACACGCTGTTCGAGAGCGAGCATGGCAATGAGCGTGGCGAAAGCCGAGGCCGCACCGGTCGGCCCCGCGTCGGCATTGTGTGGTCCGGCAACCTGGGGCATGTCAACGACCGAAATCGCTCGATCCCGCTGGCGCAACTCGCCGCACTGTTCGACGCCGACGCGACCTTCGTGTCGTTGCAAAAAGCGCTCCGCGAAGACGACCGCGCGAGCTACGACCCGCTCGTGCAACGCGGTGCGCTACTGGACGTAGCGGAGCGCCTCGACACCTTCGCGGACACGGCCGGACTGATTGCGCAACTCGACCTGGTCATCAGCGTGGATACCGCGGTCGCGCATCTGGCGGGAGCGCTTGGCAAGCCCGTCTGGATTGCGCTGCCGTTTACGCCCGACTGGCGCTGGCAACTCAAGCGCAGCGACAGTCCCTGGTACCCGGGCGTGCGCCTGTTCCGCCAGGCGGTGCGCCGCGACTGGTCGAAGGTAACGGAAGAAATCCGCACGGCGCTCGATGTCTGGATAAGAGGCTGACGAAGGATCGGGCGCGGCGGCAACCCCACCGCATAAACGGGTCATGGCCCGCTGCCACGCCGAAGCGCGATGGACCTTATAATCTGGCTATGAAGAACGCAAAGCCTTCCACGGTTGCCGCAAAAGCCGCCCAAGCGCCAGCCACGGCTCACGAAAGTGCGCACGACCATCCGCATGGTCATGCGGACCATCATGGGCACGATCACGCGCAAGATCATGGGCATCTCCTCGCCGCTTCGCCGGAAGCCGCGCTGGTGCTGGCAGAAGAGTATTGCCGCGAACGCGGCGAGAAGCTCACGCCGATCCGGCGCAAGGTGCTGGAGCTGCTGTTGACCTCGGGCCGCGCCACCAAGGCTTATTCGCTGCTCGACGACATGCGGCAGATTCACCCCGGCTCCGCGCCGCCCACGGTTTACCGTGCGCTCGACTTCCTGCTCTCGGCCGGGCTCGTGCATCGGATCGAATCGATCAACGCGTTCACGGTGTGCCATGACCTGACCCAGTGTCAGCATGGCATTCTGGTGGTGTGCCAGCAGTGCGGCAACGTGACCGAATTGCACCAGCCGAAGCTGCGGCAGGCGCTGGTGGCGCAAATCGAAGACGCCGGCTACCGTCTCGCCAGCGAGGAAATCGAGCTGAAGGGCTTGTGTTCCGCATGCCAGGCCGCCGAGGCCAGCGCAGCCAAGGCCACCGCGAACGGCGCCTGAAGCGGCACCCGGTCCTCCGCCTGAGCCCCGATAGAAAACGCGGAACCACCCCAAGGTTTCACGGAAACCCGGGGACCTGAAGGACCGCTGCAAGGCCAGCGCCTCGCAACAGCGCCCTGCACACCGGGCTCAGCCGGCTGCGCGGGCGTCGATTGCGTCGTGCAACAAGGCAACCAGCTCATCCGGCCTGGCCGGTTTGGTCATGAAATGCTGGAAGCCCTCACCGATGCTGCGTAATCGGTAGGCGTCGTCGGTGTGGCCGGTGAGCGCCACGGCAATCGCCGGCGCATGATCGCCACGAATCTCGTGATCGCGCAGCCGCTGGATCAGGTAAAAGCCGTCCATGCAAGGCAGTTCCAGATCGCACACCACCGCATCGGGTAACAATCGCAGCGCCGCTTCGACGCCCTCTTCCGCATCCGCCACCGCGACGACATGCGCACCCTCCGATTCAAGCAACAGCGTCAACGATTCCCGGCTTTGCAGGTCATCTTCGACGAGCACGATCGTTGCCTGATCGAGTCTCAACACTCCGTTCATTTTTGGGTTGTTGCTAAAAAGCAGGTTAGGCCCGATAAGGCGGCCATTGTATCGCGCTCAACGTCGCGAGCCGGTTGAAGCCCTTGTTCGCCATGCGCCGCTCGCAAGGTCCGACTCGGTTTCGCGCGCTGAGTTGCAATCGTCCGGTAACAAAAACCTCTGATGAGTCGTTCCGCCGCTGCAGGCTTGCCGCGGTGACGCGCGGTGCATCCTCGTGCACCGATAAGTCACATGCATGAAACAGACCGGTTTAACGCGCCGCCTCTGTGCCCGCGTGCGGCATTCTGCTCGAGCGTATTCGGACCAGGCTCCTCGTGAAGCCACCCATCCTTAGCACGCGGCGTGCCTTGCCACCTTGTGCGCGAGCCGCCGCTGCCCGGGCGGGTGGTGAAGCGCCGCTACGGCTGGCTGCAGAACAACGCGTGAAGGCGGCACAGCCCGCCGCATCGCATCGAAACACACTGGGCACGCACGCATTCCAGCCCCGCTGCCGCCCCACGGCACTGCGCAAAATCTGCCACGCCATGCGATTTTTTGCCTGTCCGACTTAGGTGTAAACGATGACTTCAAAGCGCGACTATTTTCCGGGCAGGGCGAGCGGCCAGTGCTAAATTTCGATCCGGGCGACGACCGTGGCGCGCATCTGGGACACGGTGCGTCATTGCACCCGCGACCCGCGCGCAGTCCGGCCGGGCGCCCATAAGACAACAAACAAGAAAGAGACAACACACCGATCGGGCACACCGTCCGTGGAGGAGCATCCGGCATGAAGATCAAGAAGGCGATTGACCGTATTCCCGGCGGGCTGATGCTCGTCCCCCTGCTGCTCGGTGCATGCGTGCATACCTTCGCGCCGCACGCCGGCAAGTTCCTCGGCTCCTTCTCCAATGCGTTGATCACGGGCACGCTGCCGATCCTCGCGGTCTGGTTCTTCTGCATGGGCGCCAGCATCAGCCTGAAGGCCACGCCGGTCGTGCTGCGCAAAAGCGGCGTGCTGGTCGTCACGAAAGTGTTGACGGCGGCCGTGGCTGGGGTGATCGCCTCGCATTTCCTGCCGCCGGGCGGCATCACCTCCGGCTTTCTCACCGGGCTCTCGGTGCTCACCGTCATCTGCGTGATGAACGAGAGCAACGGCGGTTTGTACATGGCGCTGATGCAGCAATACGGCACCAAGGAAGAAGCCGGCGCGTTCTGCCTGATGTCGCTCGAGTCCGGTCCGTTCATGACGATGGTGACCCTCGGCATTGCCGGGCTCGCGAGCTTTCCGTATGCGACCCTGCTCGGCGCGTTGCTGCCGTTTCTGATCGGCTTTCTCCTCGGCAATCTGGATAGCGAGTTGCGGCAGTTCTTCGGCCAGGCCGTGGCCGTCATGGTGCCGTTCTTTGCATTCGCACTCGGCAACAACCTCGACTTTCGCGTCATCCTCGATACGGGTCTGCTCGGCGTGCTGATCGGCGTCTGCGTGATTCTCGTGACCGGCACCACGCTCGTGCTGGCCGATATTTTCCTCGCGCGCGGCAACGGCACGGCGGGCATCGGCGCCGCGTCGACGGCGGGCGCAGCGGTCGCCGTGCCGCAGATCATCGCCGGCATCGAACCGCGCTATGCGGCCATCGCACCGGCGGCGACCGCGCTGGTCGCCACCTCGGTGGTGGTGACCTCGCTGCTCACGCCGATTCTCACCGCTATCTGGGCGCGCCGCTGGGGCGTGCTGTCGGCAAGCTACCAGCGCCAGCACCCGGCCTCGGCCGACCCGCAACCCGAGAGCCACGAAAGCCGCCACAATCACGACAATCACGACAGTCACGGACTCGAGCCGACGCTCCGTCCTCCGTTGAAGTAGTCTCTCCTTTTCAACCCGACACCTCCTGATCTCACGATGCAAGAACTCGATCCCGCTACGCTCGAAGCCCTCCGTCATGTCAGCACGGCCACGCTCACCACGCAGTTGTTCAAGCGCGGCTTGCGCAACACGTTCATGCAGGGTGTCGCGCCGCTGGCGACGCCGACCGGCGAAAATCTGGTGGGGCCCGCGTTCACCTTGCGCAATATCCCGTCGCGCGAGGACATTGACGTCCTCGAACTGTTTGCGAATCCGGAGTACGCGCAGCGCAAATGCGTCGAAACGATTCCCGCCGGCCACGTGCTGGTGCAGGACTGCCGCGGCGAGCGCAATAGCGCCTCGTTCGGTTCGATCCTGACGCAGCGCCTGAAGGTGCGCGGCGTCGCCGGCATGGTCTCGGACGGCCCGGTGCGCGACAGCATCACGATCGCCGCGCTCGGCCTGCCGGTGTTCTGCGCCGGTGCGAGCGCGCCGCCGAACCTGCTGCGCCATCATGCGATCGATATCAACGTGCCGATCGGTTGCGGCGGCGTCGCCGTGTTTCCGGGCGACGTGATCGTCGGCGATGCGGACGGCGTCGTGGTCATCCCGCGCGAGATGGCCGCCGATGTCGCCCAGGCGGCCGCCGAACAGGAGCAACTGGAAGAGTTTCTGACCGAACGCATTCGCGAAGGCGCGGCCTTGCCGGGAACGTATCCGCCCAACGACGCGACGAAGGCCGCATACGAAGCGTGGAAGAAAACACGTAACCCGTAATCGCTGCAGGCGGTGCTGCAGAAGCATTCTTCTGCAGCACCGCCTGCCTCAGACGAATCGTCAGCGCCACGCTGTCTTGCGTTCAGCTTTCGATTCGTTCTCCGATATGTCCTCCCGTGCAGCCATCCCGGCTCGCACCGTCCCTCCCGCTCATTTCCGCATCTTTCCTTGTGTTACCACGCGGTTACATTCGAGTCGCCTCGAAACAACAGTGCGCGGACCGCGCTGTAATGTCCGGCCACTCCACCACGCCCCTCTGACGCCATCACCTTACAGGTCCGGCGCAATCGCACGCCCAACCTCTTCCCAAATATTTACTGGCGTAACAGGATGGAATATCTGCGCGTTGTCGTGCGCGTTCCGGTGGGCTGTAATGAACCCGGCCCTGCATTCCCGGCGTCTGCAAGCGACATCGCGGCGCCGTGTTCAGCCCTCGCAAGCTGGCCCACGGCGGCATGCTGTCTCGTTCGCCCTGACTACCTTTCACGACTCCCGCTGGGCACGCTACATTGGCTGACACACATCATTCCCAGGACGCATCCGGCAGCGGCTTCCAGCCCGCGCAAGGCAGCGCCGATCTCGCTCAAGGCGCGGCCACTCCGGCGCCCGGCAGCACCAACCCGTCGTGGGACGTCGCCGACCTCGAAGCCGCTGCCGTGGCGCAAGCCGCCCTGAAGACCCGGGTCGTCGACGTCAGCCGTCAGTCGCTCACGGAGAGCGGTAATGCCATTTTCCGCGTGCAACTGGCCGATGGCCGGGCCGTTGCGGTGCGCATCAACCCGCGCCGCGGCATGTTCGGCTTTACGCAGCACAATCTCGACGCGCTGCGCCAACTGGGCTTGCCGGTGCCGCACGTATTGGCCTTGGGCACGACGGCCGCGCAGGGTTCGTTCATCATTCTCGAGTGGGTGCCCGGCCAGGATCTGCAGTACGAACTGGCCGGCCTGTCCGCGCAGCAGATGACACGCATTGCCGAGACGGTGGGCGACTATCAGAAGCGTGTCGCGAGCCTGCCCGAAAGCACAGGGTTCGGCTGGGCGCCGATTCGCCGGCATGCGACGACCGCCCATTGGACCGAAATCTTCGGCCTGCCCTCCACCGACGAGCCGGCCGCCGACGCGCCTGCGCTCGAGCACATCAGGGCACGCTTGCGGGCGCTGCGCCGCTCCGTCGAACCGTACTTCGCGTCGTTACGGCCAATCTGCTTTCTGGACGACATGACGGTCAAAAATGTGCTCGTCGAGCATGGCGACCTGCAGGGCATCATCGACGTCGACTTCGTCTGCTACGGCGATCCCTTGATGGCGATCGGCACGACGCTCGCGCACATTGCGGCCGACGTCGGCGAGGCCGGCCGTTTCTACGGAGACGAGCTGATTCGCCACGCGGCGCCGTCACCGGACGCGCATCGGGCCATCTACTTCTACAGCTCGCTGTGGATCACGGGCTTTCTCGCCGCGGCGCAAACCGCCGGACAGGCACAGCGCGCCGCGCAACTATTGCAGGCTGCGGACGGCATGCTGCGTGTGGCCGAGACCGACCTTCACGTCTGAGCCGGCGCGAGCCCGTGCACCAGCAACGCCACCGCGTGGCGGGCGATGTCGTCGGGCGTCAAGCTGCGCCGCACCGGATCGTTGCGCCACATCTTCGACGTGGCCAGCGGCAGGATAGTCAAACCCAGCAGCGTAAGAAACACCAGCGACGGCTCCAGATCCGCGTTGACGCGCCCCTCTTTCTGCCACTGCTCGATCCGCGCCAGGGAAGCCTTGTGATGCGTATGGCCGAAACGCTCGTGCATGCGCTGGCGTAGCAGCCCGCCCTCGCTGATCACCTCGCGCACCCACAGCGGCGGAAACCACGGATTCTCGACCGCGACCGCCACCATCCCGCGCGCCATTTGCGTGATCGCCGCCACCGGATCGTCCGGATTGGCCTCGAACGCCCCACCGATCGCCGTGCGCAACGGCAGAAAACGCTCGTCGATCAACACGTCGAGCAACTGGTCGCGCGTCTTGAAGTAGTAATGCACCATCGCCGGCGTGAAGCCGGCCTCACGGGCAATCGCCCCAAGCGAGGTATCGACGATGCCCTGGCGCGCAAACAGCGCGAGCGCCGCATCGAGCAGCCGGGCGCGCTGCTCCGGCCCGCGCGCGCTGCCGGTGGGCCGGCCGGGGCGCCGCGCGGCGAGCGGCGCAGCAGCCGGATCCTGCGTTGCAGCGGTCGGCGCGGCGCGTGCGGCAGACGCCGCGCCGGCTGCGCGCGGCGCTTTTTTCTTGCCCCCCGCTGCGGCCGCTTTGGATGGGCGCTCATCGGACGGTGGAGTCGTCATTTCGTTTCCATTTGACCAATTCTGAGATGTGACATATATTAATCGCTGAGTTAATTAATTTCAACCTGTTCCACACGCTGCAGACACCGTTCGATAGGTCCCCAATCCATGGATCAACGTACCACCACCCCAGCGGAACTCGCGACCGGCGCGGAGCATCCGCCGATTCGCCTGCTATTCACCGCCCTCCTGCTGGTGATGCTGCTTGCCGCGCTCGATCAGACCATCGTGTCGACGGCGCTGCCCACCATCGTCGGCGAGCTTGGCGGTCTGAACAACCTGTCGTGGGTCGTCACCGCCTACCTGCTGACGTCGACCATCGTCGTGCCGCTATACGGCAAGTTCGGCGACCTGTTCGGCCGCAAGGTCGTGCTGCAGGCGGCCATCGTGCTGTTCCTCGTCGGCTCCGCGCTGTGCGGGATCGCGCAAAACATGGCCCAACTGATCGTGCTGCGCGCCCTGCAGGGTCTCGGCGGCGGCGGCCTGCTGGTGGTCACCATGGCGGCCATCGCCGACGTGATCCCGCCTGCCGAGCGCGGCCGCTATCAGGGCGTATTCGGCGGCGTGTTCGGTCTCGCCACGGTGATCGGTCCGCTGCTCGGCGGCTTTCTCGTCGAGCATCTGTCGTGGCGCTGGATCTTCTACATCAACCTGCCGCTCGGCGTGCTCGCGCTCGCTGTGATCGGTGCGGTGTTCAAGCCGCACACCGCGCATATCAAGCACACCATCGACTACATGGGCGCCGCATTTCTGGCGGGCGCGCTCACCTGCATCATCCTGTTCACGAGCCAGGGTGGGACGATCCTGCCGTGGTCGTCGCCGCAATTGTGGTTCACGCTGGTGATGGGCTTCGTCTGCATCGGCGGTTTCATTTATGAAGAGCAGCGTGCGGTCGAGCCCATCATGCCACTCGAACTCTTCAGGCAACGCACCTTTTTGCTGAGCAGCCTGATCGGCTTCATCATCGGCGTTTCGCTGTTCGGCTCGGTGACGTTCATCCCGCTGTATCTGCAAGTGGTCAAAGGTTCGACGCCTTCGGAAGCCGGCATGCAGATGCTGCCGATGATGGGCGGCTTGCTGGTGATGTCGGTCGTCACCGGGCGCGTGATCAGCAAGATCGGCAAATACCGCATGTTCCCGATTGGCGGCACATTCCTTGTGGCCGTGGCGATGACCTTGCTCGCGCGCTTGCAGATCTCCACGCCGATTCATGTGATGTATCTCTACATGGGTCTCCTCGGCCTCGGTCTCGGCATGGTGATGCAGGTGTTGATTCTCGCCGTGCAGAACACCGTTGAATTCAGGCATATGGGTGTCGCCACCTCGGGGGCCACGCTGTTCCGCTCGATTGGCGGCTCGGTGGGTGTCGCGGGCTTCGGTGCGGTGTTCTCTAACGGCCTCGCCGCCCGTTTGCAAACCTTGCTTCCGCCCGACGCCGAACTGCCGCACGCACTCGGCCCTGCGGCTATCCACCAGTTGCCCGCCGCATTGCGCGACGACTATCTGCAGGCCTTTGCCGGTGCACTGCATACGGTGTATCTGTCCGCCTCGTGCGTGGTCGTGCTGGCGTTCGCGCTTGCCTGGCTGCTCAAAGATCATCCGCTGCGCAAGCACTGAATCCTGCAAGATGCGAGGCCGCGTGCAGCGTGACCGGCCTCGCCAAGCGTTTCATCCGATCAAACTCCGCGCCGCTCTCTCGCCGCCGGCAGCCTGTAAAAAATCTCCCTTTCGTTCGTTCTGCAGACATATGCGGTTTTTCGCCCGTCGCAATGTGTGTCGTCGCACACGCGGTAAGGGCGAACGTCGATTGACGTTCACTCGGAAAGCTCACATATTGTTCATGGCGACGCCGTCACTTTTTACTGTGGCAGCGCCGAACTCCAGCGCATGTGGATCGTGATTCACGCAGACATTGCATGCTGCCTCGACCACGATCTGGAGCATGCCGTAATCGGCATAGCCTATCGCAGATGGGTCACAGCATGTCCACCCAAAGTACGCCTGGCCAGAGTTTCCCCGCGCCGTGCAAGCGCTGCGGTGGTGCGTTGTATCAGCACGCCGATCTATGTCCTTACTGTGGCGCGGCTCATCCGCTCGCAACGCCGGCCCATGCGCGCTTTGGCGGCGCGGACGGCCCGCTGCATCGTCCGTTGCAGACGGGCGCCCAACCGGAGCCGGCCGTGCCGAAACTCGCTTCGCCCGACACACCGATTCCGCCGCTCAGTCACCTGCCGCTCGGTGCGCCGCTCGTGTCGCACTGGCTGCTTACGCGTGGACTGATCGCGCTTGGCGTCGTCGTACTAGCTTATGGCGGATACACGCTATTGAGCGATCGTCACACCAGCGCGCCCGCTTACGATGAGCAGGACACCAAATCAACGGCGGGTTCGATTGCACCGTATGCCGCGGATCAGACAAGCAACACGCGGGCTAGCACGGGTACCGTCAATACCTCCGCGCCACCGGCGCCGGCTGCCGTCCAGCCGGTCGTCGTTCCGCACTATCGCGACCTGCCCGACAGCCTGCGCGCGGCGCACCAGCATGCGGACGCTCATGACCTCTCCGGCGCACAGGCCGCGGTTAACGCAGCGCTCTCGATGGACCCCGACAACGCCGATGCACGAGCGATCCAGCGCGAACTGGCGCCGCTCGAGCAACGCCGCGACGCCGCGCTGCAAACAGCCAACGTATGCATCAAGGACCGCTTGTGGAACTGCGTGGAGCATAGCGCCAGCGATGCCCTCGCGATCGATAGCGGCAGCCCCGCAGCAAGATCGCTGCTGCAACGGGCGATCGTCGAAACCGGGTGGGCGCCGCTCGGCGGTCGCGCCGCGCCGCCCGCGAAAACCGCTCGCGTACCTCAGCCTCCGCAGCCCGCTCCGGCCACTCAGGTTGCGCCGCCCACAGCGGCTGCGCCTGCCGCCCCTGCTGCAGACAGCGTCGACGCGCAGGTACGCGCCATCACGCAGTCCGGCTGGCGAAACTCGCCGGCATCGGCGGCAGCGCCGGCTCAATGAGCCGTTCATTGAGCGGCGCATTCAGCCGATCACGAAGCGCGCAAGCCTTTAGGCATCTCGCAAGACGCAAGACCTGGAAGTTGCAGCACCGACTCACCGACGCTTCGTCGCGGCACGCCGCGTGAAGCCCGTTCAAAACAGACCGATAGGTGGAACGACCATGCTCAAGATCATTCTGGCGGGATGGCTCGGACTGATGCTGACGTCTTCAATCGCGCTTGCGGACAATGCGCACTACAAGATCGTCACCGGCCCCGAACGCGGCACCTATATCCAGATCGGCGCGGATCTGGCGAAATGGGTGGCCGAGCCGGTCGGCATCGACCTCGAAGTCATGCCCTCGAAGGGCTCGGCGGAGAACGTCCAGCGCATGCGTTTCGAACCGGGCGTGAAACTCGCGCTGGTGCAGTCGGACGTGTATCAGGCCTATGTCGACATGGCCAACGCCGGCAATGCCGACGCCGGCCAGGCCATCCGTCCGTTGCGGCTCATCATGCCGCTCTACGACGAGGAGATCAATTTCGTCGTGCGGGCCGACTCGCCGATCAAGACCATCAACGAGATCAAGGACAAGAACATTAGCGTAGGCCTGCTCGGCAGCGGCACGGCGCAGTCCGCCAACACGATTTATCACCTGATGTTCGGCCAGCCGATCGCCGATCAGAACGCCCAGCACCTCAGCAACGAAGATGCGCTTGCCGCGCTGATCGTCAAGAAGATCGACGTGGCGGTGATCGTGGTCGGGCAGCCCGCCAAGCTCTTCACCGACATGAACCCGGAGTTGCTGCAGCAGCTTCGTCTGCTGCGGGTCGATCCCAACGCGCCCGAATCGGCGCGCGCGAAACAGACTTATTTTCCGGCGACGATTCACACGGCCAGCTATCCGAACTGGCTGAAGGAAGACGTGCCGACCTTCACTGTGAAGGCCTTCCTCGTCACCTACGATTACGGACTGCGCGATACGGTCGTCAATCTCGATCGCTTCGCCGAGTCGTTATGTACGAACTTCGATAACCTGCAGGAGCACGGTCATCCGAAGTGGAAGCAGGTAAAGATGGAATTGCCGAGTCTCGGCAAAGGCTGGCAATACTATGCGCCGGTGGAAAAGCATCTGCGCGCCTGCGTCGCCCGTCGCGAGGCCGGCATGACGACGGCAGCGCCCGCGCAAACCGCGGACAAGGCGCCCGTCAAGTCGAATTGCACGGATGAGGCGCGAGTGCTGATGCTCTGCAAATGAGGCGGGGCAGCTCAAACTCAAACGGCCACCTGAGCGAGATCCATCGCACGTTGCAGTGCTTCGTAGGCCTTCGGCCGGTTGCACTGCGACACGTTAAAGCGCAGGAACTCCGTCGCCGATTGCGCGGCGCTAAACACATTGCCGGGCGCCAGCACCACGTTTTCCGTCAGCGCATGCCGCGCGATCTCCGCCGCATCCAGTTCAGCGGGCAAACGCGCCCAGACGAAGAGACCGGCGCGCGGCCGGGTCCACACCTCGAGGCCCGCCTGCGTCAGACGCCGGATGGTCTCGCCCATCGCGTCGGCCAGTTTCGCGCGCAGGCCTTCGAGATGCCGCCGGTACGTGCCGTCCACCAGCAGCCGATGCACCACGCTCGCCGCCAGTTGACCGTTGCCGAACGACGTCGCGAGCTTCAGGTCGATCAGCGGTTCGATCCAGTCGGCGCGTGCCGCGATGAAGCCGCAGCGCACCGCCGCCGAGAGCGTCTTCGAAAAACTGCCGATCGACACCACCCGCGCGAGTCCGTCGAAAGCGGCCAGACGCGGCGCGGGTTCGTCTTCGAAGTCGGCGAAGATGTCGTCCTCGACGATCAGCAGGTTGTGCTCGCCGGCCAGCTTCAGCAGCCGATGCGCGACCGCCGGCGCCAGCGTCGCGCCGGTCGGGTTGTGAATCGCCGAGTTCGTCACATAGAGGCGCGGGCGGTGCTCCACCAGCGCCCGCTCGAAGCTCGCCAGATCCGGCCCGGACGGCGTGTACGGCACGCTGACGATGCGGGCTCGATGCGCGCGCAGCAACGCATGGAAGTTGAAGTAGCACGGATCGTCGATCAGCACGGTATCGCCCGGTTCGAGCAGGAAGCGGCAGACGAGATCGAGCGCATGGGTGCCGCCGTCGGTGAGGATGATCTGCTCGGGCGGCGCCTCGACGCCGTGCTGGGCGAGACGCCAGGCGAGTTGCTGGCGCAGCGCGGGCAAGCCGGGCGGCGTGGCGTAATCCGCCAGCGCCGCATGCGGGTCGCGCGCCACTGCGCGCAACGCGCGGCGCACGCCGTCTTCCGGTAACCACGACGCCGGCAGCCAGCCGCAACCGGGCTTCAGCACCTTCTGCCCGGCTTCGAGCGATTGCCGCGTGAGCCACAGCGGATCGACCTGGCGGTCCAGACGCGGACCCAGATCGGCCAGCGCGAGCGGCGGCGCATGGCCGGAGACGAAAAACCCCGAACCGCGCCGCGCGACGACGGCGCCTTCCGCGACCAGCCGGTCATAGGCCTCGACCACCGTCGATTTCGACACGCCGAGCGTCTCCGTCATCATCCTGATCGACGGGACGCGGGCGCCGGGCATCAGCGAGCGGCTGGCAACGCGCTCGCGCAACGCGTCCATCACGACTTCGACGCGGGTGCGCGACGAAGCGCTGCTCGCTGGATTGTCTTTGCTGTTTTCCGCCATCTGTACTGCTCCATGTTCGGTACAGTTTGAACGAATTGTACTGATCCGTAGCTTACACTTTTGGCCGGCAAGGAGGATGCTGGATGCTTTACCCCGCAGGCGGAAATTCCAATGGTTCAACATTCCAAAAACAGCCAGCCAGGCCATAGCCGCGCCTCGAGTGGCTGGGTAAGCGGCCTCGTCGGCGTGCTGATCTTCAGCGGCTCGCTGCCGGCCACGCGCATCGCCGTGCAGGGGCTCGATCCGATCTTCCTGACCGTGGCGCGCGCAACGATTGCCGGCACGCTCGGCCTCATCCTGCTGCTCGTATTTCGCGAGACCCGTCCGGTGCGGCGCGACCTGCTGCCCTTGCTGATTGTCGCGCTCGGCGTGGTGGTCGGCTTTCCGTTGCTGACCGCCCTCGCCTTGCGCCATATCACCTCGGCGCATGCGGTCGTCTTCATCGGCCTGTTACCGCTGTCCACGGCGATCTTCGGCGTGCTGCGCGGCGGCGAGCGCCCGCAAGCGGCGTTCTGGCTGTTTTCGGCGCTCGGCAGCTGCGCGGTCGTCGCGTTTGCCGTGCGCAACGGGCTGCATGCCTCGCCGCTCGGCGACGCCCTGATGCTCGCCGCGATCGTGGCATGCGGGCTCGGCTATGCGGAAGGCGCCAGGCTGTCGCGTCATCTCGGCGGCTGGCAGGTGATCTCGTGGGCGCTGGTGCTGTCGCTGCCGGTGATGGTGCCGCTCACGTGGTGGGCATGGCCTGCTTCGTTCGCGGGCGTCAGTCAGGCCGCGTTGTGGGGGCTCGCGTATGTGTCGCTCTTCAGCATGCTGATCGGCTTCGTGTTCTGGTACCGGGGGCTCGCGCTGGGCGGCATCGCCAGCGTCGGACAACTGCAATTGCTGCAGCCGTTCTTCGGACTCCTGCTGGCCGGCGTGCTGCTGCATGAGCAGGTGCCGCCGGTGATGATCGTCGTGACGGTGATCGTGGTGGCCTGCGTGGCGGGCGCACGGCGGTTTGCGCGGGCCGTGCCGGTGCGGCAGGCTGGTTAGCGGCGTGTGGGTGGCGGGCGGTATGCCCCGCTCGCGCGCCCGCCGCTCCTGCCCTGTGCGGCGTCAGCCTAGGCAGCCGTACTCGCCGCCGCCTGTGCGTCGCCACCCAGGTACGCATCGCGAATCCGCTCGTCGCCGAGCAACGCTTGCGCCTCGCCCTGCAGCACGACGCGGCCCGTTTGCAGTACGTAACCGTAGTGCGCGATCTCCAGCGCGAGGCTCGCGTTCTGCTCGACCATGAAGAAGGTCACGCCTTGCTGGTTGATGGTGTGGATCAGCTCCAGCACCTTGTCGACGTACAGCGGCGACAGGCCCATGGTTGGCTCGTCCATGCAGATCAGCTTCGGACGGCTCATCAATGCGCGCGCCATCGCCAGCATCTGCTGCTCGCCGCCGGACAAAGTCCCGGCGCGCTGCGCGAGACGCTCCTTCACGCGCGGAAACAGGCCGAGCACCCGCTCATAGTCCTCGTTGATCGCAGGCCGGTCACGGCGCGTATACGCCCCCATCAGCAGGTTCTCGCGCACTGTCATGTCGCCGAACAGCCGTCGTGCTTCCGGCACCGAACCGACGCCGCGCCGCACGATCTGCGGCGTGGCGAGCGCGGTGATCGACTCGCCCTCGAACGTCACGTTGCCCGAGCGCGGCTTGTGCAGACCGAGGATGAGCTTCATCGTAGTCGACTTGCCGCTCGCATTGCCGCCGAGCAGGCTGACGATCTGCCCGCGCCGCACTTCGAAATTGACGTCGAAATGCACCTGGACCGGACCGTAAAACGTCTCGATGTGCTCCAGTTTCAGTAATGCTTCGCTCATGGCCGCTCTTCCTGCAATTCAGTGCGGCGTGCGCTGGTGGACTCCGAAGAGGCGCCGCCTACATTACGGTGTCCCAGGTACGCCTCGATCACGCGCGGGTCGTTGCGCACGTCGCGCGGCAGCCCTTCGGCGATCTTCTTGCCGTTATCGAGCACGATCACACGGTCCGACAGTTGCATCACCATGTCGAGCTTGTGCTCGATCAGCAGGATGGTCAGGCCGCGCTCCTTCAGTTGCTGGATCAGCACCAGCATCTCGGCGGTTTCGGATTCGTTCATGCCCGCGGTGGGCTCGTCGAGCAGCAGAAGGCGTGGATGCAAGGCCAGCGCCCGGGCGATTTCGACGCGTCGACGGTTCGCATACGACAGACTGTGAGCCGGTTGCTTCAGACGCGGCATCAACCGCTCGCCAAAACCAGCAATGATCTCGCGCACCTCGGCGCGCAAAGCTTCATCTTCACGGCGCAGCGACGCCGGGCCGATCAGCGCGCGCGCCAGTTCCGCGATTGCACCGATGACGGGCCACCCGGCACGCGTCGCGCGTAGCCGGGAGTGCGCACCCACCAGCACGTTATCCAGCACGCTCAGATTGCCGAACACGCGTCCGTGCTGAAACGTGCGCGCCAGTCCAAGCGCCGCGAGTGCATCCGGCTGCACACCGGTGACATCGCGGCCGTCGAATTGCACGCTGCCGCCATCGGGCCTGTCGAGGCCGGTAATCAGGTTGAAGAGCGTCGACTTGCCCGCGCCGTTCGGGCCGATCACGCTCACGAGTTGCCCGGCGGCGATCGACAGGTCGATCTGGTCCACGGCGGTCAGGCCGTCGAAGCGCCGCGTCACGCCGCGCACGTCGAGAAGGTTCTGGGTCATGGCGTTCTCCGTCATACGGTGCCGAGCAGGCCTTGCGGCCGGAACCGCACCAGCAGCAACAGCACGACGCCATAGATCAGCATGCGGTAGTCCGCAGCCCAGCGGAAAATCTCGGGCAGCCCGATCAACGCCACCGCGCCGACAATACCGCCCAGCACATTGCCGAGGCCGCCGAGAATCACCATGGTCAGCGCCAGAATGGAGACTTGCGAATCGAAGGTCGTGTTGTTGATATAGCTGTACAGATGCGCGGAGATGCCACCGCTGATGCCCGCTGCCAGACCGCCGAACGCGAACGCCATCGCCTTGTAGCGATTCGGCCGGATGCCGTACGAGCGCGCCGCCACTTCATCCTCGCGGATAGCGCGCAGCGTGCGGCCCAGGTGCGAACTGAGCAGACGGGTCTGCAGCAACGCGAGCACGATCAGCACCGCGAGCGCAAACCAGTACACGGCCCGCGCACTATCCGGCGCCCAGCCGAACAGCGACAGCGGCGCAATACCGCTGATGCCGAGCGGGCCGCGCGTCAGGCTGTCCCAGTTGAGAATCACGAGGCTCACCACCTCGCCGATCCCAAGCGTCGCGATCGACACATAGTGACCGCGCAAGCGGAACGCCGGATAAACCAGCAAAGTGCCGAGCGCGGCGGTAATCAGCCCGGCGCAGAGAATCGTCACCGCGGGCGACCAGCCAAGATGCAGCGACAGCAACGCCGAGGCATACGCGCCGATCAGCAGCAACGCCGCATGGCCCAGCGAAATCTGCCCGACTGTCCCTGCCACCAGCGTCAAGCTCAGCGCCAGCATTCCGTACAACCAGGCATTGGTGAGCGTTTGCAGGAGATACGACGAAGGTGCGACGAACGGCAGCGCAATTGCCGCCAGCGCGAGCGCCGCAAGCAGCGGACGCGGCAAGCGCAGCGCTTTGCCTGCCGCGAGGAAGGTGCCGGTCAACGGCTCGGACGGCAAGCGGCGGCTACGGCTGAAGAGGCCGTTAGGACGCCACACCAGGAACACCAGCAGCAGGACGAACGCAAACAGATCGCGATAGCTGGTACCGAAGATCGCCACACCGTAGCTTTCCACGAGACCCAGCAACAGGCTGCCCACGATCGCGCCCGGCACGTTGCCAAGGCCGCCGATCAGCAACGCGACCACGCCCTTGAGGGTGGCCTGAAAACCCATCGCGGGGTCGATGCTGTTGTAGTACATGCCAACCAGCAGACCGCTCACGCCGCCCAACGCGCAGGCAATCGCAAACACCGCCTGATTCACGCCGTTGACGTTGACGCCCATCTGCTGCGCGGCGTCGCGATCCTGCGCGGTGGCGCGCACGGCCCAGCCGAGCCGCGTGAAGCGCAGGAAGACATACAGCACCGCCGCCGCACCAATGCCAATGCCGGCGATCAGCAGATCCAGCGAGCCGATCGTCGCGCCGCCAATACTCACGTGCCAATCCGGCAGCGTACTCGGGACGGCGCGCGGATCGGCGCCGAAGATCAACTGCGCGGACTGGTCGAGCACGAAGCTGATGCCGATGGTCGCCAGCAACGGCGCGATACGCGCCGAGCCTTGCAACGGCCGCAGACCGATCCGCTCGATCACGATCCCCAGCAGCCCGCAACCCGCCGCCACTGCCAGCAGCGCAAGCGGCAAGGGCAAACCGAGGTGCGTGAGACACAGCCAGCCGATAAAGCCGCCGATCATATACACCGAGCCGTGCGCAAAATTGATCAGATGCGACACGCCGAAGATCAAGGCCAGCCCGACCGCCAGCAACGCATAGATGTTGCCGACGATCAGTCCGTTGATCGTATAGTCAAGCCAGGACGCCATAGCGATTCATCCAGTGCAATACGCCGTCACGCACGCGTTATTTCGATGCAAGGACCGGCTTCACACCGTCCCATTGCGTGAACTGATTGTCCTTGACGACCAGATAGACGCTCGTCGCTCCCGCCACGCGGCGGGTCTGCGGATCGAATTTCATCTGGCCGAAGATCAGGCTCGGCACGTCGTGGATCTGGCTCAGGCCGTCATGCACGGCCTGGCGCGTCACGCCGTAGCGGCGCAACAGTTCCGCGGAGAGAATCATGGCGTCATAGGCGCGTGCCGCGAAGGTGTCGGGATCGGCGTTGTACTTCGCGCGGTAGCGCTGCACGAAGTCCTGCACGGCAGGACGCTTGTCGCCGGGGAAGAAATTCGATTCGGTGTACACACCGTTCACGGCCGCGCCACCCAGTTCGAGAAATTTCGGCGAGTAGATCGAACCCACCGCGGCAATCGGCTGGGTCAAGCCGGACGAGCGCGCCTGGCGCACGATCTGCGCGCCGTCCGCGTAGTACGAAATCAGCACGATCGAATCGGGTTTCGCTTCGTTCACACGCACGAGCGTGGCGCGGAAGTCTTTCTCGTTCGGCTGATACCCTTCCGCGGCGACCACCTGGGCGCCGTTTTCGGCGGCGGCCTTGGCGAAGATGTCCTTGCTGGTGCGGCCCCAGTCCGTGTTCAGATACAGCACCGCAATGCGCTTGAAGCCGAGATCCTTCGCGGCATAGCGCGCCAGCAGCGGCTGCTCTTCGGCCTGGCTCAGCGCCGTGCTCCACATATAGTCGCCGCCCTTCGTGAAGTCAGGGTGCGAGTTGGTGAAGCCGAACTGCACCAGCTTGCCGCGCTGATAGATCGGCGAGGCGGCCATCGAGGTCGTGCTCGACAGGTCGCCCAGTTCCAGCAGGATGCGCGAGTCGCCTACAAACTTCTGCGCAATCGAAACGGCCTGCCCCGGATCGCCGCGGCTGTCCTCGAAGTCATACGCAAGCGGGCGGCCCTTGATGCCGCCCTGGCTGTTGATCTGGTCCAGCGCGAGATCGAAGCCGCGCTTCCATTGCGTGCCGTATTGGCCGTCCTGCCCCGTCAGCGGACCGCTCACGCCGACCAGATAGGGTTCGCCGGTCGCCGCTGCGGCATGCGCCGCAGTGCCGGCGGCGAGACCGGCAATGCCCCATGCCGCAGCGATCAGCGGCAGTGCCTTGAGCGCACGCAGCCACGTGCGGCGCGCCTGTTTTTTTACGTCCTTCATGATGCCCTCGACGATCGTCTTCAAAGTGCGGCCATCAAACCATGCTGAATTCCGGCTATCCAACGAAGTTTTGGGAATATGGTTATGACGTTGGGGACCAAAGGGCCTCGCCTGTGGTACGGCCTGACCAACGCCGCCAAACAACAGGCACGGCACACGCGAACGCAAGCACCTGATTAAATGGGACTTTTCCGCCACCCGAACAACCGCGGCGCGGAAAAGCGCGCCACGCTTTCGCACCCCGCGCCCATTCGCTTCGCATTTTTTCCACTGTCGATATCGGAATTGATTATATAAATCCCGCATTCAGACGCCCCTACAATGCGCAAACAGAATGGCTTGGGCGACTCATGGAGCTACATCAACTCGAAGCGTTTTCGGCGGTCATGTCTGCCGGCAGCATCACCGGTGCGGGCCGCTTGCTGGAGCGTTCGCAACCGGCGGTCACGCGGCAGATCCAGGAACTCGAAGCCGATCTCGGCTATGCGCTGTTCAACCGCAATGGACCGCGTGTCACGCCGACTCATCGCGCCTTCCTGTTGTACGAGGAAGTGGAGCGCTCGCTGATCGGCCTGAAGACCATCGAGCAACGCGCTCGCGCAATCGGCCTCGGCGAAGCGGAACCCGTGCGCATTGCCGCGACGTCTGCGCTGGCTGCCGCCATCGTGCCTTCCGCGATTGCCGCCGTGCCGCCCGACGAGAAGGTGGCGCAATTCCAGTTACGCAGCCTGTCGGCGGAGCATGTGGTGCATGAAGTGCTGACGCGCACGGCCGATATCGGCCTCGTGACGCTGCCCATCGGTCACGCGGGCCTCGAGGTGCATTGGATCGCCGAGGCGCCATGCGTGGCGATCTTTCCCGCCGGCGATCCGCTTGCCGCACAGCCGCGCATCGCGCTGCGCGATCTCGCGCAGCGGCGCATCGTCACGGTGGCGAACCGCTACCGTCTGCGTCATCGGATCGACGCCGCGTTCGCCGCCGCGCGCATTCACGCCGACGTGTTTCTGGAAACCAATGCGTCGCTCAACGCCGTAATGGCCGCTCGCGCGGGCGCCGGCGTCGCGATCGTCGATCCGGCAACGGGCCTCGGACTCGCCATCGAAGGGGTGATCGCCCGGCCGCTCGAAAGCGTGATTCCGTTCTATTTCGGCGCCGTCACGCCGGCCGGCAAACCGCGCCGCCCGGCTGTCGACGCCCTCTTGCAAGCCATTCAGGACGCGACGCTCGCATTGCTCGAAGGCGTCGTGCTGCACGACGCCAGCCAGCACGATGCGCTGTTGCAGCGCGAACTGCGCGTGTCGCGTGCCCGCCCGAAATCTTTGGAGATTCCCGCATGACGTCACTCGACGCCCTCGAACACCGTCTGCGCGAAGACCTGCGCTGGCTCGAACTGCCGCCCGCGTCATGGGTGCCGCCGCGTTTCGTGGATCAAGCGCGCGTGCTCGATGTCGCGATCATCGGCGGTGGCATGGCGGGCCTGACGGCTTCGGCGGAACTGCGCTGGCTCGGCATCGACAATCAGCAGGTATTCGACCGCGCGCCGACCGGCGGCGAAGGTCCATGGGTCACCTATGCACGCATGGAAACGCTGCGCTCGCCGAAGACGCTGACCGGTCCAGCGCTGCGTCTGCCGGCGCTGACCTTCCGCGCCTGGTACGAAGCGCAGTTCGGGCGCCCGGCATGGGACGCGCTCTACAAGATTCCCCGGACGCAGTGGATGGATTATCTGCGCTGGTATCGCAAGGTGCTGGCGTTGCCGGTGCAAAACCACACGGCGTTGGTCGCGTTGCGCACGCGCGACGACGGCCTGCTCGCGCTCGATCTCAACACGCAGGGCACGCAGCGCACGGTGCTGGCGCGGCATGTGGTGCTCGCCACCGGCCGCGACGGCCTTGGCGGTCCTTACGTACCGGACTTCGCGCAGCGCGTCGCGTCCCGCCTGTGGGCCCATTCCGCCGATGCGATCGATTTCGAGGCGCTCCGTGGCAAGCGCGTCGGCGTCGTGGGCGCGGGCGCATCCGCCTTCGACAATGCGGCGACTGCGCTGGAAACGGGCGCTGCCAGCGTCGATCTGTTCATTCGCCGCAGCGATATTCCGCGCATCAACAAACTGACCGGTATCGGCAGTCCGGGGCTCGTGCACGGCTTCGCCGATCTCGACGACGCTTCGAAATGGCGCTTCCTGCATTACTCGCTGGCTTCGCAGACCCCGCCGCCGCGCGACAGCGTGCTACGGGTTTCGCGCCACGAGAACGCGCGCTTTCATCTCGGCAGTCCCGTCATTGCGTTGGAAGAACATGCGGATGGGCTCGAAGTGACCACGCCGAAGGGCCGCTATACGTTCGACTTCCTGATCTTCGCCACCGGCTTCCATTCGGATATCTCGACGCGTCCCGAGTTCGCGCAGTTCGCGCCCTACGTGCGCCGCTGGAAAGACCGCTATCGCGCCGACCCGGCCTTGCCGATGGAGGAACTCGCGGAGTCGCCGGATCTCGGTGCCGCGTATGTGTTCCAGGAGCGCGAACCGGGCACCTGCGCCGCGCTTGCGCAGATCCACTGCTTCAATCATGCGGCGAGCCTGAGTCACGGCAAGCTGTCGGGCGACATTCCGGCCATCAGCGAAGGCGCGCAGCGGCTCGCGCGCGGCATCGCCAGCCGTCTGTTCGATGCGGACCGCGAGCGGCATTACGACTCGCTGGTTGCCTTCGCCACCGCGGAACTGCAAGGCGACGAATGGACCGATGCCGATGCCGACACATCGCCCGCTGCCGAATCGCCCCCTGCCGTGCCGCTGCATCAACAGGACTGATCCGCTGCATTGAATCATCGTGAAGTATTTTGCATACCTGAATTCCCTTTGAAACGGAGCCTCCATGGCTGAGCTTTCTTCTTCCACCGGACCCACGCACGACACGATCGACGTGCTGGCCGGATTGCGCGCCGACAGCGCGATTGCCGCCATCCGGCACGCACGCGACAAGGTCGTGACCCACACCCAGCGCAGCGAAGAGGCGCTGTTCGACCCGGCGCTGCCGGATCTGCCGTTGCGCGAGCGCCTGTTCGCCGCCTGGTACGTGGCGCACCTGTCGCGTGCAGACGAACTGGCCGACACCTACGCCGGCCGGCTGATCGCTGCAGGAGCCGGCTCGAGCACCCGCAACGCGCCGCTCGCGGACACGCTGGCCGCCATCGAAGCGGGCACGCTCGACGTGACGTCCCACACACGCCTGATCGCCATTCTCGCGCACGTGAAGCTGCTCACGCTGACGCCCGTCGACGCGCGCCCGCACCATCTGCAGGCTCTCGAACAGGCCGGTCTTTCGACGCGCGGCATCGTCGCACTGTCGCAACTGATTGCGTTCGTCACCTATCAATTGCGGGTTATCGCGGGCCTCAAGGCGCTCCGCGACGCCCAGACCCCGCTCGCGCCGCAGGAGGCAGCATGAGTCAGTCGCACGGTTTTACCTTCGATACGCTGGGCTGGCGCGCATGGCTCGATACGGTAAAGCTTGACGAGGCCACGCCCGAGCAGGTCGCGGTCCTCGAAGAAAGCCACCCGCACGCCAAGACCTCCGACTACTACCTGTTGCTCGTGCAGCAGGCCGAGATCCTGCGGCAACGCTCCGGCGTGTTCAACGCCATCATGTATGCCTCCGGCGGCTTGCCGCGCGCGGAGCGCGAACTGGCGAGCACCGTGGTTTCGCGCGTCAATGGCTGCGTGTACTGCGCGTCGGTACACGCACAACGTTTCGGACAACTGGCGAAGCGCACGGACGCCATCGAGCAGGTTTTCGAGGATCCCGCCACTGCCGGCACCACCGGGCGTGAACGCGCCATCATCCGCTACGCGATCGAACTGACCGAGCATCCCGACGCCGTGGATGCCGAGGCCATCAAGCGGCTCGCCGCGCACGGGCTCACCGAGGCGGAGATTCTCGACCTGACGCATGCGATCGCGATCTTCGCGTGGGCGAACCGGCTGATGCTGACGCTGGGCGAACCGGTGTTTCCGGCGCAAAACGGCTGACGCCGCAAGGCGGGACGTAGCCGCCCAGCCACCCAGCCACGGCGCGTCTCGCTCAGGGAATCAGGATCACCGACCCCACGGTCTGCCCGGTCTCCATCCGCCGATGGGCTAACGCGGCGTCGTCAAGCGGCAGACGCTCGCCCACCTCGACATGCAGACCGGCGCCGATCCGCTCGAATACCTGCTGCGCCGCCAGGCGATACGCGTCGACGTCCCGCATCATGCCCAGCACGCTGGGCCGTGCGAGGGCGATCGAGCGGGCGGGACCGATTTCGTCCAGCGTGATGGGTTCGATCGCGCCCTCGGCCTCACCGATACTCGCCACCACCCCGAACGGCTTCACCGCGCCGAGCGTGCGCCGCAAGGTCGCGCCGCCAATGCCGTCCACCGCGAAGTCGACGCCCGCGCCGCCGCCAAATGCGCGCGCCGCTTCGACGAAATCTTCGTCCCGGTACAGCACGGCCTGATCGAGGCCATGCGCGAGCGCGAGCTCCGCCTTGGCGGGCGTGCCGACCGTACCGATCACGCGCGCGCCAAGAGCCTTCGCCCACTGCACGAGGATCAGACCGAGGCCGCCAGCCGCGGCATGCACCAGCACGGTGTCACCGGGTTTGATGTCCCTCACGCGATGCAGCAGCATGTAGCTGGTCGCGCCGCGCAACAGCGCGGCCGCCGCGGTTTCATCCGACACGGCCGCCGGCAGCCGCAGCAGCTTTTGCGCCGGCACATTGCGCAGATTCGTATAGCTGCCCACCGGCAGCCCTGCATACGCAACCCGCTCGCCGACCTGCCAGCCATTCACGCCAGGGCCGAGCGCCGCCACCACGCCGGCCGCCTCGACACCCAGCGCGCCGGGCAACTGCGGCAGACGATGCAGCCCCGCGCGAAAGTAAATATCGACGAAGTTAACCCCCACCGCCGTCTGCCTGATTTGCACTTCCCCTGCTGCAGGCGGCGGCACCGTCTGCGAAAACCGGCGCAGCACCGACGCGTCGCCATAGGCTTCAATGCCGACCTGATAGGCACTCTGCTGTTCCATCGCTGCACTCCCTCGTTCCGTTACGTGATGACAAGCGAGTGTAGGTTTCGAGCATAATTGAATGGAATCCCCCATTCATCGTCAACTCCTGTGCAAAATTCGACCGATCTACCGACGCCCATCGCCGCGCTGCAGTGGGACGACATCCGCTATTTCCTCTCCGTGGCGCGCGGCGGCAGCCTGTCCGAAGCCGCGCGCACGCTCGGCGTCCAGCATTCGACCGTCGCCCGGCGCATCGACACCATGGAACAGGCGCTCGGCGTGCGCCTGTTCGACCGCCTGCCGCGCGGCTGGCCGCTGACCGAAGAAGGCCGCGAGCTGGTCGAGCGTGCCGGACGCATCGAAGAAGAAGCGCATGGCTTCGTGCGGGCGGCGCGTGGCGCGGTCACGCTGCAGGGCACGGTGCGGCTGTCGGTGCCGCCGGTGTTCGGCAGTCATTTTCTGGTGCCGCGCCTCGCCGCCTTCCGGCGCGCCTATCCGGAGGTCTTGCTGGATGTGGTGGGCGAAACGCGCGCCGCCAATCTGTTTCGTCACGAAGCCGATCTTTCCGTGCGGCTGTCACGGCCTCAGGAAGCCGGGCTCGCGGCACGCCGGCTCGGGACGATGCGCTTCGCGCTGTACGGCACGCCCGAGTGGGCCGCGCGACGCTGCGAGCAATGGGAATTCATCGGCTACAACGAGACGCTCGCGGAGGCTCCGCAACAGCAGTGGCTCGTGCGCTTCGCGCAGGACCGGCCGTTCGCCCTCGTCACCAACGACCTCGTGTCGATTTACCGCGCCTGCCAGGCAGGCATGGGCATCGCGCTGCTGCCGCGCTTTATCGTCGATGGCGACACCGTGCAGGAGATGAGCACGCAACCGGCCTGCGACGTCGAGCGGGAAATCTGGCTCGCGGTGCATCCGGATGTGCGGCGCTCGCCGCGCGTGCAGGCGGTGGCCGACGCATTGGCTGAAGCCGTGCGCGAGGCGGATGGCGCGATGTAGCGCGCGTCTTGACTCGTGAGGGCTGCGTCCGTGTGAACGGATCGCCCTATGGGTGAACCTCGTGCCGACGTTATGCCGTGGATACGCCAGCGACATTTTTGACCGGCTTCAATTCCACGCCGACCACGGGCATAGTGAAGTGTTTCCGGAGAAGCTCCGGGCAACAACGGGAATCCGTATGAGCACCCTCACGCAAACCAACGCGAATCCATCAACCGGCCCGTCCGCCGCCCCCCTGCTGCGCGACGCCACCGAAGCCGATTTACCCGCCATTCAGGCCATCTATGCAAACCACGTGTTGCACGGTGTCGCGTCGTTCGAAGAGACGCCGCCTTCCGTCGACGATCTGCGCGGCCGCCTGGCATCCGTGTTGAGCCACGGCTTGCCGTATATGGTGGCCGAGGTCGACGGCAAGATTGCGGGCTATTGCTACGCCACGCCGTACCGGCCGCGCGCCGCGTATCGCAACACCATCGAAGATTCGATTTATATGGACGATGCCTTTCGCGGGCGTGGCATTGGCCGTGTGCTGCTTGAAGCGCTGATTGCGCGCTGCGAAACCGGACCGTGGCGGCAGATGGTCGCCGTGATCGCGGACGGTGGCAGCGGCGGGTCGCTTTCGCTGCATCGCGCCCTCGGCTTCGAGCTGGTCGGCACGCTGAAGGCGGTGGGCTTCAAGCACGGGCGCTGGCTCGATACCACGCTGATGCAGCGCACCCTGGGCGTGGGCGACGGGGCGTCGCCGGATGAGCGGCCGGCTTAGTGTGTCGGGCGTGGACGGTGGGCACGGGCGGCTAATCAAGCGCTGAAGCGGGCGCGGGCGGTGACGACACGACGCCGGAACAGCGCGGCATGAATTGCGAGTCGCGCCGCCATGCCCCGCCCCCGCGTTAAAATCCCCCCATGCCGAAAACGCCCCCCTCTCCGTCCCCAGCGCCCGCCGCGCCGCGCAACGAATACACCGTCGACGAACTCGCACGGGTGACGGACAGCACCGTGCGCAACGTGCGCGCCTATCAGGACCGCGGCCTGCTTGCGCCGCCCGAAAAGCGCGGCCGGGTCGGCGTGTACGACGATACCCACGTCTCGCGGCTGAAGCTCATCAATCACCTGCTGGCGCGCGGCTATACGCTCGCCAACATCCAGGACCTGATCAAGGCCGTCGACGAAGGCCACGACCTGCGCTCGATTCTCGGTCTAGAGACGGCCATCGGCAGCCGCTGGTCGCGCGAGCGGCCGAAGAAGTACTCGCTGCTCGAACTGCTGCAGATGTTCGGCGACAAGGCCTCGCCCAGCGCCTTGTCCAAAGCGGTCGAGCTGGGCTTGCTCGAACGCAAGGGCCTGTCGTTCGTCGCCAATAGTCCTGCGGCGCTGTCAGCGGGCGCCACGATGGCGCACGAAGGCATCCCGCTCGCCGACCTGCTCGACGCCGTGCGGATCTCGCGTCCGCATTTCAACGCCGTCGCCAAGGCGATGGTCGATCTGGTCGTGCGCCAGCTCGACCGCTACGACGCCGGCGCGCTGCCGCCGCCCGCCGATGTGCCGGCGCTGGTCGAGGCAATCTGGCGGGTCAGGCCGCTCGCGATGGTGCTGGTCGAAAGCGAGATGAACCGCGCGCTCGAAGAAGCCTCCGGCGACTATCTCGGCGACCGCGTCGCGGGCATCATGGAAAAGCTCGGCAGCACGCATGAGGAGCACACACTGCCGCCCGCGTCGTCCGATGGCGACGCCAAAGCGGCAGGCCACGCCGGCGCAGAAAAAGCCAAGGCCAAAAAGTCAGCACGGTAGACGTTCTACACGCTCGTTCACCGCGGTCTTTTCCATCGCGCGCGCCGCAGCCGCTCCTGCGTGCGCGTCATATCCAAATCTCCATTGCTTGGTTTGCGCGACGGCACGTCCATGCGACGATCCTTTTACCGCAGCAGCAACGTCATTACAGCAGCGCCGACATACGCCACACCAGGACGTCCGAGCCTGGACGGGTGGCATGAACGAGCCCCGCTGCTGCATCGACCGCACGCATGGAGATTCTCGAATGACACGCAATCCGAACCCCCGCTCACGCCGCGACACACGAAGCAAGATGCGCGCGTTGACCGCGCTGGCCGCGCTCACCACCTTGACGCTGCTCGGCGCCGGCAACAGCTTCGCTCAGGATACCGGCGATGCATCGGGCAAGGTCCTGCGCATCGGCTATCAGAAAGCCGGCTTGCTCGCGATCCTCAAAGCGCAAGGCTCGCTCGAACAGAAGCTCAAGCCGCTCGGCTACAGCGTGAAATGGTTCGAGTTTCCGGCCGGCCCGCAACTGCTCGAAGCATTGAACGCCAACGGCATCGACTTCGGCTATACGGGTGCGCCACCGCCGGTGTTCGCGCAGGCGGGCGGCGTCAACTTCGTGTACGTGGGGGCGGAACCGGAGGGGCGTCATACCGAGGCGGTCATCGTCAAGCCCGGCTCGTCGCTGAATACGATCGCCGATCTGAAGGGCAAGCGCGTCGCGTTGCAAAAAGGCTCGAGTTCGAACTTTTTGCTGCTCGAGGTCCTGCAAAAGGCGGGCTTGCGCTATGAGGACATTCGTCCGGTCTACCTGGCGCCTGCGGACGCCCGCGCCGCATTCGAGAACGGCGACGTCGACGCCTGGGTGATCTGGGATCCTTACTATGCGGCCGCCCAGCAAACGCTGAAGGCGCGCACGCTGGCGGACTATTCGAACGTCAACACCGCGCACAGCTTCTATGAGGCCACCCGCGACTTCGCCCAGCAACATCCCGATGTGATCGGCGCGCTGCTCGGCCAGTTGCGCACCACGGGCCTGTGGGTCAACCAGCATCCGGACGAAACCGCGGCGCTGATCGCCCCGAAGGTGGGCCTCGATGTAAAGCTGGTCGAGACCTGGGTACGCCGCTACCCGTACGGCACCACCGCCGTGACCGACGAGATCGTCCAGTCCCAGCAAAACGTCGCGGATGCTTTCTACGGCGCGCATCTGATTCCGCAAAAGATCACGGTCCGCGACAATGTCTGGCAAAACCGCGATGTCGCAGCGAGCCTCGCGGCAAAGTAAGCATGCCGTGGAGTACGAAACCGCGTACGACATGAAGTGAAAAACGGAGCGCGCATCGCAAGCCGACAGCGCCACGCCCGCCCACGCACATCCCGTATGATGTGCGTCCCGCCGCTCACCTTCCGCTCAGTCGAACTGTCAAAAAGCGTGTACCGGTAGAACTTTCCCTTTTTGAACCGGTCCCTTCTCCGCACGCTTCACAGCGTCGTTTCTCGGGTTGCCCTGCCTACGCGGCATAGCGCTTGCCCTGTGCAGGCGCGCCGGCACCCATTGCCTCTTTTGAACCACCGCGCGGCGCGCTGCGCGCCGTCGCCAGAAAACAAGGACCGTCAAGGCCATGCAGAATCTTCTCGCCGAGATCCATCCGAACCAGTGGACTTTCCTCTGGGATGGACTCACCACCATCACGATGCACCTGTGCGCCGCTGCGCTGATCCTCATGGTCGGCTGGTGGGTCGCGCGCCGCGTCTCGCGCTCGCTCAACCGTCTGCTCACCCGGCAGTCGCGCATGGACGCCACGCTGCGCCCTGTCCTGTGCGACACCAGCCTGTGGGGCATTCGCGTGGTCGCCATCATCGGGGCGCTGTCGCAACTGGGCATTCAGACGGCGAGCATCGTCGCCGTGCTCGGCGCCGCCGGTCTCGCCATCGGTCTCGCGCTGCAAGGCACCATGCAGAACATCGCGGCCGGCATCATGCTGTTGCTGCTGCGGCCCTTCAAGGTGGGTGATTCGATCGAAGCCGGCACGGGTACCGTAGCGGGTACGGTCGAAGAAATCAGCCTGTTCACCACGCGTCTCACCAAATCCGACGGCATCTGCGAATACGTGCCGAACAGCGCGCTGTGGAGCAATTCGATCCGCAATTACAACCGCAATCCGACCCGCCGTCTGGATCTGGAAGTGGAAATCTCGGTGCGCGACGACGTCGATCGCGCGCTGGCCGCCCTGCGCAGCCTCGCCGCCGCCGACCCGCGCGCGCTGCCGAAGCCCGCACCGCAAGTGATGGTGAGCCGCTTCGACGACAGCACGGTGGTGCTCAACGTCCGCGTATGGGCGAATATCGACGTGTTCTGGGATATGCGCTGGGACCTCGCGCGCCAGGTGCGCCAGGCGCTCAACGAAGCGCAATGCGGCTTGCCGGTGCGCACGCGGGAACTGCATATCGTGCAGAGCAGCGAAGCGAGCGAACTGGCGCCGGTTCGCACAACTGCGGCGCCACGCGCCATCACGCAGTAAAGGAAGCGGCCGGAGGTATCCGGCCGCTTTTATCCGTCCCCTCCAGCCTCATCCCCGCGGCGCTCGCCGCCCGCCCCCATAGAGTCCGCAATCTAAACCGCCGCTTGCGCGATTCGATCTCAGCCTCTATTGTTACATCACTCAATGTCACAGTTAAGAGTGAATAAAAGGAGACGGATCGGATGAACGCACGCACCATGCCTCCCGACGCGTTGGCGCCCCTCGAGACCGAGGTCGCGATTATCGGCTCGGGCTTTGCCGGGCTCGGCATGGCCATCCGGCTCCGCCAGGCCGGCATGACCGACTTCATGGTCGCCGAAAAGGCCGACTCGGTCGGCGGCACCTGGCGCGACAACCATTACCCAGGCTGCGCCTGCGACGTGCAATCGCACGTTTATTCGTTTTCCTTCGCGCCCAATCCGCGCTGGACCCGCATGTTCGCGCGCCAGCCGGAGATCCGCGCTTATCTGGAAGCGTGCACGCAGCGCTTCGGCGTCGCGCGCCATATCCGCTTCGGGCACGAACTGGTCAGCGCAACCTATGACGAGACGCGCCATCGCTGGCAGATGCTGTTCGCCAACGGCCAGCAGTGGTCCGCGCGCGTGCTGGTGTCGGGCATGGGCGGCCTGTCGCGGGCGGCGCTGCCGGACATTCCCGGTCTCGCCGGCTTCAAGGGCAAGACCTTCCACTCGCAGCAGTGGGACCACAGCTATTCGCTCGAAGGCAAGCGCGTCGCCGTGATCGGCACCGGTGCGAGCGCGATCCAGTTCGTGCCGCAGATCGCTCCGCGCGTCGCGCAACTGGATCTGTTCCAGCGCACCCCGCCGTGGATCATGCCGAAGGCCGACCGCGCGGTGAAGCCGCTCGAACAGTGGTTGTTCCGGCATCTGCCGTTCACCCAGAAGATCATGCGCGCGGGCCTCTATTGCATGCTGGAATCGCGAGCCTTCGGTTTTGCCGTGCATCCTTCGCTGATGAAGACCGCGCAAAAGATCGCGGTGCGTCATCTGCGCCGTCAGGTGGCCGACCCGCAATTGCGCGCCACGCTCACGCCCGACTACACGATGGGCTGCAAGCGCATCCTGATTTCGAACGACTACTTCCCTGCCCTGTCGCGCCAGAACGTCGCCGTCGTCACGAGCGGGATTGCGCGAATCGAAGAAGATGCCGTGGTCACGGCCGACGGCGTGCGCCATCCTGCCGACTGCGTGATCTTCGGCACCGGCTTCCAGGTGGCGGACCCGTTCCCGCGCGGTGTGGTGCGCGGCAAAGGCGGCGTCGATATCGTCGATACCTGGCGCGACGGCGCGCATGCTTACCTCGGCACCGCGCTGCCTGGTTATCCGAACTTCTTCATGATCGTCGGCCCGAACACCGGTCTTGGCCACAACTCGATGGTGTACATGATCGAGTCGCAAGTGGAGTACATCCTGCGCGCCCTGCAGACCATGAAGACCGAACGCACCGCGGCGATCGAAGTGCGTCCGCAGGTCGAGCGCGCCTACAACGAGCAGATCCAGCAAAAGCTCGGCCGCGCGATCTGGTCCACCGGCGGCTGCAAGAGCTGGTATCTCGATCCGAAGACCGGCAAGAACACCACGTTGTGGCCCGGCTTTGCATTCCGTTTCCGCCAGGCCACCAGCACCTTCAGCATGGGTGACTACTTCGCCTATACGCCCGAGGTGCAGCCGAACAGCGCGCCGCACGTGCATGCCGCCGCGGTCATGCAAAGCGGCGCGAGCGCACCGTCGTCAGCGGAAGCGACTTGAGACGTGGCAGGCACGCTCATCAACATGCATTCGATCACACCGGCCTCACCGTTTCACACACAGAAAAAACAACAAGGCACCGCTCAGAGAGGAATAGGAGGAACGCAATGAAGAGTTTCACAGACCGGGTTGCCGCGATTACCGGAGCAGGTTCGGGCATGGGCCGCTCGCTCGCCATCCAGTTGGCGCGCGAAGGCTGCCACCTCGCGCTCGCGGACCGTAACGCCACGAGCCTCGCCGAAACGGCCAGGCTCGCACAGGCCGAAGCGCCGCAGATTGTCGGCGCTCCGCTGCGCGTGACGACGCGTGTGCTCGACGTGGCGGATCGCGCGGCCATGTTCGATTGGGCCGCCGAAACCGCGGCCCAGCACGATCGCGTCAACCTCGTGTTCAACAACGCGGGGGTGGCGCTGTCGAGCACGATCGAAGGCATGGACTACGCCGATCTCGAATGGATCGTCGGCATCAACTTCTGGGGTGTCGTGCATGGCACCAAGGCGTTCCTGCCGTATCTCAAGGCATCGGGCGCAGGGCACATCGTCAATACGTCGAGCGTGTTCGGTCTCTTCGCACAACCTGGCATGAGCGGCTACAACGCCACCAAGTACGCCGTGCGCGGTTTCACCGAGGCGCTGCGTCAGGAGCTCGACCTGATGAAATGCGGCGTGTCGGCCACCTGCGTGCATCCGGGCGGCATCCACACCGGCATCGCGCAATCGAGCCGGATCGCCTCGAACATGGTGGGCTTCATGATCGAGAGCGAACAGCAAGGCAAGGACGATTTCGAAAAGTTCTTCATCACCACGCCCGACGAAGCCGCCCGCGTGATTCTCGACGGCGTGCGCAAGAACCGCCGGCGCGTGCTGATCGGCCGCGATGCGCGGGCCGCCGACTGGCTCGCCCGCACGCTGCCGGCTGCCTACCAGGCGCTGGTGGTGATGCAGACGCGCCGCATGCATCGCATCGCGCACAAGCGCGCCCGCGCGGCCGAGGCTGCCGGACGGCGCGCGTAATCCCAAAGCACCATAAGGAGAAAGGCCATGATGCCTGTTCGCCGCGACCTTCGTTTCGCTTTACCCCCTGAGCGTGCCTGCGACTGGCATCAGCAGGGTTCACACGTGACGCACTTTTTCAACGCGCTCTCGCTGCTGTTTCCCGCCGGCGAGCGCTTTTTCATGGACAGCGTGCGCAACTATCGCGACCGCATCCACGATCCGGTGCTGAAAAAGCAGGTGCTCGGCTTCATCGGCCAGGAAGCGATGCACACCCGCGAGCACATCGAGTACAACGATCTGCTGCAGAACGCCGGGCTGCCTGCGCACAAACTCGACCGGCGTCTCGCGATGTTCCTCAACCTCAATCGCAAGATGCCGAAGTCGTTTCAACTGGCGATGACCGTCGCGCTCGAACACTACACGGCCATGCTGGCCGGCCTGCTGCTGGAGGACGACACGCGCGTGGGCGGATCGGTGGAAGGCTACGCGCAGATGTGGACCTGGCATGCGCTCGAAGAGACCGAGCATAAAGCGGTCTCGTTCGATGTGTGGAACACCGTGGTCAAGCCCGGTCTCGGCCGCTACCTGCTGCGCACCGGCACCATGCTGACCGTCACGCTGGTGTTCTGGCTGATTGTGTTCGACTACCACGTACGCCTCCTGATCGCCGATCGCAAACGCGGCGGTCATCTGCGCGGCATGGGGCGGGTCGTCAAGTTCCTCTACGGACCGAGGCACGGCGTGTTTCCGGGCATCGCCATGGAATGGCTGCGTTTTTTCAAGCCGAGCTACCATCCGTGGGATCACGACAATCGTGCGCAACTGGCGCGTATCGACGGTCTCGTCGCCGCGGTCGATTCGGCCAACGCCGCCAATCCGGCCGCGCTGAAAGCAAGCCGCCGCGGCGTGCGGGCGGCCGCGTGATACGCGACGCGCTGGTCGTCGACGCCGGCGACGTACGCCTCGCGGTGTACGTCAGCGGGCCGCGCGAAGCACCACCGCTGGTGCTGGTGCATGGCTATCCGGATTCGGCTGCGGTGTGGGAACCGTTGCGGGCGCAACTAGACCGGCGCTACCGCGTGATTACCTACGATGTACGTGGCGCCGGCGCCTCGGAGGCGCCGCCTCGCCGGGCCGGCTATCGTCTCGAGCGGCTCGCCGCCGATCTCGCCGCCGTCGCCGATGCGACCTGCGGTGGCGAAGCGTTTCATCTGGTCGGCCACGACTGGGGGTCGATCCAGAGCTGGGAGGCCGTCACGAGCGCGGCGTTCGAAGGCCGCATTGCGTCGTACACGTCGATCTCCGGCCCGTGTCTCGACCATGCCGCGCTCGGCCTGCGCGGCCACGGCGGAGCGTCCTCCGGGCAACCCGCCGCGCGGCGAATCGCGAACGGTCTAAGGCAAGCGCTGAAGTCCTGGTACATCTATCTGTTTCATCTGCCGCTCTTGCCGGAGCTCGCATGGCGTGGCGGCGTCGCGCGTGGCTGGCCCCTGTGGTTGCGCTTCTCCGAGCATGTTCGCGTTGAACGCGACCCCGCCCAGCTACGCAATGGCCTCAACGGTCTGAACCTGTACCGGGCCAACTTCATCGACCGCCTGTTTCATCCCCGTGCACACCGAGCCCATGCGCCGGTGCAATTCATCGTGCCCTTGCGCGATCATTACGTGGGGCCGGCGCTCTCGCTCGGGCTCGAACACTGGCTCGGCGACTATACGCGCGAGCCGATCGACGCCGGCCACTGGGTCGTGCTGCGCGATCCCGCGGGCATTGCTGCGCGGATCGACCGCTTCGCCGCTCAGCATCCGCCGCTTGCGAGGGTGAACGGCGTCAGCGCGTTCGCGGCAAGCGCGTGAACAGCGTGGGGTAGTCGATCACCAGGCCGTCTTCGTCCACGGTCAGGTTGGCGCTGAAGTGGCGAAAGATCCCTTCATAACGATATTCGCGGTTCAAGGCGATGCACGAGTAGGCTTGCTCGACGCGTGTGACCTGCAGATCCGGTGTCGAGATGTACGCCACCTCGATCGGCCGGCGCTCGCCTTCGGCCAGTTGCAGACGGCGGATGGGCAGCGTGTTGGTAAACGGCGTCGCCGCGATATCGATGTCGATACAACCTTCTATCGCAGCGAGCGTGCCGCCCTGGCCGTCGCGCCAATGACCCTCGCCGTCGCCGTGCAGCTCCAGTTCGCCGCCGCCCGTGATCTTGAGGAAGGCGTAGGTGACATGCCAGCGCGGATCGCAGCGCACCCGGTAGTACAGGCCGTAAGCCTTCCCATAGCGCTGCCCGACCACGACGCTCTCCGCGAAGAACCCTTCGTCGCGCGCATCGAACGCCAGGTGTTCGATGCCGTCGCCCTCTTCCGATGTCCAACGTACTTCACGCATGGTTTTGCCTCCTTGAGGATCGGCGCGGCGGGCACGGGTTCGCAAGCGTCTGCGCACGAGGCCGCGCGTGCCGGAGAACTATCGTAGCAAGACCGGGCGGTGTGCGCTGTCCACGCAACGCGCATCGCAAATAGCCACTATCATCGCGCCGGGATGACGGGCGCGACGCGGCTGCCCTATGCTCGCGGTTCGCAAAGCATCAACCGCAACGCCTTCGCGGCACGCGGCCCCTCCACTGAGCCACATCGCCACTCCGTCGCACTGCCTCGCCACCATGCACGCAGCATCCCATCCAGCAGAATCCGCCGCGCTGCGCACGCTGTTGCGCAGTCTCGGTCAGATCGTCCTGCAGCGCAACGCCTTCACCGGCGCATGCCTCGTCGCGGCATGGCTCGTCAGCGACCCGCGTCTCGCCTGCGCGGCGCTGAGCGGCGCCGTGGCGGCCAATATCGGCGCGGTGCTGGCCGGCCACTGCGAAGCCGATACGCGCGACGGACTGCACGGCTTCAACGGCGCCCTGGCAGGACTCGCCGCATTCACCTTCATTGCCGACGACGCCACCGCCGCCGCAGTGGCGATTCTCGCGAGCCTCGTCACGGGCTGGGGCATCGAGCCGTGGTCACGCTGGCTGCGCACGCGAGGCGCGCCAAGCGTCTATTCGAGCCCTTGCCTGATCGTCACCTGGCTGTGGCTGCCGTTGCTCAAACCCGGTGCAGCGCCACCTGGACCCGCCCACCTCGCCGCCTTTTCCCGCATCCCGGACGGCGTGCTTGCGGGACTCGCGCAGACAGGCTTTGCAGCGGGCGCGATAGCGGGCGTGCTGGTGCTGGCCGGCATCGCTGCGTCGTCGTACCGGCTGGCAGCGTGGGCGCTGGCAGGCGCAAGTATCACCAGCGCGGCGCATCTGCTGCTCGGCGCGAGCCCTGCCTCGTTTGACGCAGGCCTGCTAGGATTCAACGGCGCGCTGACGGCGCTCGCGCTCGCCGAAGCCGGCTGGATCGCGGCGCTCGGGGCAATCCTGCTGGTGATCGTTCTGCAACAGTTGACGTCGCACTACGGATTGCCGGCCATGACGGCGCCGTTCGTGGCCGCGACGTGGAGCGTGCAGGCACTGGCGCGCCGCTGGCAGCACGGCAAGCGCGCGCGCACCCTGCTCAAGCCAGCCCACTCGCGACGGCCGCCGCGCTCGGTCACGCGCACCGGTTAGCCGTCAGGTAACGGCCGTTTTACCCGCAACCCATGGATGGGATCGAAGACATCATGTCGTTCACTCACACGCCCGCCGGACGCATCGCCGCGGCGGGCCCATTGTCCGCCGCGGAACAGCAGACCCGCGTCGGTCTGGCCGCCGCCTATCGGCTCGCCGCGTTAAACGGCTGGGACGACCTCGTCTATACGCACATCTCCGCGAGCGTCCCCGACGAGCCGGGCCACTTTCTGATCAATCCGTTCGGCCTCGCCTTCGACGAAGTCTGCGCCTCCAACCTGGTGAAGATCGATATTGCCGGCCACATCGTCGGGGTCAGCGAGCATCCGGTCAACGCCACCGGTTTCGCTTTGCATGCGGCCGTGCATGCGGCCCGCGCCGACGCGTTCTGCGTCATGCATCTGCACAACACGGCCGGCATCGCGGTTTCACTGCAGCCGGCTGGCTTGTTGCCGGCATCGCAGCACGCGCTGCGTTTTCATCGACAGCTCGCCTATCACGAGTACGAGGGGCTGGCGTTCAGCCCGGCAGAAGGCGAACGGCTCGTGGCCCATCTCGGCGACAAGTCCGCCATGCTGCTGCGCAATCACGGCACGCTGACTGCCGGCCGTACGGTCGCGGAAGCCTACGTGCTGATGGCAACGCTGATCAAGGCCTGTGAAATCCAGTTGCAGGCGCAAGCCGGCGGCATGGAGCTGGTGCTGCCGTGTGCCGCGGTGGCGGACCGCACGGCCGAGCAACTGTATGACGGCGGCGCCGTGGAAGGCGCGCTGGAATGGCCTGCGCTGTTGCGCAAGCTGGATCGCATCGACGGCTCGTATCGCAACTGACGCGCGCGCTTGCGTGCGCTTGCATTCGTTCTCGACACCCCATTGACCATCAACTTCATTCACGGAGAATTCCCCATGCCTACGTTTCATGTCGAACTGTTCGAAGGACGCACGCTCGAGCAGAAGCGCAAATTTGTCGAAGCCATCACGAAAGCGACCTGCGACTCGCTCGGCGTCGAGCCGAACTCGGTCGAGATCATCCTGACCGACGTGAAGCGCGAAAACTGGGCAACGGGTGGCAAGCTTTGGAGCGAAGCCTAGGGCGGCCATCGCTGCATGCGATTGCGCCTGGCGCGGACACGCGCTGGCGCTGCATGCAAAAAAAGACGGCGTCACCGCATTGAAGCGGGACGCCGCGAGACCACACTCGCGTGTCGGGGTCGATCACACGAGAGCCCCGACAATATCCGTTGCCTGAGCGCCCCTCAAGATGCAAAAACTGCGTTTGTAACGGCGCAGCAGGTAGTCCTTACGTCCGAGGAAAGCCTGCTTCAAGGCACACCCGCATCGCACGGGCCTGCGAGTGCCGACTCATATCGTCGGCACCAAATGTCAATTTACAGATTCAAACACTTCTTACCATCGCGTAGGACGCCATCCTGCGTCGTCCCCCACTCCGAGGCCGCCTGACGCCTCCCAAAGCTAGCCATTCGGCCGATGCCCGGAACGAATTCATTCCGTTATCCTGAGTTTCTCCTCCGGTAGCAAAGGCGCCTCGCCTTCCCCGCTCCTGATCCACGCTCACGACGCGGCTGGCATCTCCAGATTCCACGCAGATGCCGCCGCGAAAATGATTCGATCGGCCAGAAGAGGGGCTTGCTTGACGGTAACATATTTGTTATGATGGATTCCAATGGCATTTGAGATCGACTTTTATAGTGAGAAGGTCAAAACCCAGGTGGCTTCGTTGCCCAAGACATTGCTGGCGCGCTTCATCACGCTGGCCGATCGAATGGAGCAATACGGTCCGAATCTCGGGGAACCGCATACCCAATCCATGGGCAACGGTCTCTTCGAGATGCGGTTGAAAGGAGCAGAGGGAATTGCCAGAGTGTTCTATTGCTCGGTCGTGGACTGTCGTGTCGTCATGCTTCACGCCTTCGTGAAGAAGTCGCAAGACACGCCGCGAAACGAACTGGAAGTGGCTCGTACAAGATTGCTGGAGGTCAAACGTGGCAACGTATAAGGAATTGCGGAAATTGGCCCTCGCGGACCCTGAAGTCCGCGCGGAAGTAGAACGGCTGAATCGCGAAGAATACGCCGTGCTCGACCAGATGCTCGCGGCACGTCACGCCGCCGGGTTGAGCCAGGCGCAGGTCGCCGAACGCATGGGCACCCACGCGCCGGCCGTGACGCGGCTCGAGCGCGCGCTGGAGTCGGGTCAGCATTCGCCGTCCATCGAAACCTTGCGTAAATACGCCGCCGCATGCGGCAAGAAGCTCGTCATTACCATCGCCTGATCTAAACCAACCGCGCCTGGCAGCGTCTGCTGCAGCGCGGTGTATTGACGCAGTTTTCATTTCGAGTGCCGCATCATCATGTGCGGCGCTTCGACAAAAACTTGATACTGATCAACGATTTAGTATCTTTAAATCGTCACATCAGCAGTTTCTGCGCGGCTTTTCGACGCACGTCGCGATGCAGCAAAATACTGCGCATTCCCCTACTCTTGCGCGATCTGCACACACTGCAGTGCGCACCGACAACGGTCGACGCGCGTAGGCTGTTTTCCGGCATTAGCGCTATGAACCCCGCTTCGACAATTTCCGCATTTGACCTGGCGCGCATTCAGTTCGCGTTCACGGTCTCGTTTCATATCGTCTTTCCCGCCCTGAGCATCGGACTCGCCAGCTTCATCGCGGTGCTCGAATGGCGCTGGCTCAAAACCGGTAAGGCCTACTACAAAGATCTGTGTCTGTTCTGGTCGAAGATCTTTGCAGTGGCTTTCGGCATGGGCGTCGTTTCCGGCGTCGTGATGAGCTACGAGTTCGGCACCAACTGGTCGGGCTTCTCCCGTTTCGCCGGTCCGATCACCGGGCCGCTGCTGATGTACGAGGTCATGACCGCCTTCTTCCTCGAAGCGGGCTTTCTCGGCATCATGCTGTTCGGCTGGCAGCGCGTGGGTCCGCGCGCGCATTTCGGCGCCACGCTGATGGTCGCCGTCGGCACGCTGATCTCCACCTTCTGGATCCTCGCCTCCAATAGCTGGATGCAGACGCCGCAAGGCTTTGCTGTCGAAAACGGCCATGTCGTGCCGCTCGACTGGTTCAAGATCGTCTTCAACCCCTCGTTCCCGTACCGGCTCGCGCATATGGCGCTGGCTGCATTTATCGTCGCAGCGCTGGTGGTGGCCGCCGTGGGTGCGTGGCATCTGCTCAAGGGCCGCCGCGACCCGGCCGTGAAGAAGATGTTTTCCATGGCGCTGTGGCTGCTGTTGATCCTCACGCCGATCCAGGCCTTCGTCGGCGACCAGCACGGCCTGAACACCCGCAAGTACCAGCCGGCCAAGATCGCAGCCATCGAAGGCCTGTGGAACACCGAGAAAGGCGGCACGGCGCTCAACCTGTTCGGCATTCCCGACATGAAGGCCGAGACCACGCGCGATGCAATCTCGATCCCGCATCTGGGCAGCCTGATTCTCACACACAGCTGGAACGGCGAGATTCGCGGCCTGAAGGAATTCCCGCCTGAGGACCGGCCGGATTCGACCATCGTGTTCTGGAGCTTCCGCGTGATGGCAGGGCTCGGCGTGCTGATGATCGTGATGTCGATCACCGCCTGGGTGCTGCGCCGGCGCGGCAAGCTGTATGACGCGAAGTGGTTTCAAAAGCTCGCGGTCGCGATGGGCCCGAGCGGTTTCATCACGCTGCTGGCCGGTTGGGTGACCACGGAAGCCGGTCGCCAGCCATGGGTCGTGTACGGCGTCATGCGCACCTCGCAGGCGGTGTCGCCGCTCACCACGCAGCAGGTGGGCATCTCGCTGATGGCCTTCGTGATCGTCTACTTCCTCGTGTTCGGGACCGGCATCTACTACATGCTCAAGCTGATGCGCTCGGGTCCGGCGTTGCCCGGCCAGACGCCGCATGGCGTACCCGCTCACTCGCCTGGCACACCCGCACGCCGCCCCATGCCGGCCGCCGATCAACTGATCGACGCAGCCTGAATCACACCGTACCGAGGTTAGAAAATGGATGTCACCGTAGTGTGGGCCGCGATCATCGCGCTGGGCCTCTTCATGTATGTGGTGCTCGACGGCTTCGATCTGGGCATCGGCATCGTGTTTCCGTTCTTTCCCGATGAGAAAGAGCGCAATCTGATGATGAACACCGTCGCGCCCGTCTGGGACGGCAACGAGACCTGGCTGGTACTCGGCGGCGCCGGGCTGTTCGCGGTGTTCCCGGTGGTCTACTCGACCGTGTTGTCGGCGCTGTATCTGCCGCTGATTTTCATGCTCGCCTGCCTGATCTTCCGGGGCGTGTCGTTCGAACTGCGCGCCAAGGCGAACCGCACCAAACATCTGTGGGATCTGGCGTTTATCGGCGGCTCGGCCGGTGCGGCGTTCTTCCAGGGTATCGTGCTGGGGTCGTTCCTGCAGGGCATTCCGGTCGTCGACGGCAGCTATGCGGGCAGCGCCTTCGACTGGCTCACGCCGTTCAGCCTATTGACAGGTCTTGGACTCGTCGTCACGTATGCGCTGCTCGGCTGCTGCTGGCTGGTCGCCAAAACCGAAGGCGATCTGCAGCGCCGCCTGCATCGGGTCGTGTGGCCGCTGACCGTCGTCCTGCTCGCCTTCATCGCCATGGTCAGCCTGTGGACGCCGCTGCAAGACCCCAATATCGCGCAGCGCTGGTTTGCGTCGGGTCTGTTCTACCGTCTGCTGCCCGTGCCGTTCCTCGTCGCGGTGTGTGCGTTCTTCATGCGCCGGGCGGTGCGCGAGCGGCATCACAAGACGCCTTTCGTGCTGGCGCTTGCGCTCGTGCTGATCGGCTATCTGGGCCTGCTGGTGAGCCTGTGGCCGTATGCGATTCCGTCCAGCATGACCCTCTGGCAAGCGGCCGCGCCGCGTTCGAGCCAGATGTTCACGCTGGCGGGCGCCGCGGTGATCATTCCCATCATCCTGACCTATACGACGCTGGGTTACTGGGTATTTCGCGGCAAGGTGAGCCATGACGACCAACATCACTATCACTAAGCCGCAGCAGCCGCCCGCCGCGCCCATGCGGCGCGCGCTGCCCGGCTGGGTCTGGTTTATCGCGCTGTGGTGCGTCGGCGTGGGGGGCGCCATGTCGCTCGGCTTCGCTTTCAAGATTCTCATGAACCTGACGCTCTTCGCCGTGCGGTGACGGACGGCCGCCGGTCATGCCGTCACGTGGTCACGTGGTCACGTGGTCACGCGGCCATCCGGGGGACGGCAAGGCGGACGCAATTGTTAAACCTCACATCCGGTGCTTTAAAATCGGGCGAACATGCACGTCTATGTAGCAGGCCGCAGCCAATCCGGTCGTCAGGTGAAGGGATGCGAACCGGCGTGCCAGACAACGCACGACCGGGCCGTCCCGCCGGCAGCGCAGGAAACTTCCTCGCCGCCGGCACCGGCACCGTTTGCTGCTGCGCGGGGGATCCGTACAGGAGCCGAAGACGCCGCCCGAGCGCCCTGAGAGACACCCGTAGACGCCGATCAAGCATATGATCGCGACATCGGGTGGTGAAGCACCAGCAACGCAACGTTAGAACATAAGCCTTGCAGTCAGGAAGGCACGGGGTAGAGAAGGCCACGCTTGGCCAGGCGGCCTGACGGGACGGATGGCGCAGGACGGGGGACGCGCCATCCGCGTCCGGCATCGGCGGAATAACGGTGGAAAATATTAACGCGCAGTGCCGACACGCGGAGACATCATGAAGTTTCTAGTGGCCGACGACCATGAACTGATCCGCCAGGGCGTCAAGGGATTGCTACGCGGACTCGACCCGGACGCGCAGTTCGACGAGGCCGACACCTGGGAGTCGCTCGCCGCCGCCGCGCGGCCCGACGCCGATCACGATCTGGCGATCGTCGATCTGCACATGCCCGGCATGAGTGGCGCGGCATCCCTCGAAATTCTCCTCAAAGAGCATCCGGCCTTGCCTGTGGTGGTGCTTTCCGCCGAAGAGTCGCCCGATGAAATGCGTGCGGTCCTCGCGGCCGGCGCGCTCGGCTTCGTGCCGAAACGCCAGCCCGCCAGCGTCATGCTGAAGGCGATCGAGCTCGTGCTGTCCGGCGGCGCGTATGTGCCGATGGAAGCATTGAGCCTGCTCGGCACGCGTGAAGCCGCGGCGCAAAACGCGCCGGCCGGCACGGCCAGCGCCAGCGCAGCGACCGCGACCGCCGCCCCCTCATTGACCGAACCGCTTGTCCAGGTCACCGCGCTGCAGCCGCATCAGCAGCATCTGCTGGAGAATCTTTCGCCGCGGCAACAGGACATCATGCGGCTGGTGCACCGCGGCTGGACCAACAAGATGATTGCGCGCGAGCTGGGTGTCGCGGAGGGGACCGTCAAGGTGCATCTGTCGGTGATCTTTCGGGCGCTTGGCGTTCACAACCGCTCCACCGCGATTGCGGTCATCAACGGCTGGCTCGAAGCCGGGAAGACGCTTTAGGGCGGGCTACGCCGTCGCCCTGGCGCCGTCGCGTTGCGCCTGCTGCCACAGCGTCTCCAGCGTGCGCCGCAGGCGCGCCGGCGTGACCGGCTTGTGCAGCACCGGAATCCCCTGGGTCGCGAGCATAGCCAGTTCGCCCGAGGCCATATCGCCGGTAATCAGCAGCATCACGGCGCCTTCGTGTCCGTTGCGCTGCAGCGCGTCGCGCACCGCGCTTAGCGCCTGCGCGCCGGTGCGGTGGTTCGCCAACTGGTAGTCGCATAGCACCGCGTCCGGCACGAAGCCCTCGGCGAGCGCCCGCAGTGCCAGCGCTTCATCGCGCACGCCCTGCGCCACACAGCCCCAACGTCCAAGCAGACTCGTCAGTCCTTCGAGAATCGAGGGGTCATCGTCGATGCACAGTACGTGCCGTCCCTGCGCCGACGGCCCGCCCACCACCGCGTCGCTCAGGCTCGCCACAATCCCGTCCGGGTCGCCGGCCTGAACCGAAAAGCGGAACACCGAGCCGCGCCCCGGCGCCGAGCGCAAAGCCAATTCGCCGCCCAGCAGGCCAACCAGCCGCTTGACGGTCGGCAGGCCGAGGCCATGCCCCTGGCGCGCGTCGCGCTGCGGATTGGCGACCTGATAGAACTCCTCGAAGATGCGCTCCTGCTCGGCCGCGGGAATGCCGATGCCGGAATCGCGCACCTCGATATAGCCGCCGCCGCGCCGGCCGGCGCGCCGCAGGCCCAGCCAGATCGCGCCGTCCTCGGTATAGCGCACCGCATTCGAGAGCAGGTTGCTCAGCACCCGTTCGAGCAGCACCGGATCGTCGTGCACCACCATCGTGGTGGGCGCGATGCGCAGCGCCAGCCCCTTCGCCGCCGCCTGCGGCCGGTACTGGCTGCCGACCCGCTCGAACAGTTCATCGAGCCGGAAATGCAGCCGGATCACCTGGGTGACGCCGCTTTCGAGCCGCGCCAGATCGAGCACCTGATTGAACAACTGGTTGAGCGCTTCGACGTTGTTGACGATGTGCGCCGCGGTCTTGCCGTGCTGCGCGGGGGTCACGGAAGCGTCGTTGAGCGAGGCCGCGAGCAGGCCGATGGCATGCAGCGGCTGACGCAGATCGTGGCTCGCCGCGGCAAAAAAGCGGGTCTTGGCGAGACTCGCCTCTTCGGCGACCTGCTTTTGCTCGGCCAGCGATTCCGCCAGCTGCTGCTGATCGACGCGCGCCTGCACGACCCGCTGGAACAGCTTGCGATAGCTCACCGAATAGATGTTGATGGCGCAAAAGAAGAACGCGAGGACGATCGCGAGAATGGTGCGGTCGAAGTTATGGCTGCCGAACAGCAGCACGATAGCCGGCAGCAGGACGAAGATGATGCCGGTCGAGAAGTTGAGCACGTCGAAACCGTTCGACATGAACACGCCTGCCGCCAGCGTCACCAGCATGACGGTGTGCAGCACCGGCAGATCGGCCTGGTGGCTATGAAACGCGAACCAGATCGCGAGGCCCGGTGCGCTGTACAGCAGCACGCCGCGCAACGCGTGCAGCCTGATCCAGTTGCGCGCGGTGAGCGCGTCCGGCCGGCGGCGGCGCCATAGCCACAGCCCCAGCGAGGCGCAGTTCGCTACCGCATAGAACGCAAAGCAGGCGAAGAAGCGCTGCGGATACGGCATGTCGTCCCAGTAGATGGACACAAGCACCGCGATCGCAAACCAATGCGTGAAGAACGCCATGGCGTCTTGTGCATACAGCACGCGCACCAGGTCTTCGTCGATCGCTCGCTGGATGGGATCGCCCCGCATCGTGCTGTCTCCATGCGCGTTTGGTTTACCCGGCAGTTTACCTGTCAGCTATCACTTAATCCATATAGGCGAAAGCGCGCGCAAAAACCATACTGAAGTCACTTTCCAGCGCGGCCGAAAGTCTTCCCAGACGGCCTTCGCCGCCCCCTTTGCGGGGTCCGCCGCGCGCCTTGCCCCATCCTTCGACGGAGGCTTTCATGGGCGCTGTACCGAGCCGCGAGTTCGTCCGCAACCTGGACAATGCGATCCTGCCCGACCTGTGGCGTCGTCGTACCCACCTGTCCGGCGACGAAATGGTGTCGATGGTCGATCTGGTCAAGCGGGCGCTGCGCACCTACCATCCGCTCGAATTGCAGGCGCTCGGCGAGGATAAGGAAGAACTGGTCGCGCAGTTCATCTTCTCCCGGGTGCTGCGCCTCACCCCCGGCCATTCCGACACCCACGCCTGCCCCGAAAGCGCGCCGTCCAACGGCTATGCCCTCTGTGCGTATTTCCGGCGCTATCTGATCGACTGCCTGCGCAGCGCCTGCCATCAGCGCAACGTGTCGATGGAAAACGAAGGCATGGAACAGGAAATCGACCTGCACGCCCATGCGCTCGAAGACCCCGTCGAAAGCGTCCTGCTGCAGTACGGCCTCGACGAAGCGCGCGTGCGCCTTGCCGCGCGCACCTTTATCGGCGGCCTCGACGAGCCGGAGCGGATCGTGCTGGCCGGCAGCCTCGGCTGGTGCTCGGAATGCAAAGGTGGACTGTCGGCGGTGGCTGCACAGCATCGCGTGCCCTCGTATCACTATCGCGCCGTCAAACTCGGCGTCACCATGAAAAAGACGGGCGACGCCGGCGATTTTTCCAATACGAAGATCGGCCGCTGGCTGATCGACGTACTCGGCATCGAGATCGAAGCCGAAAACCGCGCAGCCATTCTGATCGCGCTGAACCTGCTCGCCGCCGAATCGAGCGACAGCGAACTGAATGAAGTGGCCGCCTAATAGCACGGCACCACGCTCGCAGGGCGGCGTACCGGTATCGAACCGCCGCCGCGTGCCGCGCGATGTTGCTTTGTTTGCAGCCGGTCACCGCCTACGATAAGAAAGCCGCGCAGCGCTCAGGCATCCTCACCAGTCAGGGCTCCCCCACCCTGAATCACCGTTGTGTCACGAGGTGGTCATGATGAACCGCTTATCCAGCGCCATCGAAGCGCTGCAGCCGCACTACGAAATCGTGATTGTCGGGTCGGGCTACGGGGGCGCCATTGCGGCGAGCCGGATGGCACGCGCGGGGCGCAACGTGTGCCTGCTGGAGCGCGGCCGCGAATTCATGGCGGGTGAGTTTCCTGCCACGCCGCTCGAGGGCGCCGGCCAGGTGCAGTACAACACCGGGCTCGCGCAGATCGGCTCGCCGCTCGCGCTGCTGGAAGTGCACGTCAATCCCGACGTCAACGCGGTGGTCGGCTGCGGCCTGGGCGGCACCTCGCTGATCAATGCCAACGTGGCGCTGCGGCCCGATCCGCGCCTGTGGCAAGACCCGCGCTGGCCTGCCGCCGTGCGCGCCGACCAGGCGGGACTCGCCGCCGGCTATGCGCGCGCCGAGGCCATGCTGCAGCCCTCGCCCGTGCCGGCCGACTTCCCTTCCCTGCCCAAGCTCAATGCGCTCGCCCGTTCGGCGCAGGTGCTCGGCATGGAGGGCCGTTTCTCGCGGCCGCCCATTACGGTCACCTTCCAGGACGGCAAGAACGCGGCGGGGGTCGAGCAGAAGCGCTGTGTCGGCTGCGGAGATTGCAACGCCGGCTGCAACCACGAGGCGAAGAATTCCACCCACATGAACTATCTGCCCGACGCCGTCGCGCACGGCGCGCAGATTTTCACGGGCGTGGCGGTGCATTCCGTCGTACGCGACGAGGCCACCCGACAATGGCGCGTGCGCTATCAACTGGTGGGCCTTGGGCGCGAAATCTATGACGCGCCGGAGCTTGCCATCAGCGCGGACATCGTGATCCTGTCCGCGGGCACGCTCGGCTCGACCGCCATCCTGTTGCGCTCGCGCGAGGCGGGACTGCCGGTGTCCAGCCAGCTCGGCCAGCACTTCACCGGCAACGGCGACGTGCTCTCATTCGCGTACAACACCGAAGTGCCGATCAACGGCATCGGCTGGGGCGCGCACAAGGAGGGAGAAATTCCGCCGGTGGGGCCGACGATCACCGGCCTGATCGATCACCGCAACACACCCAACGTGACGGACGGCTTCGTGATCGAGGAAGGCTCGCTCGCCGGACCGGTCGGGCTCGCGATGATGGGCGTGCTGGGCCTCGCCGCACCGGCCGAGGGCGTGAAGGTGCCCGAGCTGGCGTCGCGGAGCGGCTCACTGGACGCCGACGCCCGTGTCGTCGAAAGCCTGCTGCGCGGCCCCTATCACGGCGCCATGAATCACACGCAGACCTACCTCGTGATGGCGCACGACGACGACAGCGGGCAGATTGTCGTCGAACAGGGCCGGCCGCGCATCCGCTGGCCCAACGCCGGCAAGCAGCCCATCTACGCCACCATCGAAAAGACCCTCGAGGCGGCCACCGTGGCGTTAGGCGGCGAGTACGTGCGCGATCCGATTTCCGCGAGGCTGCTCGGCGATGGCCTGGTGACGGTCCATCCGCTAGGCGGTTGCGGAATGGCGGAGGCGGCGGAAAATGGCGTCGTCGATCAGGCGGGCCGCGTGTTTTCCGCCGCGACGGGCACCGACGTACACCCCGGCCTGTACGTGATGGACGGCGCGGTGGTGCCGCTCTCGCTCGGCGTGAATCCGCTCCTGACCATCTCGGCGCTGGCCGAGCGCAACTGCGCGCAACTCGCCGCGGCGCACGGCTGGCCTATCGACTACACGTCGCCAGGCGACGTCGCCCCGCCGCCGCCGCAGAAGATCGGCCTGCGCTTCACCGAAACCATGGTCGGCAGCTATGCACCCGGCGCGCCGGCAGACGGCCCGGACGACGCGCCTGCGCCCGACACCAGCCCGATGAGCTTCACGCTCACCGTCGAATCCGACGATCTCGCCGAGATGCTCAGCAGTCCGCAGCACGCCGCGCGCACCGTGGGCACGCTGACGTGTCCGGCCTTGTCGGCACAGCCGATGACGATTGCCGACGGCCTCTTCAATCTGTTCGTCGTCGACGAAACCGAGGTCGACCGGCGCGACATGAATTACCACATGACGCTCGAATCGGTGGAAGGCACGCGCTATTACCTGTTCGGCCAGAAGATCATCACCCGCTCGTCGCTGCTCGAACTGTGGCCGCAGACCAATACGCTATATGCGCAGATCCGCACCTCCGAGGCGGCGGATGCGCCCGTGATCGGCAAGGCGACGCTCATCATCACGCCCGAGAACTTCCTCAGGCAGATGCGCACCATCGAAGTGACGAACACGCCGGATCTCGAGACGCGGCTCGACTGGACGCTGAAGTTCGGCAAGTTCTTCGGCGGGGTGCTGTTCACGGAATATGGCGGCGTCGCGGCGCCGTTGCAGTTCCTCAGCACCGACGCCGCGGCGCCGCGTCTGAAGCGTGCATTGCGCGCACCCGCGCCGGAGCTGACGTGGTTCAACACGCCTGAGCCGCCCAGCAAGACACTGAAACTGACGCGCTACCACGCGGGCGATAAAGGACCTGTGCTGCTGATTCACGGTTCCGGCGTGTCGAGCCGGATCTTTGCGACGGACCTGGTCGAGACCAACCTCGTCGAATTCATGTGCGCGGCCGGCTACGACGTGTGGCTCGTCGACCTGCGCGTGAGCATCGAACTGCCGAGCGCGCTCGAGCCCACCACCGCGGATGCGATTGCCCGCGAGGACATTCCGGCCGCAGTGGCGAAGGTCAGGCAGCTAACGGGCGCAGCGCAGATTCAGGTGGTCGCGCACTGCTTCGGCGCCGTGGCTTTCTCGATGTCCCTGCTGTCGGGACTCACTGGCGTGCGCTCGGCGCTGCTGTCGCAGGTGTCCGCGCATCCGATTCCCGGCGCAATGCAACGCATCAAGGCGGGCCTGCATATGCCGGAGATTCTCGAGCATCTCGGCGTACGCGATCTCACGGTCCTGACACGCGCCGGCAACTGGCCGGACAATCTGCTCGACGAGGCGCTGCGGGTGTATCCGGTCGGGCACTATGAAGGCTGCGGCAACGCGCTGTGTCATCGCGCGACCTTCCTCTACGGTCTGGTCTACGAGCATGCGCAGCTCGGCGAACAATTGCATGCCAATCTGCAGGAATTGTTCGGCGTGCACAACGTCGAGCTATTCGTTCAACTCGCGGCGATGGTGCGCGCGGGACACGTGGTGGACGCGGACGGCATGGACGTCTATCTGCACAACATCGAGGGCATGAACTTGCCCATCGGTTTCATTCACGGCACCGAGAACCGCTGCTACCTGCCGATCAGCACGGCGAAGACCTATGACTTGCTGGTGAGTCGCTTCGGCGCACAGCAATACGAGCGGCATCTGATCCCGGGCTATGGGCATCTCGACTGCATCTTCGGCAAGAATGCGGCGGTGGATGTTTTTCCGCTGATCGTGCGATATCTGGATGCGCATTGAGGCGTGTGCCGTCAGGTTGAGTCGTTCGTGGATGAGGCGGAGGGATTGCAGACCGCGCGGGCAAATTGTTTTATGATCCGAACCATTCGGCGCACCGGGGCGCGCGAGTGCGGATGTATCTAACCCGCATCAATCCAATACACCAATAAAGCCACGCCAATCACCCAATGGAACAATTGACCTTCGGTACCTGCGTCAGGAATAGCTGGATCAGCACGTGGCAAGCCATCGTTCAGATGCCGGGATGGTTCCTCGGGGTGTTTGCCGTGATTGCCTGTCTAACGCTGCTTTCCGGTTCCTTTCAGTACGTTCCGTCCGGCGGCGCCGAACTCGACGCCGCGGCAAGAGCCAGTCATGCACTCGGCAGCATGGCTTTCTCGATCCTGCAACTCGTCATCTACTGCTGCCTGACCATCAAGGTCCACCGTTTCGTGCTGCTCGGCGAAGGCACCCAGCCTCTGCTGCCATTGGGCGGCAAACCCCTTGGGCGCTTTGCGTTGATCTCGGTGGGTCTGACGCTGGGTATCGTCGTGCTCTCCATCGCGCTGGTCCTGCTGGTACGCGAAATACGTTCGGGCGGTATCGTGCTGGTCGGCGCCGTCGTCATGCTGGCGTACATGTTCGCGATGGTCCGCCTCAGTCTGCTCTATCCCGCCGTCTCGCTCGGTGGCGCGCTGACGCTGCGCGCGGCGTGGAAGGACAGCCGGGGGCATTTCTGGAGCATCTTCGGCGTCGTATTCGTTTCGTATTTGCCGCTGCTGATCGTCTGGATCATCCTGCTCGAGGTACTCGGCCCGAGGATGCTGCTGACCAGTTTGCAGGGCGCGTCCACCGTGTTTGCGATCGGACTGGCGTTCGTCAATACCGGGTTTATCGTACTCGCGGCCTCGGCGCTGTCGTGGCTTTATCGGCGCTATGCGAATGAGTTGCTGGAGCATGCCGCGTATTGAGACGCTGTCGGGCGGGACAGCGTTCCGCCCGCGCTGCGGACGCTGGGCGCCCCGTTTGGCCCAGTCGCCCTCATAACACTTTCCCCGGATTCAAAATCCCACGCGGATCCAGCGCCTGCTTGATCGCCGCCATCGCGGCCAGTTCCTCACGCGAGCGCGAGACCGGCAAGAACTCGCGCTTCAGCGAGCCGATCCCATGCTCCGCCGACACCGACCCATGCAACGGCCCAAGCATGTCATAAACAAACGCATACACCGCATGATGCGCAACCCCGGGCACCGAATGCCCATCCACGGTGAGATGCAAGTTAGAGTCGCCAATGTGCCCGAAGAAGTACGACCGATTTCCCGGCCACTGACGATCCAGCGCCGCACGGCAGCGATCGACAAAAACACCGATCTCGCCGATCGGCAGACTGACGTCGAAGTTGATCGGATCCATCTTCACCGGAAACTCCGCCGTGCATTCCCGCACTGCCCATAAGGCGCGCGCATCGGCCATCGATTGCGCAATCACGGCATCGCGAATGGCGTGCGCGTCCAGTGCCTCATTCAGCGCCGCGGCAAAGCGCTCGCCATCATCGGCCGCATCGAAGCTCGCATGTTCAATCAGCGCATACAGCGGATGCGCTTCGCCAAACGGCGAGCGCATACCGGTCAAGGCAACGCCGAAATCGTAGAAGTCCGGCCACATGATTTCGAACGCACCGATGTCGTTGCCAAACCGCGTCGACAAGCGCCGCAGCAACCTCACCGCCGCATCGTAATCATCCAGCGCGACCAGCACCGTATGCCGCGCCGCGCGCCGCGGATGCAGGCGCAATACCGCGCGGGTAATCACGCCGAGCGTGCCCTCCGATCCGATGAACCAGTGCTTCAGGTCATAGCCGGTATTGTTCTTCACCATCTTGCCGAGCGAACTCAGGACTGCGCCGCTCGCCAGCACCACTTCCAGCCCGAGCACCTGATCGCGTGCGGTGCCGGACTGGATCACACGATTGCCGCCCGCATTGGTGGCGAGATTGCCGCCAATCTGGCACGACCCGCGCGCGCCGAGGTCGAGCGCAAGTTCGAAACCCGCTTGCGTTGCCGCCTCCTGCGCCGCCTGCAGGGTGGTGCCCGCCCGCACGGTCATGGTTGCCGAAGCTGGATCGATTTCTTCGATGCCCGCGAGCCGCTCGAGCGACAACGCGATATCCACGGCGCGCGGAATCGCACCGCCGGCGAGGCCCGTCATGCCGCCCTGCGGCACTACCGTTTGATGCGCCGCGTGGCAAATCGCCAGCGCCTGCGCCACCTGTTCTGTCGTACGCGGCAACAGCAACGCCGCAGCACGCGTCGGCTCGTGACGCGTCCAGTCGGTCATCGAGCGTTCGCCGATCTGCGCGCCGACGCGTACCGCGTCATCCCCCAACGCCTCGCGCAGCGAGGCGAGCGTGGTGGAAAGCGCGGCGCTGTCCTCATTCGTCATGCTGTCGTCCCCTGTGCGGCCTGCTTCTTTCGATAACCCATCGAGTCGTTGATGCGCCCGAGAATATAGTCGCCTGCCGCGACCGGTTGATATTTGAGGTCGGCTTCGCTGGTGCCGAGCTCGCGCGGATCGACCGAGGCGCCGTAAGTCGGATCGTAAAACGTGGCGATCGAATAGCGCTCGCGTCCGGACGCGTTGATCACACGATGCAGCGTCGAGCGAAAGCGGTCGTTGGTCCAGCGCGCGAGCAGATCGCCGACGTTGACGACGAAGCTGCCTGGAATGGGCGGCGCATCGACCCAGGTATTGTTGGCAATCTCGCGCACCTGCAAGCCGCCTACCTGGTCCTGCCACAGCAAGGTGATGCAACCGTAGTCGGTATGCGGCGCCACGCCGAACTGGTCGGCATCCGATTGCGGCGGCTGCGGCGGGTAGTACACCATCTGCGTGCGCTGCATGCGCTTGGTATAGCGCGGCGCAAAAAACTGCTCGTCGACGCCGAGGCTCACCGCCACCGCGCGCAACAGGCCGGCGCCGCACTGCGCCACCGCTTCGTAATAGCCGTAGAGCGCCGGGCGCAACTCGGGCATGAAGTCAGGCCAGTTGTTCGGCCCGCGCAGCGCCTGGCCTGCGAGCACATCGGGATCGTCTTCCGGCAACTCCAGCCCGATGCTAAAAAACTCCTTGTAGTCCGGGCGTTTGGCCTGATACATCGTCGCATCGCCGAGCGCATTGAAGCCGCGATGCCGCTGATTCACCGCGGCACGCCGTTTGGTTTCCACCGGAAACGCGAAGAACGTGCGCGCCGCGTGTTCGGCCGCATCGATGGCCGACTGCGGCACACCGTGATTGACGATGTAGAAAAACCCGATCGTCGTGCACGCGTCGTGAATTTCACGACCGACACGCTGCATGGCGCCGGGCTCGCCGGCGCGCACGCCGGCAAGGTCGATGATCGGAATGCGGGTGACAGGCGGCATCGCAAAGCTCCCGAAAGACGAGGCGGATCTGAATGGCCTTTGAGCCGCCGAATAAGCTGACAAATCAAGCTGACCAAGCTGACAAACAAGCGCGTCGTCGATACTTCGAACCCCTTGCCAATCGACGCCGTCGCCCACGTTGTCCCAGTTGTATATACCGCCAAAAGCGCCTTCGCAAGCAGCGTCTTCACTTTGCTGCAAGCGTCGTACGTGCCTCTTCGCAGCGCACAACAGGATTATTTATTTCGCGCGAAAACTGCGGTATATACTGCCCCGCATACCGCGCGCCGCCACACCGCATCTGGCGCGACACCGCTTTGCCAACCGGAGATTCTCATGAGCATCCTTGCAGGCTGGAAGTGTCGTTTCATGGTGTTAGCGTTGTGCGCCGCGAGTGCCGCCGCGCACGCGGATCAACTGGCCAAGGTCAAGGCGGCGGGCGAACTCGTCGTCGGTACGGAAATGCAGTTCGCGCCTTTCGACTTCCTCGAGAACGGTCAGCAAGCCGGTTTCAACAAGGACCTGTTTGCCGAGGTCGGCAAGGAACTAGGCGTGAAGGTCCGCTTTATCGACCTGCCCTGGCCCAGCGTGCTGCCCGGTCTCGAAGCCGGCAAGTTCGACATGGTCGGCGGTCCGCTGACGGTGACGAAGGCGCGCATGGAGCGCTACGCGTACACGTTGCCGATCGCGGACGCCACCGACGCGCTGCTCAAACGCGCAAGCGATACGTCGCTCAAGCAATCCTCGGATATCTCCGGCAAGACGGTCGGTGCGGGCAAGGGCTCGGCACAGCTCGACCAGTTGAAGACCTACATCGCGACGCTGCCGAAGCCGCCTGAAGTCCGCGAATATGTCGACAACAATCAGGCCTACGCCGACCTCGCCGCCGGCCGGATTGCCGCCGTCGCCAACTCGATGACGAACATCGCCTATGTGGCGAAACAGCGCCCCGAGACCTTCGCCGTGGTGCAGCCGCCGTTCGGCGCCAAGGTGTATTTCGCCTACTGCATGCGCAAGGACCCGGACAGCAAGTCGCTCGACGACGCGTTCAACGCCGCGCTCGTCAAGATGCACGACGACGGGCGGCTCGCGGCCTTGCAGAAGAAGTGGTTCGGCGTCGCAATGGACTCGCCGACCACCATGCCCACGCCGAACTACTGATCTACTGATGCCTTGAAGCGGACGCTGCCGGCTGTATGGTCTTAGGCAGGCAGCGCCTGCTGGTCTGCTCTAGCGGGTGCCCGACACATGTTCAGCATGCCTGTCTTTCTTCAGGGTTTGCCGCTGCTGCTGCACGCGGCCATCGCCACGGTCGGCATTTCGCTCACCGGGCTCGTGATCGGCTTCTTCGTCGCGATCGGCGTCTGTTCGGCGCGGCTGTCGGCGCATCGCGCGGCGCGCATGTTCGGCGGCGCGTATGTGTTCTTCTTTCGCGGCGTGCCGATGCTCGTGCAATTGCTGCTGGTGTACTACCTGCTGCCCTTCGTCGGCATCAACGTGTCGCCGCTCGTTGCGGCGATCAGCGCCGTGTCGCTCTGCTCCGCTTCGTACATCGCCGAAATTTTGCGGGGCGGCTTCCTGAGCATTCCGCCGGGGCAGATCGAAGCCGCGCGCATGCTCGGCATGTCGCCGCTCGACATGCTGCGGCGCATTCAGGTGCCGCAGGCCTTCCGACTGACCTTGCCGTCGCTTGTCAACGAGATGGTGTTGCTGATCAAGGCCTCGTCGCTGATTTCGGTGGTCGGCGTCGCCGAGTTGACCCGCACCGCGCAGAACATCGCCGCCAGCACCTATCGTCCGCTTGAGGCATATCTCGCCGCGGGGCTGATCTACTTCGTCATCTGCGGGACGCTCGCGCTGGTCGCGCATGGCGCCGAACACCGCTTGCAGCAAGCCTGAGAGCCAAGCCATGCAGCAATTCGACCCTACCGTCATCACGCACAACCTGCAGCCGATCGCAGCGGGCCTCGCGACGACCGTCGGCACGTGGGCCGCGGGCGTCGCCATCGGCATCCTGATCGGCTTTCTGATTGCCGTGCTGCAACTCTTCTGCGGACGCTGGGTGCGCGGGTTCTTGCGCTTCTATATCGAACTGTTCCGCGGCACGCCGTTTCTGGTGCAACTCTTTCTGCTCTACTACGGCGGTCCGTCCATCGGCCTCACACTCGAACCGATGACCGCCGGTGTCCTCGGTCTCGGCCTGTACGGCAGCGCGTATTTTGCCGAGGCGTTCCGCTCGGGCTTCCAGTCGGTGCCGCCCGGCCATCTCGAAGCAGCGTCGTGCCTCGGCCTGTCGCGCTGGCAAGCGGTGCTGCGTATTCAGGTGCCGCAGATGCTGGTGCTGATCGTCCCGGCGCTCACCAATCTGATCATCGTGCTCAGCAAGGAGACTGCCGTGCTGTCGATCGTCACCGTGCCTGAACTGACCTTCGTTCTGACCGGCATCGGCTCGGCCACCTTCGCTTTCGTCGAAACCTTGCTCGCGCTCTGCGTGTGTTACCTCGCGCTCGTCGAACTCACCTCGCGTGCCGGCATGTGGGCGGAAGCCCGCATTGCGCGGTTCATGGCATGAACGAACTCCGGATTGATCGATGAATGCCCTTGCCGATATGCCCACCTCCGAACCCACCGCCACCACGACCGCCGCACAAGCCAGCCGCTCGCCGCTGATCGAAGTACGCGACCTGCGCAAGCGCTTCGGCGAAGTCGACGTGCTGCGCGGCATCGATCTGGAGATCGCCAGATCCGAAGTGGTTTGCATCATCGGCCCGTCGGGGTCCGGCAAGAGCACCTTGCTGCGCTGTCTCGCCGCGCTCGAAACCTACGATCAGGGCGATGTGCGGATCGAAGGCGAACTGCTCGGCTACACCGAGCGCAACGGCAAACGCATGCGGGCCTCGCAAGGCGAGATCAACCGCGTGCGGCGCAACGTCGGCATGGTGTTCCAGCAGTTCAACCTGTGGCCGCATATGACGGCACTCGGCAATGTGATGGAAGCGCTTCTGCGCGTGCGCCATCTGCCGCGCGACGACGCACGGCGCCGCGCCCATGCGATGCTGGAGACCGTGGGGCTCGCGCACAAGGCGGACGCGTATCCGGCCAAGCTCTCCGGCGGCCAGCAGCAACGCGTGGCGATTGCGCGAGCGCTGGCCATGGAACCGCACATCATGCTGTTCGACGAACCCACCTCGGCGCTCGATCCCGAACTGGTCGGCGAGGTGCTGCAGGTGATGAAGCAACTCGCCCGCGACGGCATGACCATGGCGGTCGTCACGCACGAAATGGGCTTTGCCGCGCAGGTTGCGGACAAGGTGGTGTTTATCGATCAAGGCCGCATTGCGGTGGCAGGCAAGCCGCGCGAAGTCTTTCACGATGCCGGGCAGCCGCGCCTGCGCCAGTTCCTGCAGAATTACTTCGACCGCAACGCCTTCTGGACGCAAGGCGCCGATGAGCCGGGTTCGCCATGAACACCGCGCGCTACGAACAGGTCAAGAGCCACATCCGCCGCACCATCGACTCGGGCGCGCGGCAGCCGGGCGACCGCATCCCGTCGGAACTGGACCTTGTCGCAGCGTTAGGCGTGTCGCGCATGACCGTCAACCGTGCCTTGCGCGAACTCGCCGAGGAAGGGCTCGTCACGCGCGTCTCGGGTGTGGGCACCTTCGTGGCGGAGGCGAAACCGCAATCCACCTTGCTGATGATCGCCCACATCGGCGACGAGATCCGCTCGCGCGGTCATGAGTACAGCTACGCAACGCTGCTCAAGCAACGGGAGACCGCACCGGTTCTGGTGTCGAACGCATTGGGCCTGGCGCCGGGCACCTCGGTGTTTCACGTGATCTGTGTCCACCGCGAAAACGGCCTGCCTGTGCAACTCGAAGACCGTTACGTCAATCCAGCCACGGCGCCGGAATTCTTGCTGCAGGACTTCGCGGCGATCCGGCCGTCCGAGTATCTCTACAACGTCGTGCCCGTGCACGACGTCGAACATGTCGTCGACGCGGGCCTGCCTACTCGCGACGAAGCCGGGTTACTCGAAATCCGCGCAGAGGAGCCGTGCCTGACGCTGGTGCGGCGCACATGGACGAGCGGCGTGGCGGTGACGTTCGCCCGCTTCGTGCATCCGGGTTCGCGCTACCGGCTGGGCTGCCGGTTCGCGCCGGACCTCTCGCAGCGCCAGGGCTGAGCAGAGCCGCTGGCGCGGCGCCCGTATCAGACGTTGCCCGCCAGATGAAAGCGCGAGGCCGGATGCCACAGTTGCACCGACGTCGCCACCGCTTCGCCGACCCACGTGCGGCGCCACAACAGCAGGCACGGCTCGCCAATCTCCATCAGCAGGTGCCGGCGTACATGCGCGTCGGGCTTTTGCGCGTAGATGCGAAACTCGGCGCGCTGGATCGGCGCGAGCCGCACCATGTAGTGATTCGGCGTTTCGAGCGTGAAGTCCTGCCGCAGATACTCGGGGAACACCTTGGGATTGACGTAGCGGTCTTCGTACTGGATCGGCTCGCCCTCTTCGCTATGCACGATGCGCGAATGAAACGCGGGGCCGGCGGACAGGCCGAGCGCATCGAGCGCCTGTGCATCGTCGCTCGGTTCGAGCGCCAGCACGTGCGCCATGTGCCGATGGCCGCGCGCGGCGATCTCGTCGGCGATGTTGCGAATCTCGAGAACCGTCGATTCATAGCGCTGCGGCGCGACGAAAGTGCCCGAGCCCTGCACGCGCGTCAACACGCGTTCGGCGGTCAGCTCGCGCAGCGCGCGCGACACCGTCATGCGCGCCACGCCGAATTCCTTGACCAGTTCGGTTTCCGATGGAATCAGGCCGCCCGGCTTCCAGTCGCCTTCCGAGATCCGCTTCACGACATAGCGCTTGATCTGCTCGTAGGCCGGCGTGGCTTTGACAGGCGCCTCGCTGGCATTGCCCGGGCGGAGCTGGGTGGTGTCGGATGGCGCGTTATTTAGAGTCATATTCACGTCGACCTCGTGGGTGGTACGCAATACGCCAATGCGCCGGCAGGTAGGCCGGCCACACCGGCTCGTGGGGCGCTCGCCCCGTTCATGCCGCCGATTGCAGATCGCGCCCGGCGGCGTCAGGCAAATGGGCAGCCGTTGGGTTCGCTTCGCCGGCCGTTGCATAACCGGTGTGCCCGACTACGCCGGCGGCGGCTGGCCGCATCTTACCCGGGTTCGGCAGCGGCGGCGGCTCGGTGTCCGCAATCATACGGAACGCGAGCGCCATGTCCTCGGCGAGCGGCCGGTCGTCGCGATACGTCGGCACGAGACTGCGCACGCCGCGCCAGAGCGAATCGGTGTACGGTGCGCGCGCTGCATCGAGCGTCTGCAGATCATAGGCCTGGGATGCCGCGAGCAATTCGATTGCCACGATGCGTCCGGCGTTGTCGACGATTTCCAGCGCCTTGAGCGCCGCCGGCGTCGCGTGACACAGATGGTCTTCCTGCAGGCCGGAGGTGATGCCGCCGTCCAGACTCGCGGGCATCGCGAGGCGGCGGTTTTGCGCGACGAGCGAGGCCGCGGTGTACTGCGCAATCATGAAGCCCGAACAGGTGCCGCCCGGCTCGGCGAGAAACGCCGGCAGGCCGCTGACGAGCGGATTGACGAGGCGGTCGAGGCGGCGCTCGGCCATCGCCGCCACCTGGGCAATCGCCGTGGCGAGGCTGTCCATCGCCAGCGCGATCGAGGCGCCCACCGCATGCGCCTGCGAATAGACGCGCGGCGCTTCGGGCGTACCGGCGACGATCGGATTGTCGGTGATCGACGCCAGTTCGCGATTGACGACTTCCGCCGTCGCGCTCAGCACGTCGCGCGCCGCGCCGTGCACGTGCGGGATGGTCCGCATGCTCAGCGGGTCTTGCGTACGACGGCCCACCGCCGCGGCCAGGATGCCGCTCTCGGCAAGCGCGCCGCGCATTCTTTCGCCCACCACGTTCAGTCCCGGCGAGATCCGCAACGCCAGCGATTCGGCGTCGAACGCCGCCAGTTGGCCGCGCAGGTTCTCGAAGCTCATGGCCGCCACCGCGTCGGTCCAGTCGAGCAACCGCGCGGCGCGCGCCAGCGCCAGCGCCGCGAGTCCCGTCACGCACGGCGTGCCGTTGACGAGGCTAAGGCCCTCCTTGGCATCGAGCACCAGCGGCTCGAGCCCGAGCCGCTGCAGGGCCTCGCGGCCGCTCAAGCGCTCGCCGCGATAGCGCGCATGGCCCTCGCCGATGCACACCAGCGCGATATGCGCCATATGGCTCAGATAGCCGACCGAGCCGAACGCCGGCACTTCGGGCAGACAATCGGCATCGAGCAGCGCCACCAGCTGCTCGGCGACCGCGAGCCGGATGCCCGAATGCCCGTGGGCGAAATTGTTGAGCGCCGCGGCCATGATGGCGCGCGTTTCGGCGACGCCGAGCGGCGTGCCGACGCCCACCGCATGGCTCATCAGGATATTGCGCGACAGCGTGCGCTGCTCGGACGGCGACACGATCACATCGCACAAGGCGCCCACGCCGGTATTCACGCCATAGGCGCGAATACCGCGCTCGACGATCTGTTCGACGAGGACATGCGCCGCCGCAATGCGCGCCCGCGCATCGGCGGAAAGCTCGAGCGGCTCGCCTGCGGCCACGGCCGCAACCTGACGCCAGTCGAGAGGACGATCGGAACGAATGACAGCCATGATGACGATACTCAGTTCGCAGTACGGTGGTGGTGGCTCGAGACGAATTGCTTGAAACGCTCGGACTTGAGTTCGCCGAACACCTCGTCGGGCGTACCGTCCGCTTCGACCTCGCCTTGATGCAGGAACATCACGCGGTTCGACACATGGCGCGCAAAGCCCATTTCGTGCGTGACGACCAGCATGGTGCGGCCTTCTTCCGCCAGCGAGCGCATCACGCGCAAGACTTCGCCGACCAGTTCCGGGTCGAGCGCCGAAGTCGGCTCGTCGAACAGCATGACCTTCGGATGCATCGCCAGCGCCCGCGCAATCGCCACGCGCTGCTGCTGGCCGCCCGACAGATGCGCCGGATAGTGGCCGCGCTTTTCCGCGAGACCGACCTTGGCGAGCAGCGCTTCGGCTTCTTCGACGGCCTCGGCGCGGCTGCGTTTTTGCACGCGCATCGGACCTTCGATCAGGTTCTCGAGCACCGTCATATGCGACCACAGGTTGAAGTTCTGAAACACCATGCCGAGTTGCGAGCGGATGCGGTCCACCTGGCGGCGGTCGCTCGGCTGCATCTTGCCGTCGCCGCGGCGCTTCATCTTGAGTTCTTCGCCGGCCAGCGCGACCGAACCGTCATCGGGCGTTTCCAGCAGGTTCAGGCAGCGCAGGAAAGTGCTCTTGCCCGAACCGCTCGCGCCGAGGATCGAGATCACGTCGCCCTGGTGCGCGTCGAGCGAGATGCCCTTGAGGACGTGGTGGTCGCCGAACGACTTGTGAATGTTCTTGACCGACAATGCAACGGGTGCCGTAGCGTTCATGTGATTCTCCGGAATGAGCGGCCGTTCAGTGCGCGGCACGACGTGCTTCGGTGGTGGCGGAAACCGGGCGCGAGGCGACCTGGACCGGCGCCGCGCGCAGATGACGCGACAGGCGCACTTCGAGCAGGCCCAACAGGCGCACGATCACGAAATTGAGGAACAGGTAGATCAACGCGGCGCAGATAAAAACTTCAGTTGTCCGATAGGTTTGCTGGATGATCTGCTGCGCGACGCCGGTCACTTCCCACACGGTGACGAGACTCGCGAGCGCAGTCGACTTCACCAGCAACACCGCTTCAGTGGAATACGCGGGCAGGCACTGGCGCAGCGCAATCGGTCCGATCACGCGGCGCAGCAACGCGAAGCCGGACAGGCCGATGGCGTAGCCCGCTTCGATCTGTCCAACCGGCACGGCCATCAGGCCGCCGCGGATGATCTCGGCGGTATAGCCGGCCGTACACAAGGCGAGCGAGAGCACCGCGCACATATACGGTTCGCGCAGCACCGGCCACAGGAAACTCTCGCGTATCACGCCGAACTGGCCGAGTCCGTAGTAGACGAGAAACATCTGGATCAGCAGCGGCGAGCCGCGAAACACGAGGATATAGGCGCGTGCGAAGCGGTTCGGCAGCCAGTGCGGCGAGACCCGCATCGTGACGATCACGAGCGACAGCAGACCGCCCAGGATCAGCGACGAGAAGAACAGGCCGAGTGTGGTCGGCACGGCGCCGAGCAACTGGCGCAGCGTGTCGAACAGGAAATCGAAGTCGATATGCATGATGGCGCGGCCTCGTCAGTTGCGGGCGAAATTGCGGCGGAAGGACCGGCCTACGCGGGCTTCCGCGTGGTTGAAGACCCGGTTCGAGATGCTCGTCATCACCAGGTACAAGCCGCCGCCCACGACGAAGAACGTGAAATATTGATGAGTCGAACCCGCGGCAACCTGGCTCACGCGCAGCAGTTCGGCGAGGCCCGTGACCGAGATCAGCGCGGAATCCTTGAGGCTCAATTGCCAGACATTGCCGATGCCCGGCAACGCGAAGCGCAGCACCTGCGGGATCAGAATGCGGCGCGCCATGGTCAGCGTGGGCATGCCGATGGAACGGGCCGCTTCCAGCTCGCCGCGCGACACCGCCAGCACCGCCGCGCGGTACACCTCGGCCTGATACGCGCCGGAGATCATCCCCACCGCGAGCGCGCCGATCACGAAGGGCGGCACGCCGACGAAGCCGTCGGCGCCGAACCACTGGCCGATCGTCGTCACCAGCGTCGAACCGCCGAAATAGAAAAGATAGATGACGAGCAGTTCGGGCACGCCGCGAAACACGGTCGTGTAGAAGTCGCCGACGATGCGCAGCGTGCGAAAGCGCGACAGCTTCGCCGCCGCCACCAGTGCGCCGAACACCGCGCCGACGGCGAGCGCCGCGAGCGTCAGCGCGACGGTCATCAAGGCCGCCAGCAGCACGACGCCGCCCCAGCCATCCGGCCCGAAGCCGAGCATCCCGATCAGAGCCATACCCTACCCCTCGTCCAATCCGTTGAATCGATCAGGCGGCACGCGCGAGCGTTGCCGCGCGTGCTGGACCACCTGCTGGTACCGCTTGACTCAGTTACCGCTCAGGGCGTGACGTCCGTCTTGAACCACTTCACGGAGAGCTTCTTCACCGTGCCGTCTGCAAGCGCCGCGGCAATCGCGGTGTCGAACTTCGCCCTCAGGTCGGCGTCCTGCTGGCGGAACGCGAGGCCTTCACCCGGACCCCAGATCGGGCCACCGATCTTCGGTCCGGCCATCACGATCGAAGCGGTCTCTTTCTTGTCCGTGTTGGCGGCGTAGTAGGTCACGTCGTCGAAGGAAGCGTCGATACGGCCGTTCGCCAGATCGAGGTCACGCTCCGGCGAGGTCTTGTAGACGCGGATCGTGGCGACGTCCTTGAAGCCGTCGTTGATGAACTTGGTATAGACCGTGCCCGACTGGATACCGATGGTCTTGCCCTTCAACTCCTTACGCAACGAGTCGACGGTCGGCTGGTCGGTCTTCGGATCGCCGGTCAGCTTGAGGACGGCGCTGGTCGGACCGGCCTTCGGCAGGATCTTGGTGTCGGTCACGGCGAAGGTGGCCGGCGTAGCCGCATAAGGACGCGAGAAGGCGATGATCTTTTCGCGCTCCGGCGTGATCGAAATGGCGTCCATCAGCACGTCGAACTTGCCGGCTTGCAGACCCGGGATCATGCCGTCCCAATCCTGGGCGACGAGGTTGCACTGCAACTGGATGCGCGCACACAGGTTCGCCACCAGTTCCGGTTCGAAGCCGCCCAGCTTGCCGCCCGGCAGCGTCAGATTCCACGGTGCATAGCCGCCTTCCAGCGCGATGGTCACCGTTTTCCATTCTTTCGCCTGCACAGGGGCCGCGAGAATAGTCGCTGCGCCGAGGACGGCGCCAATCAATGCTTTAGCCAACGTAGTGCGCTTTACCTTCACGTCGAAACTCCTTTGATTGAGGGAACACCATCCAGCTAGTCGAGCGACTGATTCACTCGCCTAAATTGACTAGACAAGTCTGCATGAGTAAAAAAATCGTCGCAAGCACAATTGTGAGATTTCACCGAAATCCTCGGGTAAGCCCTATAAATAAAGGCCCATGGCGCGATTCAGAGGCGAAAGGAGATTGAAAAATACTGCGCCACGCACGCTGCTTTGGTGCATTTTGTCTAGACAGGTTCACTCAACGACGCACGATGCATCGCCCTGGTGCAAGGGTGCACAGGGGTGGATCGAGACGCCCGGCCTGGGTCTGGGGACGTGAGGATTGAGAACTTTAAGACGTTCGAGAGATGACGCCCGCCACCCGCCCGCTACCAAATATACGGCACGAACCGATAGCGCACGCGAGCGGCATACGCGGCATAGCCTTCGAGTTGTTCGGCGAGCATGCGCTCCTCCCGCACCGCGCGATAGCCGATGCCGGCCACCAGCAACGGCACGCAGGCGAGCCCCCACCAGGAACCCAGCAGCAACGGCGTGCCGACGAGAAACGGCAGCGCGGACGCGTACATGGGATGCCTGACGTAGGCGTACGGTCCTGTGTCGCTGACCGTGTGGCCGCGTTCGGACTGGATCTTGACGACCGGCGCCGCGAAGCTGTTGGCGCGGAACACCGAGCGGCACGCGTAGATGCACACGAACATGCCGAGCGCGCCGAGCCCATTCAGCCAGCCCGGCATGGACGACCAATGAAAACGGCCGGCGTCGAGTCCCATCAGGATCAACCAGCCAATCCAGACGACACCCACATAAGCCATGAAGATCTGGTCCCAGCGGCTCTGTTGCGGCTGCACGATGGGTTTCAGCCGTTCGGTGAGCAGCGCCGGATCATGCCGCGCGAGCCACAGGCCTAACCACAGGCCGAGCACCGCCCATTCGAGCAGAAACCACCAGGCCGCGACCCAGTGCAGCGTGCCGGCGGCACCGAACAGCAGGGCCGCCATGAAGGCAAACCAGAGCGCCAATTGAAGCAGCAGGTTTTTGACCATCGCATCAGGCTCCGCAGTTTGGGTTCTTCATTGGCCCTTCTGATTGCCCCGGGGTTGCCCCTTGGTTGGCCTTCATTGGCCTTCATTGGCCTTCATTGGCCTTCATTGGCCTTCATTGGCCTTCATTGGCCTTCATTGGCCTTCATTGGCCTTCATCGGTCTTCGTCGAGTCTTCGTGGCCGCGTCAGTGCGGCTCCCGGATGCGCTCGAACAGGCGCGGCACGTCGAACTCGCCGACCGGCAAGCCAAACCGTTCGCCGAGGCATGCCGCGAGGTCGGCGGCCGTTCCGATCACCTGTTCACTGACCACCTGGCCGTCAGCGGCGCGCTCCGTCAAACGGTCGTTGCGCAGCGCGAGGCGCCCATGCGGCAAGACCCGGCAGACAATCAGGTTGCTCACGAAGAGCGACGCCGGCCAGGTGGAGGTGTACCAGTTCGACACCTCATAGTCGATCCACTCGGCGCGCTGCTGCTCGAAGCGGTAGGCCTTCATCCAGCCGTCGCCCGACTGCACTTCCAGGTCGAGCGCGCCATGCGACGCATCCGCGAGGCGAAACGCTTCGAGCGGCGTGGCTTGCGGCATGCCCGCCTCGAGACGCAAGGGCGCGGTCAGCGTCGCGCTGCCGAACCCGACGTCTGCGAGCCAGGGCGTGTCGTCGATATCGACGCGCAGCAGCATATGGGTGCGAGCCGTGACGGCGTCCGCCTCACGCCCCCACAACACCCGCGCGATCAGAGGCGTCACGCGAAAGCCCAGTTGCATCAGCGCATGGGCGAACACCCGGTTCTGCTCGAAGCAATAACCGCCCCGCCGGCGCTCGAGCAGCTTGTTGACGACGGCCGGCAATTCCAGCGAGACCGTGCGGCCGCTCAGCGGGTCGAGATTTTCGAAGGGGATCGCGAGCGGATGCAGGCGGTGCAGTTCGCGTAGCACGGCGAGCGTCGCCGTGCGCGGACCCTCGTAGCCGATGCGGGAAAAATACAGGTCGAGGTCGAGTGCATTTGACATGAGTGTGGGTCCTGGGAACGACGGTAGCGACTATATCAAGCGCACCTGCGCCGGCGACCAACGAAAGCAAACAATGTGTCGATTCATGGACAGATCTCCTGACAACAAGCTTTCGTTGCATTCGGGCACTTCAACAGCGCATCCCGGCGCCGCTTCGATGCATCTGTCACACGAGCTTTCGCGCGAAGGACCAGCGCGCTGTCCACCCTCCCGGACAAGCTCACCGCTCGCGCATCAGCACCGATAGGCGTCGCAAAACAGGCCTTCAATTCCATACCATTTAATTACGTTTAAATTACTTTTAAATAACAAAAAGTCAAATAAAAGCCAGCAACCGTAAAAATATCAATTACACCCCAGTAATATTGTTGCGAATCGTTCTCATTTGTATTGACGCACCTATTGGGCATGCGTACGATCTCGACATTGCTGCCTGAGGCGTCGCGAACCGCAGCAGCAATGCGCGGGATGCCGGCTATCGTCACCCAAAGCAGATAGCCGGAACAGTCGATACAACACAATAAGGATTTCGATGAAGTTCGCCCAGTCCAAACGACGCGCGTCAGACGCGCGTCCATCCAGGAATGCTACACCGCGCGGTCGCGCCGCACGCAAGCCAGGTCTGCCCTCGATTCGCAGCGTGGCGCTTTACACAGCATTCGCCTGGGCCTCGCTGACGGCGGCCACCGCGATGGCCGAGACCAATCCCGACGCCGCGCCGAACGACGCGCCCGAGGCCGACCTGAGCATTCAGGCGCGGCCCACCGGCCAATGGACCGGCGTGTGGAACCGCGGCAACCTGCTCGGCGACATCGGCGGCCTGCGTCCGTGGCTCGGCAAGTACGGCGTGACGTTCGGCCTGACCGAGACCAGCGAATACCTTTACAACGCGCGCGGCGGCCTGAACACGGGCGGCACCTATGACGGCCTGACGACGGCCACGGTCCAGGTGGATACGAAGAAGGCATTCGGCCTGCCGGGCGGTCTCTTCAACGTCAGCGCGCTGAACATCCACGGCCAGAATCTGAGCGCCGACAATCTCGGCACGCTGAATACCGCGAGCGGGATCGAGGCGCAGGATACGACCCGTCTGTGGGAGCTGTGGTACCAGCAGTCCTTCCTGAACAACAAGATGGACGTCAAGGTCGGTCAGCAGAGTATCGATCAGGAGTTCATCGGCAGCCAGAGCGCCGGCCTGTTCGTCAATACGATGTTCGGCTGGCCCGCGCTGCCGTCTTACGACATGCCGTCGGGCGGCCCGGCCTACCCGCTCGCCGACCTCGGCGTGCGCGTGCGCGGCCAGATCACGCCGACCTTGACCGCCCTCGCAGGCGTGTTCGACGGCGACCCGCTCGGCAACAATCCGAACAACATCAGCGGCACGAATTTCAACCTGCACACCAGCGCGCTGTATATCGGCGAACTGCAGTACGCGTTGAACCAGCCGGGCGACGGCGAGATGGTCGGCGCCGGCAACACCGGCCTGCCCGGCAGCTACAAGCTCGGCTTCTGGTACAACACCGGCAGCTTCGCCGACGAGTACTACGACAACACCGGCGTGTCGCTGGCGAACCCGAATTCGACGGGCGTCGCTGCGCAGCATCGCGGCGACTACAGTTTCTATGCCGTGGCAGACCAGATGGTGTGGCGTCCGGATCCGGACGAGCCGCGCAGCATCAATGTGTTCGCCCGGGTGATGGGCGCACCAGGCGACCGCAACCTCGTCGACTTCTCCGCCAACCTCGGCGTAGTGATGAAGGCGCCGTTCGCCGGACGCGACAACGACACCGTGGGCCTCGCACTGACCTACATCAAGGTCAGCAATAGCGTGGAGAACCTCGATCTCGACAATCGGGCCTTCCTGAACAGTCCCTACGGCGTGCGCACGCAGGAAACCACCCTGGAAGCGACCTATCAGTTTCAGGTCAACCCGTGGTGGCAGATCCAGGCCGACGCGCAATACACGTTCAATGCCGGCGCCGGACAGAACCCGAGCGACCCGACTCAGGCGCTGCGCAACACTCTTGTTGTCGGCGTGCGAACCAACATCACGTTCTGACCGCTTTCATAACCTGGACACCATGCTTTCGATCATGACCGCATTCAACGCTTTGTGCGCAGGCACGGAGGCTCAATCATGAATTACCCCAAGCGCAAGTCTTTGCCGCGCGCTACGCGGGCACTGATGGCAGCAGCGGCGGGCGCCGCCGCGCTGCTCGCGGCCGGCACCGCGTACGCCGATCCGCAAGGCTTCCTCGAGACGGTGCACAAGCACACCACGCTCATCAATACGGTGCCCGACAACGGCGACCAGAACCCGTATGCGCTGGTCGTCGCACCGGTTTCGGCCGGCACGGTGAAGAAAGACGACGTGCTCGTCGACAACTTCAACAACTCGACCAACCTGCAAGGCACCGGCTCCACGATCGTGGATTACCACCCGGATACCAAGCAGATGTCGGTGTTCGCCGTGATTCCGCGCGATCTGAAGGAATGCCCGGGCGGCGTCGGTCTGTCGACCGCCATGACCATGCTGAAGTCGGGCTGGGTGATCGTCGGCAGCACGCCGAGCAACGACGGCACCACCGGCACCAAGGGCGCCGGCTGCCTGATCGTGCTGGATCCGCAAGGCAAGGTGGTCTCGACCATCAACAGCCCGAACATCAACGACCCGTGGGGCAACATGGCGGTCGTCGACAACGGCAATAGCGCCACGCTGTTCGTCAGCAACGCCGGCTTCGGCGTCGGTTCGGCGGCGGGCGATCCGCCGGTGTTCAAGCAAGCCACCGTGCTGCGCCTCGATCTCGACATTCCGGACGGCAAGCCGCCGGTCGTGAAGCAGGAAATGGTCGTGGGCAGCGGCTTTGGCGCGCAGGCCGACAAGGGCGTGTTCCTCGTCGGGCCGACCGGCCTCGCCCTGTCGCCGGATCAGAAACTCCTGTATGTTTCGGACGCAATCGGCAACCGCGTCAACGTGATCGAAGATCCGATGACGCGCGACACCAGCGCCGGTGTGGGCCGCCAGCTCACCGCCGACGGCCTGCTGCACCGGCCGCTGGCGATGGTCACGGCGCCCAACGGCCACCTGCTGGTGACCAACGCGCTGAATGGCCAGGTCGTCGAGATCGACCCGGCGAGCGGCAAGCAGATCTACGCACGCTGGATCGATACCGACAAGGCGCAGTCGCCTCCGGGTAACGGCGACCTGTTCGGCATCGTCATGACGCCGGCGGGCGACGGTTTTTACTACGTGCAGGACGACGTGAACACTTTGGTACTCGCGAAGTAATCATGGCAAACGATACACATCCCCCCAAGCGGCCTGCCCGGCGCGGCTTTCTGAAGGCGGGAGGGGCGGCGGTCGCAGCAGGCGCGAGCCTGTCCGCGACCAGCGTCGCCCACGCCGCACTCGGCAAGCCGCAAGCGCACACCGACGATCCCTACCTCGCCGTCGAACCGTTCTTCGGCGAGCATCAGGGCGGCATCGTCACGCCGCAGCAAGCGCATATCTACGTGGCCGCGCTCGATCTCACGACGACCAAACGCGAAGACGTGATCGCCCTGCTGCGCACCTGGACCGACGCCGCCGCGCGCATGACCCAGGGCCTGCCCGCAGGCGCGCTGCCCGGCGCCGACGGCAAAGCCGCGCCGGATTCCGGCGACGTGCTGGGCCTCGGCGCGGCCGGCCTGACGGTGACCTTCGGCTTCGGCCCAGGTCTGTTCACCTCGGACGGCAAGGACCGCTACGGCATCGCCAGCAAGCGCCCGGCGGCGCTCGTCGATCTGCCGCGCTTTAACGGCGACCAGTTGCTGCCGGAAAAAACCGGCGGCGACCTGTTCATCCAGGCCTGTGCGAACGACGCGCAAGTGGCTTTCCATGCGGTGCGCCAACTGGCGCGCCAGAGCTACGGCATTGCGACGATGCGCTGGGGCCAGGCCGGCTTCGTGTCGGGTCCGCGCGGGCAAACGCCGCGCAATCTGATGGGCTTCAAGGACGGCACCAACAACCCGTCGACGAAAAAACCCGAGCTGATGAACCAGTTCGTCTGGGCGAACGGCGCGGACGCACCGTGGATGCAGGGCGGCTCGTACGGCGTCGTGCGCCGCATCCGCATCACGCTCGAACACTGGGACATGACGGAAGAGGATTTCCAGGAACAGGTGTTCGGCCGTCACAAGTACAGCGGTGCGCCGATCGGCAAGAAGAACGAATTCGACCCGCTCGATCTCGACGCGCAGGACAAGGACGGCAATCCGGTGATTCCGGAAAACTCGCATGTCCGGCTGTCGAACCAGGCGACCAATAACGGCGCGCAGATTCTGCGCCGCTCGTATTCGTACAACGACAGCTCGAATTTCTACATCGAGCGCTGGCCGCCATGGCGCCAGGAAACCGAGTACGACACGGGGCTGATTTTCATTGCGTACCAGGGCGACCCGCGTACCGGCTTTATCCCCATCAACGAGAAGCTCTCGAAGTTCGACATGATGAACCAGTTCACGACGCACGTCGGCAGCGCGGTGTTTGCCTGCCCGCCGGGCGCCAAACCGGGTTCGTACATCGGCGCGGGGCTGTTCGAAACGTAAGGCGCGAACGCCGCCCACGCGGCTCGCCGCGCGTGAAACAGATCGATACCATCACAAAAGGAATTTTGAATCATGACTCATTCCTGGCTTGGCAACCGTGTTCGCGCAATCAGCGGCGCGGCGGCCCTTCTGCTGGCGACGCTGGGTGCTGCACCGCTCGCCGCCCATGCTGCATCGATCACGCTGTATAGCGCGCAGCACGAGCAGGTCGTCAACATGCTCGCGAAGGACTTCCAGAGCCAAACCGGCATCTCGGTGAAGATCCGCACCGGCGAAGGCCCGGCACTGGCCGCGCAGCTCGTCGCGGAAGGCGCCGCCTCCCCCGCCGACGTCTACTTCACGGAAAACTCGCCGGAACTGATGCTGCTCGAAGAAAAGGGTCTGCTCGGCAAGGTGGATGCCGCGACGCTGTCGGCCGTCCCGACGCGTTTCGATTCGCCGACCGGCGCATGGGTCGGCGTCACCGCACGTGAAAACGTGCTGGCCTACAACACGGCCAAGGTCAAGCCGGACCAGTTGCCGCAATCGCTGTTCGATCTGGCCAAGCCGCAATGGAAAGGCAAGGTCGGCATTGCGCCGAGCGACGGCGACTTCCTGCCGCTCGTGAGCGCCGTGATCGCCCTGAAGGGCGAAGCGCAAACGCTCGAGTGGCTGAAGGGCCTGAAGGCCAACTCGCAGATCTTCGACGACGACGAAGGTGTGGTGGCCGCAGTGAACCGCGGTGCAGTCGCAACCGGCATCATCAACAACTACTACTGGGCGCGTCTGAATGCCGAAATCGGCGACAAGGCCACCCGTAGCGCGCTCTATCACTTCAGCAACGGCGATGCCGGCGCACTCGTGAACGTGTCGGGCGCGGCGGTGCTGAAGTCGGCGCACAACGAAGACGGCGCGCAGAAATTCCTCGCCTATCTGGTCAGCGAACGTGCCCAGACGCTGCTGGCGAAGAGCCACGTCGACTTCGAGTACCCGCTGCACAGCGGCGTCGCACCGGATCCGATCCTCAAGCCGTTCACCGAACTGAGCCCGCCGACGCTGACAGTGCAGCAACTCGGTGACGACAGCCAGGCCGGCAAACTCCTGCGCCAGGCCGGACTGCTGTAAATGAGCGATGCCGTGTCAGCCGCCCCGCCGGCTGTTGCCTCTGAACCGGCGCGCGGCCGCAAGCGCGCGCCGCGTGGTTTGTTCGCAGCTGCCGCGCTGAGCGCATTGCTGGTGTTGCTGCCGCTCGCCTTTACCGTCTGGCGGGCGGCCAGTTTTGGTTTTGCCGAAGCGGCCGAGCTGGTGTTCCGGCCGCTGGTCGGCGAACTGCTGGTCAATACGCTGATGATCACGGTGTCGGCCACGCTCGCCGCGGCCGTGCTGGGTACGGCCGCCGCGTGGTTCGTCGAACGCACCCGCCTGCCCGGGCGCCGCTTCTGGGCCGTGGCGATGGCTGCGCCGCTCGCCATGCCGCCGTTCATCACGAGCTATGCGTGGGTGTCGTTCAGTCTGGATCTGCAGGACTTCAACGGCGCCTTGCTGGTCATTACCTCCGCCTATTTTCCGCTGGTCTATTTGCCGGTCGCGGCCGCGCTGCGCAGCATGGACCCGGCACTGGAAGAAAGCGCCCGCTCGCTTGGCTGCGGCCGCTGGAGCACTTTTTCCCGCGTGATCCTGCCGCAACTGCGCCCTGCTTTGCTGGGCGGCATGCTGCTGGTCGCGCTCGGCGTGATGTCCGAATTCGGCGCGTTCACCCTGCTGCGTTTTCGCACCTTCACGACCGAAATCTACGCCGAATACCGCACCAGCTTCGACGGCCCGGGCGCCTCGCTGCTGGCTTGCCTATTGATCGTGATGTGCCTCGTGGTGCTCGCGTTCGAATTCCGCGTGCGCGGCGCGGCGCGTTATGAACGTGTGGATCGCGGCGCGCGCCGCGCCGTGCTGCGCTATGACCTGGGCGTGTGGCGCTGGCTGGTGGTCGCAGGCTTCGCCGCGCTGACCCTCGCCACGCTCGGCGTGCCGCTCGGCATGATCGGCTACTGGCTGACGCAGCCGGGCGCGGCCGCCGTCACGCCGGCCGACGTCTCGCCCGAACTGCTGTTCAATGCGACGCTTTCCTCGCTCGGTTTCGGACTCGGCGCCGCCGTCCTGACCACGCTGCTGATCGTGCCGCTGGCGTTTCTGCTGGTGCGTTATCCGGGGCGCCTCGCCACCCTGTTCGAACGCACCGTGTTTCTCGCGCAAGGTATCCCCGGCCTCGTGATTGCGCTCGCCGTCGTCTCGCTCGCGGTGCATTCGCTGCAGCCGCTTTACCAGAGCACCACGCTGCTGATCATCACGTACGCGATCCTGTTCCTGCCGCTTGCGCTGGTAAGCGTGCGCGCCGCGCTGATGCAGGCGCAGCCGCGTCTTGAAGAAACCGCGCGTGCGCTTGGGCTGGGCTGGCGGCAGACTTTGGTGCGCGTGCTGTTGCCGCTCGCTGGACCAGGTCTGGGCGCGGCGGCGTCGATGGTGTTCATCTCCGTGGTCACCGAACTCAACGCGACGCTCCTGCTCTCGCCCATCGGCACCCAGACGCTCGCCACGCAGGTCTGGTCCGACACCTCGACCATGGCGTTTGCCGCCGCCGCGCCCTACGCGGCGCTGCTCACGGGCATTTCGCTGTGCGCCTCCGGCCTGCTGTTCGCGCTGCTCGGCCGCTCGGCGCTGCTCGGCGAACGCAGCTAAGACTGCGTCGCACTCCCGCTATCCCCATCGGATTCTCATGAGCGAACTTCGTATCTGCGGCCTGCAAAAATCGTTCGACGGCAACCCGGTGCTGCACGGCATCGATCTGTCCGTCGAGCGCGGCACGCTGCTCGCCCTGCTCGGTCCGTCCGGCAGCGGCAAAACCACGCTGCTGCGCGTGCTGTGCGGCTTCGAACGCGCGGACCGCGGCACGGTGGAAATCGACGGCCGGCGCGTCGCCGGCGATGCGCTGCACGTGCCGTCGGAACAACGCCGCATTGGTTATGTGCCGCAGGAAGGCGCGCTGTTTCCGCATCTGTCGGTAGCGGACAACATCGTCTTCGGTCTGCCGCGCGCGCAACGGCGGGCGCGCCATCGCGTCGCCGAACTGCTCGAACTGGTCGGCTTGCCGGCTTCGTTCGCCGAGCGCGCGCCGCAGCAGCTTTCCGGCGGCCAGCAGCAACGGGTAGCGTTGGCACGCGCGCTGGCGCCCTCGCCCACGTTGGTGATGCTCGACGAGCCGTTCTCCTCGCTCGACGCCGCGCTGCGCCTCGAAACCCGTCAGGCCGTGGCCAGCGCGCTGGCGGCAGCCGGCGCCACCGCCGTGCTGGTGACGCACGATCAATCGGAAGCGCTTTCGCTCGGTCATGAGGTCGCGGTACTGTGGCACGGCAAGCTGATCCAGACCGCGACGCCGGAAATCATCTACCGGCGCCCGGTGACGCGCGAGCTTGCGTCGTTCATCGGCGAGGCGGTGTTGCTGCAAGGCGTCGCCGCACGCGACCGGGTGACCTGCGAACTCGGCGAACTGACGCTGGCGGCGCCGGCGAAAGACGGCGCCGTCGACGTGATGGTGCGCCCCGAGCAGATCCGTCTGTGGCGCGCCGACGAAACTACGCCGGACGGCACGGCTTCGTTCGATGCCATTGTTCAGGACGTGATCTTCCAGGGACAGGACGCGGCTGTCGGCCTGCAGTTGCAGTCGGCGGCGCGCACGGTGGTACGCGCCCGCGTGCCCGGCTACCGGACGCCGCAGCCGGGTGAGCGCGTGCGGCTCGCCATCGACGGCGACGTCACGGCCTACGCGCGCGCCTGAACGTCGGACGCGCGTTCGTCGCGCGGCGCCGCGGACGCGGCAGCCGCCGAAGCGCGCGGCTGCGCCCGCACCGACAAATCCTGAATCATCTGGGCTGCCAGGTAATCGCAGGTCGGCCGGTCCGATTTGGCGCTGCGCGCCACCACGATCTCCAGCGACTCGATCTTCGGCAAACCCTGCGCGGCACCGAGGATGGCGAGACGCGACGGCACGCTGCAACGGGTCAGCGCGATCACCGCCAAACCCGCATCGACGGTCGCCACGAGTCCGAGCAGACTGGCGCTGCTATAGGCGGCACGGTAGCGGATCCGCGCCGAGTCCAGCGCCGCAAGCGTGTGGGTGCGGGCCACGCAGCCCGGCTCGTATAAGCCCACCGGCAAGGGCGACGCCGCCAGCACCGGCGTATCCTCCGACGCCCCCACCCACACCATCGGCTCGCTGCGCACATATTCGCCGCGCAGCTTGCGGTCGCGGGTAACGAACGCGAGGTCGATCTTGTTGTCCGCCAGCATCGGCGCGAGCGCCGTGCTTTGTGCGCAGACAATCTCGATCTCGACGTGCGGGTACAGGTTCGAAAAACGCCGGAGCACCGGCGACAGCAACGACGACACGTAGTCGTCCGGCGCGCCCAGCACGACCCTCCCCGTGACCTCGGGCCGCACGATTGCCGACCACGCTTCCTCATGCAGATCGATCACGCGCCGCGCGTACTCGAGCAGCGTGCTGCCAGGCCGCGTCAGCGCCAGATTGCGGGTATCGCGGGCAAACAACGTGGTGCCGAGCATGCCTTCGAGCCGCTTGATCTGCATGCTGACCGCCGCCTGCGAGCGGTGCACCGTCGCCGCGGCTTTCGTGAAACTGCCCGCCTCGACCACGGCGACGAAGGTGCGCAGCAGATCGACGTCGAATTCAGGGTGCATGATTTATAAGCCCAGCTTATCGAATTTCTCAATTTTATTCGTTTGTTGCGTGACGGCAAGTCCCCGATACTCGACCTGGTTATCGTCACGGAGCGTTTTGCATGTCACTCACCTCACGTCAACAGGGCGCCATCACCCTTGCCAGCGGCGGTTTGCTGATGGGGACGATCGGCATCTTCGTCGAGGAAGCGCGGCTCGACGCCATGACGATGGTGTTCTTTCGCTGCCTGTTCGGCTTTCTGGCGCTGGCCGGTTATTGCGCGTGGAAGGGTTTCTTCCGGGCGCAGCGCTTCACCCTGCGCATGGTGTTGCTCGCGGTACTGTCGGGCCTGCTGATGGTGACCCAGTGGGTGTGGTTTTTCGACGCGATTCATCGCACCAGCATCGCGGTCGCGACCGTGGTGTTTCACGTGCAGCCCTTCTGGGTGGTGCTGATGGGCGCGGCGCTGTTCAATGAACGCCTTGGCGGCGACCGGCTCGGCTGGATCGCGACGGCGTTTGTCGGACTCGTGCTCGCCTCAGGCGTGGCCACGAGCGAAAACCTGCAGGGACACGCCAGTTATCTGTTTGGCGTAGGCGAGGCGCTGGCGGGCTCGGTGCTCTATGCGAGCGTGACGCTGATCGCCAAGAGTCTCGGCCAGTTGCGCCCGCATCTGCTGACGCTCGCGCAGTGCCTGGTCGGCGTGGTTTGTCTGGCGTTTATCGCGCCGCTGCATTCGGTGGCGCATATTGGGCCGGCGCAGTGGTTCTGGCTGGTCGGCATGGGGGTGCTGCATACGGGGCTTTCGTATGTGCTGATCTACGGCGCGCTGCCCAAGCTGACTACGCCGATCATCGCGGTGCTGCTGTTTGTTTATCCGCTGACGGCGATCGTTGTGGATGCGCTTGTTTATGGACGGGCGTTGTCCGCGCCGCAACTGGCCGGTATGGCGTTGATCGTGACGGCGAGTCTCGGTGTCAATCTTGGGTGGCCGCTGGTGTCCATTCTGCGGCGTGGTGCGCGGGTCAGGCATCCGGTGGATTGAGCATCGCCGGGGCGATGCCGGGCGTGGTGGCGCCCGGCGTCGCTTCAGTCGTCGTAGTGAAACCGGCAAGCGGCGACGTAGATCAGTCCGTCCTGAGGAAGATAGACAAGACGATCGGCATGCGTCACTCGACGCGACCAGAAACCCGTCAGGTTGCCTACCAGGGGTTCCGGTTTACCGGACCCCTTGAAAGGGTCACGCCGGCATTCTTCCAGCAATTCGTTGACCTTCCGCAAAACCTTGGCGTCGATCCTTTGCCAATGCAAATAGTCATCCCAAGCTTCATCCGTGAAGACAAAAACGCTATCGGACCTCACGGTCTCCTTGTTGCGGGCTTTCTGTTTGCTCATCTGTCAGCAGTTTGCGCGGCGTACCCTTGCGTGCATTGATCTGGGCAACAGAACGTACAAGCCGTTCGGCATTCTTCGGAGAACTCAACAGATACAGCGTTTCCTGCATGGCGCTGAAGTCCTCGAGCGAAACCATCACCACATGTTCGCCGCCTTGCCGGGTAATCAGCATAGGCGTGTGGTCGCGGCATACGTCGTCCATTGCTTGCTTAAAGCTTGCACGGGCCTCGCTGTAAGTAAGGGTGTTCATGGCTTATCCGGCCCGGAGGCTTACCTTCGGCCGCTCCTGATAAAAAAGTTAGCGGTATTTAGCGTAGCGAACCAAGCCGACCCCAGAAGGGGGCAAGTCCACCGACCCAACATGAGTTGGACGTTCACGGCTCTGAAATCAATTGTACAGAAACCGGTACAAGATCTCAAGTGTGCGATCAGGATGCCAAACACCGCCTAACCAGAACGAAGCATGCCGCGTATCGCGCCCAGATACCACCTGGCCAATCGGCCAACCCGCGGCGCACAAGGATGTGCGCCGCGTCCCCTCTTCACTGCGGCAACACCTCCCCCTTCGTCTCCGGCGCAAATGGAATGATGAAGAGCCCGACGACGAACGCGAGCGCAGTCAACGCGACCGGGATGCCGAGCGTATGCATATGCAGCACCGCCGCGCCCAGCAGGAAGTTGACGCCCGCCCCCACAAAGCGCCCGAACGAGGTGCAGAACGCAAACGCCGTCGCCCGCACGCGGGTTTCGAACTGCTCCGGCAGCCAGAGGCTGAACAGCGCAAAATTGCCGCCGAAGAACCCCAGCACGCACAGCCACGCGATAAACGGCACCAGCCCGTTCGGCATATAAAACGACCAGCCGAAGCTGCCGGCAATCGCCACTGCCATGCCCGCGAAATAGATCGCCAGGGTCTTCTTACGTCCGATCCGTTCGGCTAGCGGCGGCAGGGCGAGACAGCCCAGAACCGTCGAAATGGATAGCAAGCCGGTGGCGATCGACGCCGTGCGAATCGCGTCCGCCTTGCCCATCCCGGCGCGCGTCGCGAGCTGGATCACCGCCGACGGCTCATACACCGCCCCCGCCCACAGCCCGATAATCGCAATCGTCAGCAAGGCGCACGCAACCCAGGTGCGACGCCGGTACACAGGCCCGAGAATCTCGCGCAACGGCCGGCTGCGCACGGCGTTCGGCTCCGCCTTCTGCCACTTTTCCGGCTCCTTCACGCGCAGCAGGATCAGAATCGCGACAAACACCGGCACGGCGCCGGTCAGGAACATCGCCCGCCAGCCGTAGTGAACCCCGATCGTGTAATTGAGCGCGGCGGCCAGAAAGAAGCCGGCGTAGTAGCCGGTTTGCAGATAGCCCGCCCCCATCTTGCGACGATCCTCAGGCCAGGCCTCCGCCACATAGGTGCCCGCCAGCGCCCATTCGCCGCCAATCCCCACGCCCGCGATAAAACGGAAGATAGCCAGCTCCCAGACATTCTGCGAGAGCGCCGAAAGCCCCGTAAAAATTGCAAAAGTGAAGATCGTGCCGGCCAGCACCTTGGTGCGGCCAAAGCGGTCCGCGAGCGGCCCCCAGATGAACGACAGCCCCCAGCCGACCAGAAACAGCGCAAACAGGATCGACCCGGCGAGCCCGACGTTGGCAGGTGTCGCCGCGTAACCCGAACGCGGCAGCAGTTCAGTGAGCGCGGGCGTGAGAACCAGTGCGTAGATGAACGAATCCATCCCGTCCAGCGTCCAGCCCGCCCATGCGCCCCAGAAACCGGCTATCTGCGAGCGGTTAAGTGGCGTGCGATGCCGCGCGACACGCGCGCGGTCCGAGATTGTATTCATCGTGCTCCTCCGGCCCTACGGTTGGATTGCCTATTGCCTATTCTTAACAGCGGGTTAGCGTGCGTGCGGCTGGTACAGCAGGCCTTCCTCAGAAGGCCCAAACCCCTCCTGACCTCGGTGCCCAGGTTCCGCTTGCCGCCTGAGCCCCGGATCTCCCCCTTGCAAACGCGCCATTTCATATATAATATTTGAAATTATGAACGACGCAACCGATGGTTTTCCCCTGGACAGCGCACCGCGCGTCCCTTTTCTGCCTGTAACGGTCACGCCGCGGGCCAGCACCTCACGTGTGATTGCAGACGCACTGCGCACGGCGATCGTCGAAGGCACGCTGGCGCCCGGCGCCCCGCTGCGGCAGGACGCGATTGCCCGTCACTTCTCGGTCAGCGCAATTCCCGTGCGCGAGGCGTTGCGGCAACTGGAAAGCGAAGGCTGGGCGAAGGTCGCCGTGCACAAGGGTGCGACGGTCGCGCCGCTGTCGGCGGAGGAAGCCCGCGAGATCTACGAAATTCGCTCGGCGCTGGAGAGTCTTGCCATTGGCCTCGCCATTCCCCGGCACACCGCCGCGACGCTGCGCGAGGCGGAAACGCTGTGCCGCGCCGCCGAGGCCGAGCTGGACCCGGCGCTCTACGTCGCGCGCAACGAGGCGTTTCATATGAGCCTGTATGCGCCTGCCGCCCGGTCTCAGCTCGAAGAGATGATCACCACGCTGCATCGCCGCGGCGAACGCTATTTGCGCCTCAAATTCGGACTGCCCGTGTACAAGGACGAGTCCGATCGCGAACACACGGCCATTCTCGACGCGGTGCGCCGCGGCGACATCGAGGCCGCCCGCTCGCTGGTCGCCGCGCATCTGCTCGGCACCGGCGAGCTGCTTTATCGTTTTCTGACCGAACGCGCGCAGGCCGAAGCCGCGCAAGCCAACGGCCGCAAGCCGCGCGCGAAACGCGCGCGCCCCGCCCCTACCGAGAGCTGAATCCGCCGATGAATCCACGAGCCGAACCCACTTCCCACTCCGCCACCGCACCCGCGGCCCGGTCCTGGACCACCCTGCGCGACGAGAAGGCCCGGCGGCTTGCCGCCATCGCGCCGTGGCTCGAAGACGGAGTGCTGCCCGCCGCGCGCATGGTCGATGCGCTGGAGATCCTGATCCGCCCCGGCGACCGCGTCGCCCTTGAAGGCGACAACCAGAAGCAGGCGGACTTTCTGTCGCGTTCTTTCGCCAAAGTCGATCCGCAAAAGATTCACGACGTGCATCTGCTGATTTCCAGCATCAGCCGTCCCGAGCATCTGACGCTGTTCGAGCGCGGCATCACGCACAAGGTCGACTTCGCTTTCGCCGGACCGCAAAGCCTGCGCGTCGCGCAACTGCTGGAGGACGGCCAGCTCGAAATCGGCGCGATCTACACTTATGTCGAGCTGTACGCGCGGATGTTCGTGGACCTGACGCCGAACGTCGCGCTGCTGTGCGCCGAAAAAGCGGACCGTCACGGCAATCTCTACACCGGCCCGAATACCGAAGACACCCCCACCATCGCGGAGGCCGCGGCGTTCCGGCATGGCATCGTGATCGTTCAGGTGAACGAAATTGTCGACGAATTGCCGCGCGTCGATATTCCCGGCTCGTGGGTGGACGTGGTCGTGGAAGCCGACCGGCCGTTTGCGGTCGAGCCGTTGTTCACGCGCGATCCGCGCCACATTGGCGATCTGCAGGTGCTGACCGCGATGATGGTGATTCGCGGCATCTACGAAGCGTATGGCGTGACCTCGCTCAATCACGGTATCGGCTTCGATACCGCGGCGATCGAACTGCTGCTGCCGACCTACGGCGCAGCACTCGGGCTGAAGGGCAAAATTTGCCGCAACTGGACGCTCAACCCGCATCCCACACTGATTCCGGCCATCGAATCGGGCTGGGTCGAAAGCGTGCATTGCTTCGGCAGCGAAGTGGGCATGGAACAGTACATCGAGGCGCGTCCCGACGTCTTCTTCACCGGCCGCGACGGCAGCCTGCGCTCGAACCGCGTGCTGTGCCAGTTGGCCGGCCAATACGGTGTGGATCTGTTCATCGGTTCGACGCTGCAGATCGACGCGGATGCGAACTCGTCGACGGTCACGCGCGGGCGGCTCGCCGGCTTCGGCGGTGCGCCGAACATGGGCCACGATCCGCGCGGGCGCCGTCATTCGAGCGAAGCGTGGCTCAAGCTGCTGAAGGACCAGGGCCCGGTTTCGCGTGGACAGAAGCTGGTGGTCCAGCTCGCCGAGACGTACAAGAAAGGCGGCGAGCCGACCTTCGTCGACGAACTCGACGCGGTTGCGGTCGGCGCGAAGAGCGGCATGCCGATCGCACCGGTGATGATCTATGGCGACGACGTCAGCCATGTCGTCACCGAAGAAGGCATCGCGCATCTGCACAAGGCTGAAGGCATCGACGAACGGCGCGCCGCGATCGCGGCGGTGGCGGGCGTCACGCCGATCGGATTGCGCGCGAAGCCGGAGAAAACGGCTGAGCTGCGCCGGCGCGGCATCGTCGCTTATCCGGAAGATCTCGGCATCCGGCGCGGCGAAGCGAAACGCTCGCTGCTGGCCGCGCGCAGCATCGACGATCTGGTCACCTGGTCGGGCGGTCTGTATGTGCCGCCGGCGCGTTTCCGGAGCTGGTAAGCATGGCTACGCCCACACTGATGCCGGTATCCGCCGCGCGGGTTTCTGTCGGCGCCAGGCCACCTGCGGGTGAGAGGCTGCCGGTCGGGACATACGCCGCGCCGTTTGCGGCGGGCCTCGCCGTAGGCGGTCGCCAGGGCGGCCTCGAAGCCCGCCGCGAAGCCAGCGCCGCCGACGCGTGGCTGGCCCGGCTTGCCACCACCGCGTTGATCGAAGAGGCACAACTCACGCCGAAGCCCGCCCTGGTGGATCGGCGCGGCAGCGGCGCGCACCGCGATCTCAATCTGGACATCATGTTGCGTTCCGCGCAGGCGCTGGAACCGACCTTCGCCGCGCTCGCCTCGGCCGCACGCTACAACGCACCGTCCGCGACCCTGCGCGCGGAACTGGCGCAGATCGGTCGCGCCGGCGAACACGCCATGATGCAGGCCACCGACGGCAGCAATGCGCACCGTGGGGCGATCTGGATTGTCGGCTTGCTGGTGGCAGGAGCCGCGCTGGTGGATGGCCGCCCGCCGGCGTACGCCGCAGCAGCCACGTCTGCGAACGCCGCCTCGAACGTCTGCGCGCTGGCCGCCCAGATCGCCTGCTTCCCCGACCGCGTCGCCGCGCCCCCGGACAGTCACGGCGAACGCGTACGCCAGCGCTATCAGGTCGGCGGCGCGCGGCGCGAAGCGCAGGACGGCTTTCCGCACGTCGTCGCCGTCGGCCTGCCGGCGCTGCTCGCAGCCCGGGCTCACGGCGCACCGGAAGACGCCGCGCGTATCGACGCGCTGCTCGCCATCATGGCCTCGCTCGACGACACCTGCCTGTTGCATCGCGCCGGCTTGCCGGGCCTGCAAGCCGGTCAGCAAGGCGCACGGCGGGTGCTGGATCTCGGCGGCAGCAATACCATCGCCGGCCGCGCCGCGCTCGCCGAACTCGACCGCACGCTGCTGTCCCTTAACGCATCCCCCGGCGGCGCAGCCGATCTGCTCGCCGCTACCCTCTTCATCGACATGCTGGTGCGTCACGGCACCGGCGGGAGCCAAGTCTCATGGAAAATCTGACCTTCAATTACCCGGCGCAGCGCGCCGTCACGACCCGCGCCCATGTCGGCGTGGTCGGCTCGGGCGACCTCGAAGTGCTGCTGTCGCCGGCCGCTTCGATGACGGCGCACGTGGTCGTGCGCACCAGCGTCGACGGCTACGGCCATATCTGGAAGAGCGTGCTCGACCGCTTCTTCACGCGCTACGACGGCGCCGCGCAGATCGAGATCAACGACTTCGGCGCGACCCCCGGCGTAGTGGCGCTGCGTCTCGCGGAAGCGGTGGAGGAAGCGGAACAGGGAGACGAGGCATGAGCACCGTCGCTACCCCTGTGACTACCCCTCAACCCGCGCCCGTGCTGCACGACAGTTTCATCGAACTGTCGGCGCGCGAACGCGCCCGCGCCCTGCTCGACGCCGGCACGTTTCGCGAACTGCTCGGACCGTTCGACCGGATCGAGTCGCCGTGGCTGCCGTTGCAAGGCATCGTCTGCCAGGCGGACGACGGTTGCGTGATCGCGCGCGGCACGATCGACGGCGAACCTGCGGTGGTCGCCGCGATCGAATCGGCGTTCCAGGGCGGCAGTATCGGCGAGGTCTCCGGCAGCAAGATCGCGGCGGCGCTCGAACTCGCCTTACGCGACTGCGAACGCGGCAAGCCGGTTCGTCCGGTGGTGCTGTTCGAAACCGGCGGCGTGCGTCTGCAGGAAGCCAATCTGGGCCTCGCCGTGATCGCCGAAATCCAGGCCGCGATCGTTGCGCTGCGCCGGCATGTGCCGGTGGTCGGCGTGATCTCGGGGATGGTGGGCTGCTTCGGCGGCATGTCGCTCGCGGCCGCGCTGTGCTCGTATCTGGTCGTCACGAAGCAGGGCCGGCTCGGCATGAACGGGCCCGAAGTGATCGAACAGGAAGCCGGTATCGACGAACTCGACGCCAGCGACCGCCGTCATGTGTGGCAACTGATCGGCGGCGAACAGCGGGCCTTGACGGGCTTTGCGGATGCCCTCGTCGAAGACGATCCCAATGCGCTGCGCAGCGCCGTGCAGCGTGCTTTCACCCAGGGCGTCCCGGCGGCGCACCGGACCGAGCAGGTCGACAGCTATCTGGACGGACTCGCGCGGATCGATCCGGCGAACGTCACCCCTGAAACCATGCGGACCGTGTTTCATGCGAACGCCGCGCTCTCGTCCTCCAAGGAGCAAGCATGACCGAAGCCTCCCTTACCCGCGGCGCACGCTGGTTTCGCGCCCTCGCCGGCGAGCCGGTCAGCGCGGCGCCGGTGTGGAGCGGCGACGCTCCGCTTGGCAACGACACCGCCCACTTCTTCGCCGTCGTGCCCGATCCGCAGAACCGCTTTCCGCGCGCCACCGATAACGTCGTCGGCCTCGAACAGGGCTGGCTGCTCGCGCGTGCGGTACGCAAGGCCATCGCCGAGGATGCACAAAGCGGCACGCGGCGCCCGATCGTTGCGATCGTCGATGTGAAAAGCCAGGCCTATGGCTACCGTGAAGAGACGCTCGGCATTCACCTCGCCTGCGCCGCGGCGGTCGACGCGTATGCAACCGCACGCGACGCCGGCCATCCTGTCATTGCACTGATTGTCGGGCCGGCGATGTCCGGCGCATTTCTCGCGCATGGCTACCAGGCCAACCGGATCCTCGCACTCGATGCGCCCGGCACCATGGTGCACGCCATGGGCAAGGAAGCTGCGGCCCGCGTCACGCGCCGCACGGTCGAAGACCTCGAAGCGCTTGGTGAAACCATTGTGCCGATGTCGTATTCGATGGCCTCGTTCGCCAAACTTGGCCTGCTCGACGAACTGATCAAAGGCGTCGATGCCGATGCGCCCAGCGACGCGCAGATCGGACACGTGCGTGAGGTGCTGAGCGCGGCGATTCGCAGCGCGCGCGACGACCAGCCGGGTCTCTCGCACCGGCTGCAATCCGATACCGCCAGGAAGACCCGGGCGGCCTCGGTCGAAGTGCGGCGGCGCCTGGCCGAACAGTGGGACGCTGCGTAATGCGCACTTGTGCGCCGCCGCCGTTTGCGACCGACAGCGCGCTTCAATGCGACGCGCGTTGGCGGCCGCATGACCTGCTGCGTCTGCGTCGTCTGCCCGCATTCGACGGTGAGCCGGAGTGGGTTCGCGCCGCCTTCGCAGGCGCGCCGTTCGCGGTGGTCAGGCGCGCGCAGGCGGCGCCCGGCTTCATCGCCATCGGCGTGCGCGGCAACGGCCGCGCACAACGTTACGGCACGTGGGTTGAAAGCGGCGATATCGAAGCCGCGATCGCCCCCGAAGACCTCGCAGTCAGCTTGCCTGCCGACGCCGAACGTTGTGCCCTGCCGGCGTTCGCCTTGTATGCCGCCTTGCGCCGCGAAGCGCGCTACCTCGACGCGTTGTCGTGGGGGCCCACCGGCAGCGCAGGTTTCGAACTGGTGAGCGGCATGCCCACCGTCACCGTGACGAGCGATCTCGATCTGCTGGTCCGCACGCCGCGAACACTCTCGCGCGAGCACGCCGCGCAGATGTTGAACGAACTCGAGTTGCATGCGCAACGCGCAGGAATTCGCGTCGACGTGCAACTCGAAACACCTGCAGGCGGCATTGCGCTTGCGGAATGGGCTGCCGGCAAGCCGCGCGTCATGGCACGTGATGCGCAAGGTCCGCGGCTGATTGCCGATCCGTGGGGCGCCGACGCCACACAAGCCGCGCACGCCGCGCAACCCACACTCAATGCGCACGCATAATGCTCGCTTACCAGTTTCCCGGCCAGGGCGCGCAATCTGCGGACTTCCTGCATCGATTGCCGCAGCACGCGGTGGTCGCCGCCACGCTCGACGAAGCCTCCGAGGCACTCGGTACCGACGTGCTGACGCTCGACACCCCCGACGCGCTACGCTCGACGGTTGCGGTTCAGGTCGGGCTGGTGGTGGCCGGCGTCGCGATGGTTCGCCTGTTGGCCGACGCGCGGGTCATGCCTGACATCAGCGCCGGCCTGTCCGTAGGTGCCTATGCGGCTGCGGTCAGTTGCGGCGCGCTCGAGTTCGCCGACGCGCTGCGCATGGTGCGCAAGCGGGCCGAGTTGATGGAGACCGCGTATCCGTCCGGGTACGGATTGGCCGCTATTTCCGGCCTGACTGAACGGCAGTTGGAGACGCTCGCTGCGCAACAGGCGCAGGAAGGTTTACCGCCCGTCTATATCGGCAACGTCAACGCACCCAGGCAGATCGTCATGGCCGGCGCCGACGCCGCGCTCGAAGCATTGATAGAACGCGCGCTAGCGGCTGGTGCACGCAAAGCCACGCGCCTCGCCGTGAGCGTGCCGTCTCATTGCGAACTGCTTGCGGATGCCGCCGACGCATTGATCGACTACGCACGCGGCGTGCCGTTTCACGCGCCGCACAGTCTCTATGTAGGCAATCGCGGCGGCCGGCCGTTGCATACGGCGGAGGCCATCCGCGACGACCTCGCGACGAACATGCGTCATACGGTTCGCTGGTTCGACGCGCTCACCGTGATGCTTGAAATGGGTGCTCAGGTGGTGGTGGAAGCGCCGCCGGGTCAGGTGTTGACCGACATTGTCCGCGAGCAGTGGCCGCAGACCACGGCACTCGCCTTAAGCAGCATCGCACCGGACCGATGGGTGGCGACTGTGCGTCGCCGCCTCGCCGCGGGCGAAGGTTGAACGACATGGCTGCGATGCGCTATCGCAGCGTGTAGCCTCACTCGACAAAGATCTCCTGCAGCGTCGACAACGCGTTCGATAAAGCCAGATCCGACACCGCCCCCGCTTTCTTCACCAGCCGCGTCTTGTCGACCGTGCAGATCTGGTCGAGCAGGATCAAACCCTTCTTGCGCAAGAACGTAAGCGGCACGCGAAACGGCGCGGCCTTGCCGGCCGTGGTCATGGGCGCCACGATCACCGTGCGCAGATGATCGTGCAACTCGGATGGTGACACCACCACGCACGGCCGGGTCTTTTGAATCTCGCTGCCAATGGTGGGATCCAGCGCAACCAGCCAGACGTCGCCGCGCGCTACCACGTGAACCCCGCGTCATCCGCGTTGGGAAACTCGCCCATCACAAGGTCGTCGTCACCCGACGCCGCCAACGAGCGGCTCGCGTCCGCCCAGCCCGTGCGGGCCCTCTTCTGCGGGCGACGCAAGACCAATGCGTTCCCCTCTACTTGCATATCCACTTCGTCCTCCAGTCCCAGTTGGGTCAAGATGGGTTTCGGAATCAGTACGCCATGGGAATTGCCCATTCTGCGGATCGTTGTCTTCATGGCGTCACCTGAACAGGAATGCTAAAGGGTTAGCGAACATAAGTAAGCACAATGTTATTACACGATAGCACGGCAAACGGCATAAGACGAATCGCATTGCGATACGTTGCAATCCGCCGCGAGTCGATGCGGTACGTTGCCAAAGCCCCCGCCCGCTAGCGTCGCTGGATCAACTGTCGGCCCATGGTCTGCGCATAGGCGTCGCAAGCGTCGTGCGCCACTCGCGCTGCCGCGAGCACGCCCACAGCGGCGTCATCGCGATAACACATGGCCACGACGATAGGCGGCGGCAACGGCCGCACCTGCAACTCGCCGAGTTCTCCGCTCTGTAGCAACGGCTCGACGAACAGCGCCGGCACCGCCGCCACGCCGTAGCCGTCGCGCAGCAACTGCACGATCACCGCGACCGACGGCATGCAGGTGACGTTGGTCTGTTCGAGCGGCACACCCGCCCGTCTCGCGAGCTCGCTGACAATGCCCTCCACCGCCATCTGCGGCGCAGTCCCGCGTCCGAACGTCAGCACCGGTTTGTGCAGCACCGTCTGCACATGCTTCGCGCGGCTCGCGGGAATCAGGTCGCGGCGCGCGATCCAGCGCACCGGGTAGCTCGCCAGCGCGGTAGACACCACCGTGGGGTCGCCGTCGCTCTCCACCTGCAACACCAGGTCCAGTTCGCCCGCGCGCAGTCGCGGCGCGAGCACGGCACTCACGTCGACGGTCAGGTCCACCACGATGCGGCTGTATTCTGTGTTGAGCATGCGGACATAGTCGGGCAGCCAGCTATGCACAACCGTTTCGATGACGCCGAGCCGCAGCCGCGTGGCGATTTGCGCGTCGTCCTGGGCGGCGAGTTGCAGCGAGCGCGTCGCCTGCACGACCGAGCGCGCATGCGTGAGCAGACGCTCGCCGTGCGGCGTCAGTTGAAACTCCGCCGCGCTGCGCTCGATCAACTCGACGCCCAATTCCGCCTCCAGCGTCTTGATGCGCAATGAAATCGCCGCGGGCGTCGCGTGCATCGCGTTAGCGGTTGCGCGAAAACTGCCGAGGCGGGCCAGCGTCAGAAACGTTTCCACAAAGCGTGTATTCACAGCGGCATCTCTGGCAAATGAGCGGGTCAATCATCTGGCGAATGATGGGGCAAATAGTGGCGCGACGGCCGTCTACCTCGTTAAGTTTAATTTAACGAAAAGCAAAAAAATCTCGCTAGATGGATATTTTCGGCGCGACTACTCTGGTTCGCATCCGTCACCCGAAGCGAAGCCCGTTCATGTCCCTTGCTCCATCCGAATTCCGCCAGCAGGTTCGCAGCGGCCGCCTGTCCGGCCCCACCGCCGGCTATTGCGGCGATTTCGCGCAAGCCAATCTGGCGATCCTGCCGCGCCAATCCGCCGACGATTTCCTGCGCTTCTGCACGCTCAATCCGAAGGCCTGTCCGCTGCTCGCAATCGGCGAGCCCGGCGACTGGCGAGTGCCCGCGCTCGGCGCCGATCTCGACGTGCGCAACGACGTGCCCGCCTTCTACATCTACCGTCACGGCGAACGCACGGAAGAAGTGCGCAGCCTGAACGAACTCTGGCGCGACGACCTGGTGGTGTTCGCCATCGGCTGTTCGTTTTCGTTCGAGGAGATGCTCAAGCGCGAGGGAATTGCGTTGCGCCATCTCGAACAGGAACGCAACGTGCCCATGTACCGCACCAGCGAAGCCAACGTGCGGGCCGGCGTGTTCGGCGGTCATCGCGTCGTATCGATGCGGCCGATGAAGGCCGCCGACGCGATTCGCGCCATCCAGATCACCAGCCGCTTTCCCTCCGTGCACGGTGCGCCGGTGCATCTGGGCGACCCGTCGCTGATCGGCATCCGCGATCTGTCACGGCCCGATTTCGGCGATGCGGTCGACATCCACAGCGACGAGCTGCCGGTGTTCTGGGCCTGCGGCGTGACACCGCAAGCGGCCATCGAAAGCGCGCGTCTGCCGTTCGCGATTGCCCACAAACCCGGTCACATGCTGATCACGGATATCCCGAACACGCGGCTCGCGATTCTCTGAACGCGTCACTCAAGGTCTTCTATCCCGCTGCAAGCCGTGCATCAAGACACGGTTCCTAAAACGACCCGGAGGTTAAGCATGGAAAGCAAAGCGCAGTTGACAGCCGATACGACGGAGACATCCCCCTCCGACGCACGCACCGGCGGCCCGTTCTCGTGGTACCGCACGATTTCGGCGGGCGAGAAGCGCGCCTTCTGGAGCTGCAAGATCGGCTACATGCTCGACGCAATGGACACGCAATTCCTGAGCTTCGTGATTCCCACGCTGATCGCCACCTGGGGTATCACGCGCGGCGATGCGGGTCTGATCGGCACGGTCACGCTGCTCAGTTCGGCGCTCGGCGGCTGGGCGGCCGGTGTGCTGTCGGACCGCATCGGCCGGGTCAAGACGCTGCAGATCACCATCCTCTGGTTTGCGATTTTCACGCTGGCCTGCGCGCTGGCGCAGAACTTCGCGCAGCTACTGTGGGCACGCGGATTGATGGGGCTAGGCTTCGGCGGCGAATGGACGGCGGGCGCGGTACTGATCGGCGAAGTGATCCGCCCGCGCGACCGAGGCAAGGCAGTGGGCCTCGTGCAAGCGGGCTGGGCAATCGGCTGGGGAGTGTCCACCTTGCTGTTCACGCTGGTGTTCTCGTTCGTCCCCGCGCACGACGCGTGGCGCGTGCTGTTTGCGCTCGGCATTGCACCGGCGCCCTTCGTGATCTGGATTCGCCGTTTCGTCGCCGAACCGGAGGCGCATCGGCAGCAGAAACGGGTTGAAGCGGATACGCAGGTGCACCCTTCCCTGCTCGACATCTTTCGCCGCGACATGATCTGGACCACGCTGCGCGCCTCGATCCTCGCCACCGGCGTGCAAGGCGGCTACTACGCGGTCACCACCTGGCTGCCGACGTATCTGAAAACCGAACGGCATCTGAGCGTAATCGGCACCGGCAGCTATCTGGGCGTGGTGATCGCCGGGTCGTATTGCGGCTACCTGGCCGGCGCGTATATCAGCGATGCAATCGGCCGCAAGCGCGCCTTCATCGCCTTCGCGCTGGCCTCGGTGGCGATCGCCTTGATGTACACGCGCTTGCCGCTCGACAACCTGTCGATGCTCGCGCTCGGCTTCCCACTCGGCTTCTGCGCGTCGGGAATCTTCGCGGGGATGGGGGCGTTCCTGACCGAACTCTTCCCGACCCGGATTCGCGGGTCGGGACAAGGCTTCTGCTACAACTTCGGACGAGCGGTCGGTGCGACGTTTCCGTTCCTGATCGGTTATGTGTCGCAGAGCATGACGCTCGGACATGCAATCGGCGTGTTTGCGGCCGCGGCGTATGGCGTGGTGATTCTCGCTGCCTTCACCTTGCCTGAAACCAAAGGCCGAGCCTTGATGTCGTGAGGTCTCCGCGCGCTTGATGGCGTCGCTGATCGTCTTGCCTGGCTACATCAACATGTTGCTTCGTAGCGTGAGCGTCTTTGCCCAACGGCAGAGCGCCCACGCCTCTTTCAACGACCCAATGCCTTGGGCAACCCTTCCTGCGGCACGCGGCCAGCCGCATGCGAATCCGTCGCGGACGCGTCATGACGTGCGCGTTCGCGCGACGGCGTCGCCACCACCGCACCAGCGGGACCGCCCGGCCGCCGCACCGAACGCGCATGACGTTCGATCAGCCGCTGCAGCAGGCAGAACGCGCACAGCAGCGCGCCGATCACGATGCGGGTCCACCATGAGCTCAGCGTGCCGTCGAACGTGATCAGCGTCTGGATCGTGCCCAGAATGCCGACACCGAACAGCGAGCCGATGACATAGCCGACGCCGCCCGTCAGCAAGGTGCCGCCGATCACAGTCGCGGCAATCGCATCGAGCTCCATGCCCTGCCCCTGCAATCCATAGCCGGACAGTACGTAGAACGTGAAGACCGCGCCGCCGAGCGCCGAGCAGAAGCCGCTCAGCGCATAGACGCCAATCCGTGTTTGCGCCACCGGCAGCCCCATCAGCAGAGCCGAACGCGGATTGCCGCCGACCGCATACACATTGCGTCCGAAGCGCGTGAAATGCGCCACAAAAATCGCGGCAATCAGCGTCACCAGCGCGATCAGCACATTGGCGCTCACCGAGCCGGTGCCGACCGGAAGACGGTACGACGAGATGGCCTTGAAGGTCGGATCGGTGATTGTGATGGACTGCGTAGTGATCAGGAAGCACAGCCCGCGAGCGAAGAACATCCCAGCCAGCGTAACGATGAACGGCTGCAACCGGAAAAAGTGGATCAACGCGCCCTGCACCGCGCCGAATAGCGCGCCCATCACCAGCACGATCGGCAGGATGACCCAGACTGACACGTGCATCTGCTCGGATAGCACCGCCTCGACGATGGTTGTCAGCGCAACCACCGAACCCACCGAGAGGTCGATCCCACCCGAGACGATCACGAACGTCATGCCGATCGCGACAATCAACAGGAAGGCGTTGTCGATCAGCAGATCGAGCAGCACCTGTAGCGAGAAAAAGCCGGTGTACATCACCGAGCCGAAACCGAACAGCGCGCAGAACAGCAGGATGGTGACGGCGATCGGCAGCGTGCGCGGATCGAAAATGCGAGCCCAGATATCGACCAGACGTTTCATCGCGCCACCCCACGCGGGCTGAACACAGACATCGCCAGCGCACGCGCCGAAGGCGACTGGATCACGCTGACCACCAGCACCACCACCGCCTTGACGACGAGCGTCGCTTCGGGCGGCACGCCGATCGAATAGGTCGTGTAGGTGAGCGTCTGGATGATGAGCGCACCGAGCACCGTGCCCGCGAGACTGAAACGCCCGCCGAGCAGCGAAGTGCCGCCCAGCGTCACCGCGAGAATAGCGTCGAGTTCGAGCAGCAGTCCCGCGTTGTTACCGTCTGCACTGCGTACGTTCGAGCTGATCAGAATGCCGGCAATGGCCGCGGTGAGTCCGGAAAAGCCATACACGGCAAATACGATGGCTTTCGAGCGCAGTCCCACCAGCCGGGTTGCCACCGGATTCACCCCAATCGCGCGGATAAAGAGCCCGAGCGCCGTGCCCTCGATAAGCAGCGCCGTCAGCAACACCGCGGCAGTCGCGATCCACACGGAAAACGGCACCGCCAGCAGATAGCCGCCGCCGACGAACAGATAGCCCGGCGCGCCGATCGGAATGATCTGGCCGCCGGTCAGCAACTGCGCGACGCCACGGCCGGCCACCATCAGGATCAAGGTGGCGATGATCGGCTGCATGCCGACGTAGGCCACCAGCATGCCGTTCCACATGCCGCTCAGAATCCCCACAAGCAACGCCGCAGCGAGCGCCTCTCCGATCAGCCCGGCACTCGGGAACGGCTGCGTAGCCAGCATGGTGGCCGCTGCAGCGCCGGCAATAGCCACCACGGCGCCGACGGAAATGTCGATGCCGCGCGTGGCGATCACCAGCGTCATACCCGTCGCCACAAGAACGAGCGGCGCCGCGCGATTGAGAATGTCGATCGGCGCGCCGAACAGGTGGCCGTCGAGCATGCGCAGCGACAGAAAATGCGGATTGACCCACAGATCGAGCAGGAAAAGCAGCGCAAGCGTCACGCACGGCCAGATCAGCGGGCGCTCCGCGCCATCACGCGCGAACCAGTTCGATAGCTTCATTCGCCGCTCCCCGCAATCAGTCGATAGATGTTGTCCTCGTTCGAGGCGTTGCCCGCCACTTCCGCAATCTTGCGGCGGTCGCGCAGCACCGCGACGCGGTGGCTCACGCGCAACACCTCGCTGACCTCCGACGAAATGAACAGGATTGCGAGGCCGCCGGCGCACAAGGCCAGCATCCGGTCCATGATGTCGAACTTCGCGGCTACGTCGATGCCGCGAGTCGGTTCGTCGAGAATCAGCAACCTGGGTTCGGTGGCAAGCCAGCGCGCCAGCAGCGCCTTTTGCTGGTTGCCGCCGGACAGCAGACCGATGGGCTGTTCAGCGTCCGAGGCCTTGATGCCAAGCCGCTCGATCCACAGATCGGCCAGTTCCCGGGCCCGTGCGCGGCTGATCTTGCGCAGCCAGCCGCGCTGCGCCTGCAGCGCCAGCAGAATGTTTTCGCGGATCGACAGTTCGGCGACGATACCCTCCTTCTTGCGGTCTTCCGGGCAATAGCCGATGCCGAGCGCCACCGCGTCGTGCGGCGAGCGCAGGCGCACCGCTTTCCCGCCTACGGTGATCGTGCCGCTGTCGGCACGATCCGCGCCGAACAGCAAACGCGCGGTCTCGGTCCGTCCCGATCCGAGCAGGCCGGCCAGACCGAGAATCTGTCCGGGTTGGACGTCGAGATCGACCGGCTGCATGCTGCCGCGCCGCCCAACGCCGCGCAGCTCGACGAACGGCTCCACGGCTTGCCGTTCTGCCGGCGCTTCGTGCTCGGCGTCCCGCAGGCGCGCGCTCATCCGCTCGTGTCCGACCATCTTCGCAACCAGTTGATCCGCCGACAGGTCGCGCGCGAGGTACTCGCCCTCACACTCGCCGTTGCGCATCACGGTAATGCGATCGGAAATGGCGTACGTCTGCTCGAGAAAGTGCGTCACGAACAAGATCGCAATACCCGATTGCTTAAGATGCCGAAGTATTTTGAAAAGCTGCGCCACCTCGCTGTCGTCGAGGCTGGAAGTGGGCTCGTCGAGAATCAGCACGCGCGCGTCGACCGAGATCGCCCGTGCGATGGCCACCATCTGCTGCACGGCGATCGGGTAGGCATCGAGCGATTTGGTGACATCCAGCGAGACGTCGAGCCGGGCAAGCGCCGCCTGCGCGCGGCGCCGGATTTCGCGCCAGTCGATGGCGCCGAAACGCTTCGGCTGGCGCCCCGCAAAGACGTTTTCCGCCACCGACAGATTGGGACACAGATTCACTTCCTGGTACAGCGTCCGCACGCCGGCCGCCTCGGCCTCCTGCGGCGAACCGAAGGCCACCGGCTGACCGCCGAGCCGCACCACGCCGCTATCGGGCGCAACCACGCCCGTCAGCACATTGATCAAGGTGGATTTGCCGGCGCCGTTCTGCCCCATCAGCGTATGCACCTCGCCGGGGAACAGACGGAAGTCGACGTTTTGCAGCGCCTTCACGCCGGGGAATGTCTTGCTGACGCCGGCGGTTGCCAGGATTGGCTCAATTTCTCCCGCTTGAGCGTTTGAAGCGGCATGCGCCGTCGGCGCCGGGCCGCGATCACGGACGGGATCGGACGAATCAGGAGTCGGGTGGGCCATAGACCTCGCTCGATGGGTGGAAAAGAGGCCGCCCGCTGCAGTCACAGCCGGACGGCCAGGCACCGCTGGAGAAACTCGTTATGTTCTACTGATCACCTGATCGATTCGATTCGCTTCGGTTTCAGTACTTGCGGGTCGGCAAGGTCTGCGCCGCGACGCTCATCGGGAAGACCGTCTCCTGCGTCAAAATCCGCTTCGGCAATGGCTTGCCGGCCACCACGTCCTTCACCGCCGACATCAGTTGCGGCCCCAGCAACGGGCTGCACTCCACATCGACATTCATCTTGCCCGCGGCCATCGCCTGGAAGCCGCCCTTGGTCGCATCGAACGAGACGACGGTGATGTCCTTGCCGGGGTGCATGCCGGCCTCTTCCATCGCCTGGATGGCGCCTAACGCCATGTCGTCGTTATGCGCATAAACAACATTTATTTTATTTCCATAAGTTTTGATGAAGGCTTCCATCACCTGCTTGCCGCCGGCTAGCGTGAAGTCGCCGCTTTGCGAGGCAATGATCTTGAACTTGGGATCGTTCTTGATCACTTCCATCAGTCCGGAGTGCCGGTCATTCGCCGGCGCGGAGCCGACCGTTCCCTGCAGTTCCGCGATGTTGATAGGCCCTTGATCGTTCTTATAGTGATCTTCGAGCCAGTGGCCGCCGCGCCGCCCTTCTTCCATGAAGTCCGAGCCGATCATCGTGACGTAGAGCGAGGTGTCCTTCACGTCGATGTTGCGGTCGGTCAGTATCACCGGGATCTTCGCGGCCTTGGCCTCGAGCAGGATCGGCTCCCAGCCGGATTCCACCACCGGCGAGAAGGCGATCACGTCGACTTTCTGCGCGATATATGAACGGATCGCCTTGATCTGGTTTTCCTGCTTTTGCTGGGCATCCGAGAACTTGAGGTTGATCTTGGCATCGGCCGCGGCCGATTTGATCGATTCGGTATTGGCGGTGCGCCATGCACTCTCGGCGCCGACCTGCGCGAAACCGAGGGTGATGGGTTTGTCCTGGGCATATGCGCCGGGTGCAGTGAGGGCGAGTGCCCCGAAACCCGCAGTGAGCGCGAGCGCGCCCAACGCACGACATACCACGCGTCGTGAATTCGCCATGACTGTCTCCTGATCGTTGTTGTGTTGGCGATCCGTGGTGGCCTGAAGCAAGCCCTCGGCAAGGATCGTGATCAAGCGTAGTGGCTGGCGCCCTCAGCGTCCAATCATATGATTCGCGCCCTCCATACCAATTTTGGTATAGCGACCTGAAGCGGGGCTCACAGTCATGCATACCGGCGCGGCAGCCGCAATGTGCGCTCGTCCACGCGCTCCGGCAGCGTTCTTTATGTGATTTTTACGCGTCGGCAGGCAGTCTTTAGACGCCTGGAACACGCCTGCCGCTACGCTTTAATTGATCCTGCTGCACACCCGCAGTCAGATCCGACGTTCAACTGATGGACAACCGATCATGCTGAAACTGCTGGTTCCCGTAAGCCGCTCGACGCGCTCGCTGCAAGCCGTCCGGCACGCTGCGTTCCTCTACAACGAGCGATGTGCCTCCGAAGTCGTGCTGGTCAATGTGCAGCCGCCGCTCGAATCGACACGTCTCGAAGCGTTTTATTCGCTCTCGACACTGCGCGCGCTCGAAGATGGCTACGCCGAGGCGGCGCTTAGCCGCGCCAAACGCATTCTAGAGGATGCAGGCGTCAAGTACTCCGTAGAAGTCAGGGTGGGCGCGCTGGTGCCGACCATTGCGAATTGCGCAGAGCAAAACGATTGCGACGAGATCGTGGTCACCGCGCCGCGCAGGGATCTGTTTCACGCCGTCGCGCGGCTGGTGAACCGCAGTGTGCTGGACCGGCTGGTGAGCGTTTCGCGCGTTCCGGTCACGGCAGTCAATTGAAGCGGCATGGGCGGTCTTGCTTGCGCGTGGGGGTTTCAACGCCGCGCGGCAAACAGGCGGGTTTTATCTGCGCCCACCGCGCCGGCGCCATTGAACGCCGCTAGCGCTCCGGCATCACCCAGCGAAACGTCAGATTGATCCGCTCGCCGCTAATACGCGGCTCCTTAGGCACCCGATGCCGCCACTCCGCCTGCGTGTTGCCCCGCATCACGAGCAGGCTGCCGCCTTTGAGCTGATACGACTGCACCGCCCCCGTCTTGTTGTGACGCAGATCGAAAGTGCGGGCTGCGCCCAGACTCACCGACGCAATCACCGGCTGCGGCCCCAACTCGCGCTCGTGATCGGCGTGCCAGCCCATGCTGTCGAGTCCATCGCGGTAGCGGTTGAGCAACACGCTGTTGAAGCGGCACTCGCAGATCGTTTCCGCCTGCGTCTTCAACTCGGCCACCATCGGCGTCCACGCTTGCGGCACGTTGCGAATGCCGGAGTAGACGTAGATCGCGTCCGCTTCGCCTTGCCACGCGGTGAGACGCGGCAGCGCTACGCGACCGGCCGGCGTGCCCATCGATTCCTGCTTCCACGCCACTTCGTCGATGAGTTGCCGCAACGCGCGCTCAGCCGCGGCGGGCGCGAGCCAGTCGGGATACCAGGCAACGTCGGGCTTGGGAAGATCGTCGAACAGATCGTTCATGGGATAGCATATCGCATGCGCATCTGCGCGTTTGAGTGGAAAGTGGCCGGGCTATTATGGAACGAGTCGCCGCCGTGGGTCACGTATCCGGCTTGCGCTTTTATTCACGCCCACTCGCGGCAAACCGTGCCACGCTGCGCCCCTCCGGCAGCCCCACGATCCAACTTTTCCTGTTACCCAATTGACCATCATGAACCTTTCCGACGACGCACTCGACCAGCTCTTTCGCAACGCGCGCACGCATAACGGCTGGCAACCCAAACCGGTCGACGATGCCCTGCTCAGGCAACTGGTAGAACTCGTCCTGCTCGGACCGACCTCGGCTAATTCGAGCCCGGGCCGGTTCGTTTTCGTCAAGTCGCAGGAAGCGAAGGAAAAGCTGCGCCCCGCCCTGTCGGCTGGCAATCTCGAGAAGACGATGGCTGCGCCGGTGACGGTGATCGTAGGGATGGACATGGCCTTCTACGAGCACTTGCCTAAACTGTTCCCGCATGCCGATGCGCGCAGCTGGTTTGCGGGCAACGAAAAAGCCATCGCCGACACGGCTTTTCGCAACGCGACGCTGCAAGGCGGCTATCTGATCATGGCGGCACGTGCGCTGGGGCTCGATACCGGCGCGATGTCGGGCTTCGATGCGGCCAAGGTCGACGCGGCGTTCTTCGCGGGCACGACGGTGAAGGCAAACTTCCTCATCAACCTCGGCTACGGCGACCCGTCGAAGCTGTTCGCGCGCAGCCCGCGTTTTACGTTCGACGAGGCCGCTCAGATCGTCTGACGCAGGTGTTGTGAAGTACGAGGCGCGCGGCGGGTTTCGCTTCGGGCTTCGGGCTTCGGGCTTCGGGCTTCGGGCTTCGGGCTTCGGGCTTCGGGCTTCGGGCTTCGGGCTTCGGGTTTCACGCTTCAGGCGAACAACGCCACGTAAAACACAATGGCGCCGATCAGTGCGCCGACGAAGCAAAAACCTTCTTCGGCCTCGTCGCCGCGCGAGCGCAACCACGCGCCAACGACGCCGAAGAGCCCCGCAATGCCCAGCGCCACAAAGACCATCACGACATCGAATAGCGCGTCCCGGCCCAGCTCCGAAATGTCGAGACTGCGCACTGCGTAGTACACCCCGATGGCCATCAGCGACAACACCACCATCGGCAACATCACATGACTCCCTTCATGGCCGACGTGATGCGGATGATGGCAGGTTCTGGTCAGTTTCATGATGCGTCTCCCACCTCTCGCTCTCAACGGGCGACAAGACGAACCACGTGATGCAACCGTCATACCTGACTGGCCGCGGCGATCCAGACGGATGCAAGGCGCCGGAGGGGCCGGTTGCATCAGGGCTCTCTTTCAGGATAGTCCACTCGGGCGGGCAATTCAAAAGCTGTTTAATTCGCGTTTCCCCGGTTTCTTTCCGGTTTTTTTGGAGTTTTTGTGCGGTCTTTTTGAGGTCGTTTCCGGGCCCTTTTCCGGCCGGCCTCTGACCGCTCCGCACCCGGCCAGCGCGCCGCGACACGCAAGCGTCCCTCGTCAGAATTTTCGCGGCCGCAGGCTTGGCCTGGAAGGAATCCGGGCCGCTCCGGCAGGCCCGACGACATGCCGGTAGAATGATCTGCCTTGCCGGCAAGTCTGCACAGAACGCGCCAGAACCTTTGCGCGCTCGTCCGGCACCCCTTCCGCCTTGACCCCCTTCTATGCGCCGCTCATCGTTCCTTGTCCGCATTATTTGCATTGGCGTCCTGCTGCATATTTACGTCGGCTTTCGTATCATTCCAGACCTGCCCATCGATACCGCCGCCCGATGGCTGGCAGCGCTCTGGCTCGTGCTGTCCTGCCTGCTGATTCCGCTCGGCATGCTGGCGCGCACGATCGAGCGCCAGCCGCTCGGCGACCGCCTCGCGTGGATCGGCCTGCTGGCGATGGGTTTCTTCTCGTCCCTGCTGGTGCTCACCTTCGTGCGCGATCTGGCAATGGCATCGCTGCTGACCGTCGATGCGATCTGGCCGCATGCCATCCCGCTGAGCGTCTGGCGCACGGACTCCGCCGCGGCGGTGCCGCTGCTGGCGTTGCTGTCCACCGCGGTGGGCCTCTTCAACGCGCGGCGCCGGGCACGCGTTGTCACGATCGAGGTGCCGATCGACGATCTGCCGCCCGCACTCGACGGCTTCACGATCGTCCAGATCAGCGATATTCACGTTGGACCGACCATCAAGCGCCGTTACGTCGACGCGATCGTCGATGCCGTCAACCGCCTCAAGCCCGATCTGATTGCCGTGACCGGCGACGTGGTCGACGGCAGCGTGCCGCAACTGAGGGACCACACACGCCCGCTGTCGCGCCTCAGCGCACGGCACGGTGCGTTTCTGGTCACCGGCAATCACGAGTACTACGCGGGCGCCGATGCCTGGATCGACGAGTTCCGTCGACTCGGCCTGCATGTGCTGCTTAACGAGCACGTGGTGGTGGAGCACGAAGGCGCACGTGCGGTGATCGCGGGCGTGACCGACTACTCGGCCGCGCACTTCGACCCGGCCCACCGCAGCGACCCTGCTGCGGCACTTGCAGGCGCCCCGGGAGACATATTGATCAAGGTACTGCTCGCGCATCAGCCGCGTTCGGCCGAAGCCGCGGCGGAAGCCGGTTTCACCCTGCAGTTGTCAGGGCATACGCACGGCGGCCAGTTCTTCCCGTGGAATTTCTTTGTGCGGTTTCAGCAGCCGTTCACGGCTGGGCTTGCGCGACTCAACGGACTGTGGGTTTATACGAGCCGCGGAACCGGCTATTGGGGACCGCCCAAGCGGCTTGGCGCACCGTCGGAGATTACCCGGCTGCGTCTGGTGCCGGGTGAAGTCAGCTGAAACGGGAAGGTCAGCAGCGATGGCGTCGCGCCTCGCGTCGAGCAAACAGGCGCGATGAAAAGCGCCGATAGAAGGCGAACGAAAGCGGCGGTAAAAAAACGCGGAACGCCCTTGCAGGCGTTCCGCGCACAGACTCACGCGCAGCTAGCTAACTAGCTTGACCGCGGAACGGTTATTGCGCCGCAGGCGCGACAGCGACGCTCACTTGCGGAGCGTAGGCCACCTCGACGTGCATACCCGGTTGCAGGTTGCCGACCTTCACCGGATCACGCCCCTGGATATGGAATACGGCGCCATTGGGGCCCTTCAATTCGACCACGCCGGACGCGCGATCGAGCGCAACCACTTCTGCGCTGACGTTCTGCGGTGACGACTGGACGCCGGCCGCGTTGCGCGTCGGGCTCACGAGCGCGCTACGCACCATACGAACGTGGACCTTGCTGCCCTGGCGAAGCTGGGCAAGGTTGCTGGTGTCGGTGACGGTAAATGACGCTTCGCCGCCATGGGCGTCGATCACGGTGACAGCGTGCTTTGCCTCGTCGACACCCTTTACGATGCCGTCGGCCTGCAACACGCTATTGCCTTCGAACGGTGCGGGAAGCGAATCAGCCGCCGACGAGACAAGCGGTGCTGCTGCGATCAGTGCGCCGGCAACGATGCCGAGAGCTTTCTTGTTCATGCGATCCTCAAACAGGTAATGACGAAAAAAGAATCACGCCGCGGACAAATGCCCCAGGCAGCGCCCCCGGTTGCCGGGAGCGCTCGCGCAGGGTTATGTGGGAGGGCACCTACGTGCAGTCACCCGTGTGAAATGACGCACGGGCGGCACGGCATGATTCAACGCATCGATCAGTCTGTTTTCCGGGATGAAGCCTGTCAAGCTTCGGAGTCCGCATTTATTTCAAGATGCGTTTTGAGATGAGACGGGAGATATTCGGGACGGCACCCTGAGCTATCGGAGAACGCTTTGATACCGTGCCCCCAGGCCAACGGCCATATAAGACATCCCGCCCTCGCTCACAGCGCCATTCAGCGGTTGACTTCACGTCGTGCCGCTGCCTAAAATCCGTCCACACGTTTAACCGGACTCCCCATCTTGGACAGTAGCAGTTATCGATCTCCGTTTTACGCAATCGCCTGATCGGCAAGCTCGCCGCGCCAGTCTCATCCCTGCCGCCGTCTTGCCATCTGGGCAGACGGTGCGCGCCGTAGTCATCCCCGTGCACCTGTAATGCGTCGCGACAAGGCTTCATGCCTCGCCGTGGCGGCAGCATTCGCGTCGCGAGCGAGAGCCCGCGCGCCCGTCACGTGTAACGCCTCGCGTTAGATTAGCGAGGCTGTCACGCGTATGGTTCAAACTATGCGTCTAGCACGCCTTGACTACTTATCCCATGACGCTTGAATTTGTCTTGCGGCTTCTCGCCGCCTTCGCCTGTGGTGTGGCAATCGGCATCGAACGGCAGATGCGGCAGCGCACCGCCGGTCTGCGCACCATCACCCTCGTCGCAAGCGGCGCGTGCCTGTTCGTCACACTCGGGGTGCTGACCGGCAACGGCTCGGCTGGGGTCACGCAGATCGCCGCATATGTGGTGTCCGGCGTGGGCTTCCTTGGCGGCGGCGTGATCATGCGCGACAAGGGTTCCATCCAGGGCATCAACACGGCGGCGACCTTGTGGTGTTCGGCGGCCGTCGGCGTGTTGTGCGGTGCGGGACATTTCGGCCCGGCGCTCGCCGGCACCGGTATCGTGCTGCTGACCAACACCGTGCTGCGCGAAGTCAGCCGCACCATCAATGCGACGCCGGTTTCGAACGCCGACCTCGTGCGCGAGTACGTGCTGACGGTGGTCTGCCGCGACGAGGACGAGATTCATATCCGCGCGGCGCTATCGAACTCGATGTATTCGATGCCGCTGTCGTTTCAAAGTCTGACAAGCGAGGATGTCACGGAGCAGCCCGGCCGTATGCGCGTCACGGCGACCATCAAACTGCATCCAAAGGATCAGTCCAAGCTCGAATTGATGGCAAGCCGCATCAGCATGGAAACGAGCGTTTCGAGCGTCAGCTGGATTGCCAAAGAAGCGGAACCGACGCCGGAGTAGCACGGCGGCGCCGGTTGTGGTGGACGGCCGCGCCCGCCACGCACCGGCGCCACGCCCTCAAACGCCCGGCAGCGGGGCGCTTGCCGTATACCGGCCAGTCCACGCCTTGCGCCCGGCGACGGCTTCATCTATAACAACCGTAGACGAAGCATCGGCTGGCGTCTCGCCTCGGCGAGGGTGGGGTACGCCGTATGAGTTGACGCTTCGTATGCCTGTGCAGCCCGACACCGAGAACGAAATGAAACGAGCGACTGCGCCTTGTCTGTCCCTGCCTCCCCGCCATGGCCACTGCCGCCATGCGTCCCGTTCCGCGCTTTCGCCTGCCTCACTGTCTGCTTCGCCGCAAAACATTGAGACAATGTTAATTCTGTATCCCGAATATGGACTGCACCCCACCCTTCGACTAAGCTCTGTCACCGTGAATTTTTCACGCTCAACCATGGAGTCTTGATTATGGAACACGGCATCATTGCATGGCTCATCATCGGCGCAATCGCTGGCTGGCTGGCGGGTGTGCTCGTCAAGGGCGGCGGTTTCGGGTTGATCGTCGACATCATCGTCGGCATTGTCGGTGCGTTTATCGGCGGTTGGCTCTCCGGTGTCCTGCACATCTCGCTCGGCGGCGGCTGGATCGGCTCGATCATTACAGCGGTGATCGGCGCAGTGATCCTGTTGTTTATCGTCCGGCTGTTCAAGCGAGGAGCCTAGCGCTTGCCGCGTCAGGCGACTCCGGTCGCCTGACCCTGGCTGCGCGTCTTCGCCTTACGTCCCGTTACACGGACCATCAAGCCAGCGCGGCCGTTTCTTCCCGCATCGAGCCGGTTTCGTTCAGGCGTGTATGCCAGCTGAATGCCTGCTCCAGACGGTGCGGCGTTTGCCCCCCCTGTTTCAATGCATCCCGGTAGTAGTCGCGCAGCATGTCGCGATAGAGCGGATGCACACACTTCTCAACAATCAGCACGGCGCGTTCACGCGGCGCAAGCCCGCGCAGATCGGCGAGCCCCTGCTCCGTGACCACCACGTCCACGTCGTGCTCATTGTGATCGCAGTGCGGCACCATCGGCACCACGCTTGAAATGCGTCCGCCCTTCGCAATCGACTTCGTCGCGAAGATCGCGCACGACGCATTGCGCGCGAAATCGCCGGATCCGCCGATGCCGTTCATCATGTGCGTCCCACCCACATGAGTGGAATTGACGTTGCCGTAGATATCGAATTCGAGCGCGGTATTCAGCGCAATCAAGCCTAAGCGGCGGATGACTTCGGGGTGGTTGCTGACCTCTTGCGGGCGCAGCACGAGACGGTCGCGATAGCGATCCAGGTTGCCGAACACCTGCGCGTGCCGTGCGGCCGAGAGCGTAATCGAGGCGCCCGATGCAAACGTGACCTTGTCTGCATCCATCAGGTCGAAGGTCGAGTCTTGCAGCACTTCCGAATAGATTTCAAACGCTTCGAAGGGCGACTTGACGAAGCCGGCCAGCACCGCGTTGGCAATCGTGCCGATGCCGGCCTGCAGCGGCGGCAAGCGCGCCGGCATGCGTCCGCGAGACACTTCGTGCTGCAGAAATTCGATCAGATGGCCGGCGATCTGCTCGGTCTCTTCATCGGCGGGCAGCACGGTCGACGCGCTGTCCGCCATATTCGTGATGACGATAGCGGCGATTTTCTCAGGCGGAATCTCGATGACCGGCGTGCCGACCCGATCGCGCGGATGGACGATCGGCAACGGCTCACGGTTCGGCCGGCGGCCGGGAATCCAGATGTCGTGCAGACCTTCGAGCGCCAGCGGCTGCGCGAGGTTGATCTCGACAATCACCTTGTCGGCCAGGATCGCGAAGCTTGCCGAGTTGCCCACGGAGGTGCTGGGCACGATGCCGCCGGTTTCGGTAATCGCGACGGCCTCGATGATCGCGACATCCAGTTTGCCGAGCTGATTGGCGCGCAGCATCTCAACCGTTTCGGACAGGTGCTGGTCGACAAACATCACTTCGCCGCGATTGATAGCATCACGTAAGGTTTTGTCCACCTGGAAAGGCAAGCGGCGGGCCAGCACGCCCGCTTCGGTCAGCGTCCGGTCCACGTCGTGGCCGAGCGAGGCGCCCGTCATCAACGTAATGCGCAGCGGTTTGCCTTCCTGACGGGCCCGCTCGGCCAGTGCAACGGGCACGGCCTTCGCGTCGCCCGCGCGCGTGAAGCCGCTGGCGCCGACGCGCATGCCATCGTGAATCAGCGCTGCCGCAGCAGCGGCCGAGGTGACTTTGCCGCGCACCGCGGCACAACGAATCCGGTCTTCGTACATGCTACTCAGTCTCTCCATAATCAACCCTCCAGCCTACCGATGCGCACGTCTTCCGCGTGCGTGAATCAGGAGTCAGGTTGTCGTGCCCCGCAGCGGTGTCTCATGACGTAAGACATCGCTGCGGGGCATGCATCGCACTACTGATCAGCAAAAGCTGATGGCTTTTCCTAGCTGCCGAAGAACAGATTGCAGAAACTCACCGGCCCGACACAGTCTTCGGCCTTTTTTGCCGGCGCGGCAAGGCGGCCATGCTGGACGGCGCCGCTCGCGAACGGCTCGTGGCTTCGCTCCTGGGTTTGCGCAAGCTGCTGCTGTGCGTCGGCGGCGGGAGCGGTGGTTTGTGCCTGGGCCACGGCGGCTACAGCAGACAAGGAACAGGCAAGCAGGACTGTTTTCAACGCTTTCATTCTATTTTCTCCGGTACTGACGATTACGCCCTGCAAGAAGTCCCCTTGGGAACGGCGAGGGCGTGATCAAAACTATATGGCCAGCATGTACACGGATAAACGGCCTTGCCTGGAAAGCATCTTTCCATCTGGCAGAAGGATTGAAGCCGCGCCTCGCTCAACGCGCATTAAACGGCGCGTCTTTATCGAGCAAGGCGGTACGAATAAAATGCAGGCAGCCGAGCATGCGCTGCAGGTCATGCCGACGCTCGCGATCCGCGTGAACGGTTTCGAGGACCGCCTGCACGGTCCCGATCGTCTCGCGCATCGACGTCAGCACGCGCTCGAGACGGCGCGGCGTGGGCTGCTCGAACAGCGCCGCGATAGCGCCGTTCATCTCCTCCAGGCAAGTACTCCAGCGCGGATGCAAGCCCTCCGCGTAGGCTGCGTGAGCCGCTTCGTTGCGCAAGTCGATCACCGCATGTCCTACTTCCACGGTCATGAGCATCCAGCGCAAGGCGTCGCGATGCTCGCGCGAGGGCTTCGTCAGCAGGACGCGGAGTTGCGCCATCAGATCGTGAGTACTCGATTGAAAATATTGATTCAACCCGCGTAATTCGCCCTTGCAGGCGAGTACCACCTGAGATCGCAGACTGCCTTTGATCTTGCCGATCAGCCATGGCATGTGCGCGGGGAAAATCACGGCAAACGCCAGCGCAGCAACCAGCATTGCCGCGACGATGGCCATGCCGTTGTTGATCAGAAGATCGGGCTGGTAGATCACCACGTTATCCGGCCCGGCCAGCAAGCAGAAGAACACCGAAAAGCCCACGCCGTAGCCGGAGATGCCGGGGCGCATCGCGACGAACGCACCGAATGCCAGCACGGGCGCGAGCGTCGCGCAAAGCAGCGGGAAGCCGTCGATGTTCGGGTACACATAGCAGGTGAACAGGTAGCCCACCATCGTGGCGAAGACAGCACCGACGGCCATCTGCAGCGTTAGCTTCGACGCATTGGGCGCGGTCGAGGTCAAGGCACAGGCAAGCGCCGCGCCGATGACGGCAAGGCCGCCGCTTGGCCAGTCGGTTTCGATCCAGAAACACCCGACAATCGCCATCACCACCACCGTGCGCAGAAAAGTGAGCCCGACCACGACACCGTTCGTTTTGCTGACGTAGCGGACGGTCTGCCGCTCCTTTTCAGGCTTGCGGTGTTCGAGCGATGCATAGGTCTCCGTATAGCGAATGAGCTCCTCCACGAAGCGATAGAGCAGCTCGGCCGAGGTATCGAAGTCGGCCAGCAGGTCCGGCGCCGATGCCTCCAGCGGCCGGCGAGTCTGCCGCACGCTGCGCGGCAGCATGGACTGGAAGATCCGCAACTCGACGGCCGCGCGAACGGCATGCGAAGCATCGGCGGTCTGCGCGTTCTGGCGAATCAACAGGGCCGATAGCGCTTCGAAATACGGCAGGGTTGCGTCGACAACCGCACTCGCGCCGCTTGCCCGTAACCGCTTGAGCAGTTGATGCAAGGCGTGCAGGCGAGCGCAGGCGTCCATGAACTCGCTGTTCAGGCGCGCCAGACGTCCGCTGCGGGAGCGCATGCCCGGGTCCTCGAACGCAGCGAAGGTGCGGGTCGCCTCGAAGCCCACAATTTCATCGACGAGGTCGGCAAAACGCCCCTCGAAGACACCCCGCTCGACCTTGCCGCTGAGCACCTGCGCAGCGAACGCAGTAAAATCGAGATACCTGTTGCGCAGCGTGCGCTGCAGCGCGAGTGCCGACCTTTGGGGCATGATCAAGGCGCTGACTGCGCTCGAACATACAATGCCGACCGCGACCTCCGCGGCGCGCGTGAGCGCTGCGAGAAACAGGCTGTTGGGCTCTGTCACCGCCGGTATGCCGATCAGGGCGGCGGTGTAACCCGCCAGCACGAAGCCGTACCACCGAAAATGCCGATACCGGACCGCCGCAGCAGTGCAGGCACCCACCCAGCATGTCAGTCCGAGAAGGTAAAGCTCGGGCTGCTGCACGAAGACCGCGCCCAGCACCAGCGCGGCGATCGCCCCCACCGCCGTCCCGATGATCCGATAAAAGCTTTTGGCAAGCACCATGCCGCTGAACGGCTGCATCAGCACGAACACGGTTGTCATGGCGGTGCGCGGTTGCTGCAGATCCAGCAGCATCGCGATGCCCAGCGCGAGCAGCGCCGCGGTGACCGTCTTGAACAGATGAAGCCAGACGAGGCCATCGCCCGTCGCCCAGTCACGGACGGCCGCGGCGGTCGCACGCAGCACCGGGGGCCATCCGCCGCGAGGGTCGGACGTTTGCTGGATCAGATGCTGGCGTTTCATGAAAGCAAAACCGCGCCCCGGACTGTCATGCGGACTGGAGAGAGCGCCGGGCGCGGCAATGCGCGCTCCGGCTGGCAAGGGCCCGATTGTAGGAGCCCAGGAGACGCGCATTAATGGCACGAGTCGGGAACGTCCATTCCAGATCGAACAACAATCGCGTTGCGCGACAGGAGGACAATATCGGCTCTCTCTCAAAAATGTCGAACCAGAAGGACTGATGGATACGCTACAAAATATGCGGGTGTTCGTGCGCGTGGTGGAGGCCGGCAGCTTCACCGCCGCCGCGCAGTCGCTCAATTCGACGACAGGCGCCATGTCGCGCGCAGTCTCGGAACTCGAAGCCCATCTGCGCACCCGTCTGATGAACCGCTCGACCCGGCGCCTCGCGCTCACGACCGCCGGCGAACGCTATCTGAAGCGCTGCCGGCAGATTCTCGCGGACGTCGATACCGCGGAGGAGGAAGCCAGTTGCGCGCATGAGCGCCCTACCGGCGCGCTGCGCATGCACAGCTTCGCCAGCATCGGACAGCATTACGTGCTGCCGGCGATTTCGCGCTATCGCACGCTCTATCCGGAGGTCACCGTCGAGCTGACGCTGTCGCAACGCATGCCGGATCTGTACGAAGGTAGCAGCGACGTGTCGGTGGTCACGGCCTCGAGCTTGCCGAATTCGGATCTCGTGTCACTGTTACTGGGCTCTACGTTCAACATCCTGTGTGCATCGCCGGCCTATCTGCGTGCCCGCGGAGCGCCGAAAGAACCGCGCGATCTGGCGCATCACGAATGTCTGATCCTGCAAACGCCCGCCTTTCCTGCCAACGATTGGCTGCTCGAAGGCCCCCACGGCAGTGAGTTGATGGAAGTCAGCGGGTCGGTGCAGGTGAATATCGCGGAGTCGCTGGTGGTGGCGATCCGCGAAGGCATGGGGATCGGCACGCTGCCGCTCTATGCGGCAATCGACGGGCTGCGCGACGGATCCATGGTACGGGTTCTACCGGAGCACACGCTGCAGAAGACGAGCATTTACGCGCTCTATCCTTCGCGCAAGTTCATCGACGCGAAGACTCGCACATGGGTCGAATTCCTTCGCACGCATATGCCGAAGGTCATCGCCCGCGATGAGGCGTTGCTCGCCGAAGTGGGACAGACCGATCCGCGCGACGGCCTTTTGCCCGTGCGCGGCGAACCGGCCGTCGCGCCGGATCAACCGTTCGAGCATTGAGGTTCTGCGGAGGCGGGACACGCGCCACTGAGCGTGCCCCGCGCCCATGTTGCATCGCAAGTTGACTCTCTTCGTGCTGAAGGCGCATATGCTTATTCCAGAATGAGCTTTGCGCCGGACCTAAACCAACTAAAGTTCAAGATGGCTGGTTGTGCCGCCCCGATTCGCAATTCAAACCGATACGGAGGAGCAACACCATGGGTATCTGGAAGCCGGACCCGAGCTTTTATCCGTCACCGCGGCTTGCCGCGCAGGCGCCGCCCGAAAAGCTCGCTTATGTGGCCGCGTTCGATCCGGATCGCACACGACCCGATGGGATCGCCGTGGTCGACGTCGACCCTGCGTCCCCGGCCTATGCACGCATCGTCGGTAATGTGTCGATGCCGCACACCGGCGACGAACTGCATCACTTCGGCTGGAACGCCTGCTCCTCATGTCTTTGCCCCAACGCGCCGCATCCGCATACTGAGCGGCGTTACCTCGTCGTGCCGGGACTACGCTCCTCACGCATCTATATCCTCGATACGAAAGCCGACCCGCTGAACCCCACCATCGCCAAGGTGATCGAGCCGGAGACGATTGCGAGCCGCACCGGCTACACGCGTCCGCACACCGTGCACTGCGGTCCGGGCGGCATCTATGTGACGGCGCTCGGAAATACCGACGGCGGTGCGCCGGGCGGGATTTTCCTGCTGGATCCTGAGAGCTTTGAGCCGCTCGGACGCTGGGAGGTCGACCGCGGACCGCAACAGTTGGCCTACGACGGTTGGTGGCACCTGGGCTACGACACCCTCGTGACCAGCGAATGGGGCACGCCGGACACCTTTGAAGACGGCCTGATTCCTGAAGTGCTTCTCGGTGCGCGTTATGGCCGTCGTTTGCATTTCTGGGATTTCACCCGTCGCAAGCATCTGCAGGAGATCGACTTTGGGCCGGAATATCAGCTCGTCTTCGAACTGCGCCCAGCCCACGATCCGACCAAAGCGTACGGCTTCGTCAATTGCGTGATTAGTCTGAAGGACCTGTCGTCGTCCATCTGGGTCTGGTATCGCGACAAGAACACATGGGCCGTGCGCAAGATCATCGATATTCCGGCGGAGCCGGCCGATCCCGCTTTGCTGCCGCCAATGCTCAAATCATTCGGTGCGGTGCCGCCGCTGGTAAGCGACATCGATCTGTCGATGGACGATCGATTCCTATATGTGTCCTGCTGGGGTACGGGCGACCTGCTGCAATACGACGTGTCCGATCCGTTCGCACCGAAACTGACGGGGAAAGTGCGGATCGGCGGCATCGTTTCGCACGCGACGCATCCCGGCGCATCGAATGGTGCGCTCAATGGCGGTCCGCAAATGGTCGAGATCAGCCGCGACGGCAAGCGTGTCTACTTCACGAACTCGCTTTACGGCGCGGTGGATGCGCAGTTCTATCCCGAAGGCATCGACGGGTGGATGGTCAAACTGGATGCCGGAACGGACGGCGGCCTGGCGTTCGATGAGAAGTTCTTCCTCGCCTGGCCCGAAGGGCATAGACCGCATCAGATTCGCCTGCAAGGCGGCGACTGTTCGTCCGATTCGTACTGCTACCCCTGAGCAGATGACTCCGCCAACCTCCTCATGGTGGACATGGCTCGCGGTCGCCGCACTCGGCACGTTTCACGGTCTCAACCCGGCGATGGGATGGCTGTTCGCGGTTGCGCTCGGCTTGTATCGACGCAGTCGCCGGGTGGTTTTGCTATCGCTCGTGCCGATCGCGCTAGGTCATGCGCTTGCCGCCGGCAGCATGTTGATGGCGGGACTGTCGCTGGGCATGGTGATCGATCACACGGTGCTGAATCGAGTGTGTGGGACGTTGCTGATCGGTTGGGCGGCCTGGCATGCGTGGCGCGGTCATCGGATGCGGCCGTTGGTCGGCATGCAAACGGGCTTCGCCGGCCTCACGCTTTGGTCGTTTGTGATGGCGGGTTCCCATGGCGCCGGACTCATGTTGATTCCAGCGTTGATGCCGATATGTAGTGCGTTGTCTAACGCAACGGGGGTTGCGGCCGCGAGCGCCGGTTCTACAGCGACGGTTGCAGCAATCGCCTTGTGCGTACACAGCGCGGCAATGCTTTTGACGACCGGGGTGATCGCGCTAGCTGTTTACGATTACTTCGGCGTGGCGGGTCTGCGCACCAAGTGGCTCAACTTCGATCTGCTGTGGACCGGTACGCTGGCGACATGCGGGGTGATACAGCTGGCGCTGTGATTGAGGGTGATGTTGCGTGCGTTCAATTTTGAGCGCGTAAACGCACAAACCCCACCTTTGCGGGGTGGGGTTTGTGCTTGCTGCTAGGGAGCCTGACGATTACCTACTTTCACACGGGTAATCCGCACTATCATCGGCGTGGAGTCGTTTCACGGTCCTGTTCGGGATGGGAAGGGGTGGT